>CAISJZ010000577.1 GCA_903885755.1 uncultured Hyphomicrobiales bacterium | reverse complement strand
GACCACACCCCGGTCTATCCGCGCGAAGTCGTCCGCAGGGCGCTGGAGCTTGGCGCGACGGCGCTGATTCTCGTCCACAGCCACCCTTCGGGCGACCCGACGCCGTCGGCCGCCGACATCAAGGTGACCCACGACATCATATCGATCGCCAAACAGATGGGCATCGAAGTGCATGACCACATCATCGTCGGCCGGCGCGGTCACGCCAGTTTTCGCGGCCTGAAGTTGATCTAGCGGAGTTTTTTCCTGCCCTCCGGGCAATTCCTTCTTAACCTGCATGCTTTAGGGTTGCCCCTGGGCTTGGCCAGGTTCGAGGGCGATGCGGTTACCCAGTTTCAGTAAGCGCAACGAAACCGGCCAGAGTCAGGGATTGGTGACAATCTCCCTGATCACATCGCTGACGCTTGTCTGCATGGTGCTCGTGCTGGCCTGGGGTCGGGCGAACCACAACCAGGAAGCCGAACTGTTCGACGGCAATCGCCTTGTCGCCGCGGCCTCGTCGGAATTGCTGGCGCAATCCCGCCTGTTGAAGGATTCGGTCGAGGAAATGCTCGACGGGCACGCGCCGCCCGAAACCGCGCGATCAACGTTCCAGAATATTTTCCTTCTTGATCTGACCGATGGGGTCTCCGCCGCGCGCTTGCCGCCATTCGCCGCCCCGGAGGCGTTCGAGGACTTCAAGGCGGGCGCGATCGGCGTGCTTGGCCCCATTCGCGGCCAGTTGACGTCCGGTCTGAGGGGCGCCGTTGGCTCGGACACTGGCAATGGCGCGGGGCAGGGGCTGGCCAAGACTATCAGCGGCTCCAGCAACTTCATTATGACGGACAGGGGCGGGTTCGCCGTATCGATCGTGCCGCTCAGTGAAGCTGGACGCCTCGGGCTGCCCATGACGGACGCGCGCAACCGGATGTACGCGGTCTTCGCCGTACGTCCGATCGCGGACACGTTCCTGACGCGGATCGCGCGCAACTCGGGCGTGGCGACCCTCAGTCTGGTGAAAGCGCCTTCGACCGATCCGGCCGCCTCCGACGTTCCGATTGGCGCGGATGGGCAGGACGTCTTCCTCGAATGGCGCGCCGATCGTCCGGGCGACCGCCTGCTCGGCAACATCGGCTCCATGCTGGTCAGTTTCGCCGCGCTATTCGCTGGCTTGCTGGCCTATCGCTCGACCTTGAAGCTCGCCGACGCGGAACTGACCGCGACCAGGCTCGCCGGGCAGGACGCTCTGTCGGGGATTCCCAATCGCCTGCTGTTCACCCGCGTGCTGGATAACGCCATCGGCCATGCCCAGCGCGGCGGGCGCGGCTTCGCGCTGCTCTATCTTGATCTTGATCGCTTCAAGTCGGTCAACGACACGTTTGGCCACGACGTCGGCGACAAGATGATCATCGCGGTCGCGCAACGGTTGCAGGCCAAGCTGCGGGCGACCGACATGGTTGCGCGATTTGGCGGCGACGAATTCGCGATTCTTCAGAGCGGCGTCGGGTCTCCCGCCGATTGCGAAGTGCTCGCCGAGCGCCTGCTGGCGACCCTGCGCGAACCCTTTGATCTCGATGGCGAGGAAGCCCTGATTGGTTGTTCCATCGGCATCAGCATCTGCCCGCGCGATTCCTCGGATCGCGAAGTGCTGATGCGCTGCGCCGATCTCGCCCTCTACAACGCCAAGCGCGCTGGTCGTAACCGGTTCGCCTTCTTCGAAAGCGCCCTGTCCGATCAGGTCGAGGCGCGCCGTTCGACCGAGGAGGATTTGCGTATCGCCATCGAGAATGGCGGGCTGGAGCTGTACTATCAGCCGATCGTTTCCGTCGATGGCCGCAAGCTGCTTGCCGTTGAATCGCTGGTTCGCTGGCGCCACCCAACCAAGGGTCTGATCCCGCCGTCCGATTTTATTGGTCTGGCGGAAAAGCGCGGGCTAATCCTGCAACTCGGCGAATGGGTCATGCGTCGCGCCTGCGAGGACGCGCGCCAGTGGCCGGGCATTCGCGTTGCGGTCAACGTATCGGCGATTCAGTTCCGCCATCCCGGCTTTGTCGGAGTTGTGCAGAAAATTCTCAACGAAACGGGATTCGATCCGACCCGGCTTGAACTCGAACTTACCGAGACCGTGATCGTCGAGGACGCCGATGGCGCCGAGAACGCGATGTTCGATCTGCGCGCCATGGGCGTGCGCCTGGCGCTCGATGACTTCGGCACCGGCTATTCCAGCCTGATCTATCTGCGACGGTTCGCCTTCGACAAGATCAAGATCGACAAGTCATTCCTCGAATCGATGGAAGCGACGGGCGAAAGCGCGATCATCGTGCATTCGGTTGTCCATCTCGGCCGTTCGCTCGGCCTGACGGTTGTCGCCGAGGGCGTCGAGACCTCCGAGCAGCATCGCTTCCTGCAGGCGCTCGGCGCGCACGAATTGCAGGGCTATATGTTCTCCAAGCCCGTACAGCCCTCCGAGATTTCCCGTATCTGCGCCTATGGCGGCGTGATGCCCGAGCCGCGACCGCTGGATCAGGTTGGCGACGAGGAAGTCACGGAGCGTCTGGCCGGCGCCGCCTGAGTCAGCCGCCAAGCGCTTCCGGCGTATCGACGTCGTAAAAGACGGCGTCGTCGGCGATCTCGACTTCGACGACATCGTCACCCGCGGCGCGCAACAGGAGCCGCGCGCCGACATCCCCTTCAAGCGTCAGGACTTCGACGAACAGCGCGCTTGCGATCAGCACGGGATTGCCGCGCTCGCCCCGAAAGACCGGCGCGACGGCCCTGGCGGAGGGATGCGCCTCGAACCCGGCGATCAGCCGGTCGACAATCGTCGCCGAAACGCGCGGCATGTCGCCGAGCATGACAACGGCGCCTCGGACATTTTCGGGAAGCGCGGCGATGGCGGTCTTCAGCGACGACGCCATTCCCGTCGCGAAATCGGGATTGTGCGCGAATTGCAGCGGCAGGCCCGCCAGCGCGGCCTCGACGTCGGCGCGCGCGTGTCCCGTGACGACCACAACGGGTTTGGCGCGGGATGCGATGGCGGCGCGCGCCACTCGGCGCACCAGCGCCTCGCCATCCTGTGTCGCGACGAGTTTGGTGTTGGGGCTATCCAGGCCCGCCGCCGCGCGGTACCGGCTGGAAGCGCCTGCCGCCAGAATGATCGCGGCGATGTCAGTCATGCTCTTGCGGCTCTTCGCCAGCGCGCGGCTGTCCCCGCGAGACGATTTCCATCAGCAGTCCGCCGGCGCCCATGCGTCGGATATCGGCGGGGCCGACGGGCACCCCCGCCAGTAGCCGTTGCAGTACCCAGTCGAAGCCGTTCTCCTTGGGCGAGCGCGCGCAGCCCGGCGCGCCGAGAACGGTTTTCTGGCTCGCTCCATCTCCAAGTCGTCCCAGCAGCAGGAGATTGCCGGGATCGACCGGCATCCCGAATTGCTCGATGCGCCCGCCAGCGGCTTCCAGCGCGGCCGGAATGACATCGCGCCGGTCGGTGATGGCGGAAGCGCCAAACACCACGATCAGATCGCATTCGGGCGCGACGCGGCGGATCGCGGCGCTGAGCGCGCTTGTCGTGTGTGCGACGCGCGCTTCGGTCGCGATGGTCGCGCCCGCCGGCGCCAGACGTTCCTCGAAGACGCGCAGCGTCTTGGCGATGACCGATGGCTTCAGGCCCGGCAGCAATGTCGAGATCACGCCAACGCGCATGGGCTGGTACGGCGAAATGCGAAGACCGACGTCGCGCGCCGCGATCTCGGCGCGCGCCACGACCTCGCCCGGCGCGGCGAAGGGAATGATCTTGACCGTCGCCACCATCTCGCCCGCCACCACGGCGCGAAACGTCGGCAGTGTCGCGAGGGTCACGCGTTCGTCGATCTCGTTGACGCGGTCCAGCGCGTCCGCGTCAAACAGCAGCACGCCGGCTTGTTCCGCGAAGAGATTGGAGCGCCCCGTAAATGGCTTTTCGACGCGCAGGTGGGCGCCAGCGATGGCGTGGGCGAGACGCGCGGCGGCCTCGTCCTCGACGATATCGCCGGGTTCGAGCCGCGCCACCACGATCTCCGTGAGGCCCGCGGCCTTCAACGCCGCGAGGCGCGCCGCGTCAACGATCTCGCCCTTCTTCAGAACGAGCCCATCGCGGCGCACGGCATGGGCGACCATGCCGCCCTCGGCGTCATCGACGGGAACCGGGCCGAATTTCAAGCCGCCTTCTCCGCGCGCAATGGCTTCTTGCGCAGGGACATGATGATCTCGCCGAGCACGGCGACGGCGATCTCGGCCGGCGATACCGAGCCGATGTCGAGTCCGATTGGCGCGCGAATGCGCTTGAGCGCGTCCTCGCCAAAGCCCTCGGCCATCATGCGCTCGATACGCTTGTGATGGGTTTTGCGCGAGCCCAGCGCGCCGATGTAGAAACAGTCGGCCTTGAGCGCGGCGATCAGCGCGGCATCGTCGATCTTGGGATCGTGCGTCAGCAAACAGACGCCGGTGTATTGATCGAGGCCGAGCTTCGGGATCACGTTTTGCGGCCAGTCCGCGAGCACGGCCACGTCGGGGAAACGCTCCGGTGTCGCGAAGGCGGTGCGCGGATCGATGATCGTCATGTCGAAACCGGCGAGCCGGGCGATCGGCGCCAGCGCCTGCGAAATATGCACCGCGCCAACGCAGAAGATGCGCACCGGCGGCGACTGCACCGTGAGAAAGAGGCTTTTTCCATCGTGCTCGACGCTCCGGCTCTTGCCGGCGCGCAGAGCCGCGTCGAGAATCTCCGCGAGAGGATCGGCGGCGATGGCGGCGCCCTTGACGAGGCGCTGCTCGCCGCTCGCCATGTCGGTCACCAGCACGGTCGGACGCCGCGCGGCGCGTTCTTCATTCAGGATTTTCAGAAGGTCGAGACGCATCAATCCACCCGTTCGACATAGACGCGAATACGCCCGCCGCAGGACAGCCCGACGCGCCAGGCCGCTTCGTCGGCGACGCCAAACTCCAGCGTCCGGGACTTGCCGTCGGCGATCACATCGGTTGCCTCGGACACGACCTCGCCCTCGACGCAGCCACCTGAGACCGAGCCCAGAAAATTGCCGTCGCCGTCGATCACGAGATGGCTGCCGACCGGACGCGGCGCGGAGCCCCAGGTCTCGACCACCGTGGCGATGGCGACGGCCTTGCCGTTGGCCTTCCACTCCTGCGCTTTCGAGAGAATGTCGTCGTCGGATGCGAGCATCGCGGCCTCCTGTCCAGTCCGGCCTCAAGGGGCCGTTCGGCGTGTTGGCCTGTATATAGCGAGCCGGGATCGGGATTGCCACCGGCGCCAGTCAGGCCAAGGCCGGCGCGACGGGTTGCGGCGCCCGGGCGAGCGCGTGGGGCAGGGCGGTTTGAAGCGCCAGCATCCAGGTTGGCCAGTCGTGCGTTCCATCGCGCAGGCCGAAGCGGGCGTCCTCGCCGCGCTCGCGCAAAGTCGCGAACAGGCAGCGCGCCTCCTCCGCGATGCCGAATTCATCCTGCGCGCCGCAATCGACATAGAAACGCAGCGGCGAACCTTGCCTGGAATAGCCGTCGAGCAGCGCGGGATAGGCTTGACTGCGCCACGCCTCGGGAATGAAGGTCAATTCGCCATTGGCGCCGATCGAACAGAACGGTTTGCCGCACAGGGCGCTCGAGCCCGCGTGTGGCATGTCGGCGTAGATCGCCGGGCTCATAAGCGCGACGGCGCTGAACAGTTCTGGATGCTTGAGCGCGTGACGCAATGATCCGTAACCGCCCATGGAAATACCGCCGATCGCGCGCGCCGCGCGCGTGCCGATGACGCGCTCGCTTCGTTCGATCATCGGAATGAATTCGGAGAGGATCGCCTCTTCCATGCGCAGGTCGTCGTGGTCGACGTACCAGGACCGCTCGCCGTCGGGCAGCGCGAAAATCGTCGGCGGTATGCGGCCTTCGGCGATCAGGCGATCCGCCGTTAGATTCAGCGAACCCGCGTCGATGAAATCGTCGGGCGCGCCATAGTTGCCGTGCAGCAGATACATCACGGAATATAGCAGTCCCGATGTCTCGTATCCCGCCGGCGTATAAATGATGTAGCGCTTGTCCCTGCCGAGAACGCTGGAGGCATGGGACAGGCGGCGGACAGTCCCGCCCGGCGTGGAAGATTTTGGCGCGTCTGTCATGGATGCTCCATCGGAACGACAGTTCGCGCAGTCAAGCAATTCGCGCGCCGGTTAGACCTTTTCCCAATGGATGTGACTGACGCAGCCAGCGGCGTCCGGGTCCGTGATGAACGTCATGCGCTTGCCATCGAGTGTCGCGTGGCGCACGCGTGCCTTGCCCGTCCAGCCGGGAAACAGGGCGACCTCGACATGATGCAGAACGTCGCCGCCGACGACCTCGAAGCGACCGAAATAGGAGACGCAGGCGTCGGCGCATTTCGCCTTGTCGGCCGGCGACAGGCGCGCTGGTTCATCCGCTGGTAGGCCGCGCGGATCGCTCGTCAGCACCATCATGTAACCTTCGCTGGTATAGATCAGCCAGCCCGGCGCCTCGGGACCGAGCGCGGTTTTCAGGCTTCCATCGGGGCCGAACACCTGTTGTCCGCCGCCCCGCCACACGCCAATCAGGTCATCGCGTTTCATAGCGCACTCCACGAATTTACCGGAACGACTACCCACGCGCCCTGTAGTCATAAAGCCAGTCGAGCTGCGTCATCATGCGATGCGGGCCAAGCCGTCCCATCACGAGATCGCGCGCCAGCGCCATGGGGCCGCCCATATGGTAGATCGAGCCCTGTCGGCGCGAGGCCATTACCACCGCGGCCGCGCGCGCCACCCGCGCCCCCTGGTAGTCCACCAGCGCCGCATCGACATTGCTGGCGTATTTTGTGAATGCCGCGCCCAGCGCCGCAGCGTCCTCGATTGCCTGCGCCGCGCCCTGCGCGAGGAAGGGGACCATGGGATGCGCGGCGTCGCCCAGCACGGCGACGCGCTGGACGCTCCAGCGACGCGCCGGCGCGCGGTCGAATAGGGGCCAGCGCCGCCATTCCGCGACGGCGCCGATCAACGCGCGCGCATCCTCGTGCCAGCGGGCGAAGCGCGGCGACACGTCCGCCGGCTCGCCGGCAATCTCCCAGAAGTCCGGCGCGTTCTCCGCCCGCCAATGATCCTCGGTGATGGCGACGACGTTGATAATCTCGCCCTGCCGCAGCGGATAATGAACGAGGTGCGCCTTGGGGCCCAGCCACAGCCCCGTTTCAAGCTTGCGCGCGAAGGCCGGCGCCAGTTCCGACGGCACGAGCGCGCGCCAGGCCGTGCGACCCGACCAGACGAGCTGATCGGACAAGCCTAGGCCGATGCGCTCGCGCAGGGCCGAGCGCGAGCCGTCGGCGCCAATCAGGAAGTCCGCGGTAATGCGCACGGGGTTCTCGCCCTGACGCGCGCCGATCTCGACACCATCGTTGGCGACGGCGAATCCCATCACGTTGACGCCGGTCTTCACCTCGATCAGGGGATCGGACAGGCAGCGATCAAGGAGGACTCTTTGCAGGTCGGCCCGATGAATGACGATGTAGGGCGCGCCCCAGCGCAGTTCCGCGATCGGACCGAGCGGCATGCGCGCCAGGTCCTTGCCGTCGCGGGCGCGCCGCAGGCGCACCTGCTCTGGTGTTGTTGCGTGGCGCAGGACCGCGTCGAGAACGCCAAGTTCCCGTAGGCAGCCGGTGGCGTTGGAGGCGAGTTGCAGGCCCGCGCCGACCTCCTCGATGTCGGCGGCTCGCTCCAGGACAGTGACTCTGACATTGGCGCGCGCAAGCGCGATAGCGGCGGCAAGGCCGCCGACGCCGGCGCCGGCGATCACGGCGTGCAATTGATCGGTCAAGGCGTTGGGTCCGGGATTGGACGCGGCGGCCCGTCAGGCCGCCTTTTCGCTCCATTCGCATTCCGCGGGGTCGGAATGGCCGTGAAGCGCGGCGTCGTAGACATAAAGGGTTGAGCAATAAGGGCAAATTGCCTCGGAGGCGTCGCCCATGTCGATGAAAATATGGGGATGGTCGAACGGCGGAAGCGCGCCGATGCACATAAACTCCCGCGCGCCCACGCGCACCGAGCGCGCGCCCGGCTGGTTGTGGTAGTGCGGCGTCGAATGATCTGCGGCCATGGTCGATCCCTGTGTCCTAGGCTGAGGCGCTTTTAGGCCAGAGCGAGGCGTTTGAACAGGGGCCGGCGCCACGATGGCCGGGCTAAAGTGACTCCGGCAATTTCACGCCGTCGTAAATCCACGCGACGCAGCGGAACATGTCGTCCTCGGTCTTGCGCCGCTCGGCCTCGTTGCGGACGTCGCGCGCGATGCCGCCGAGATGATAGAATTCCCACAGGGAACGCGAGTCCAGCACGACGCGCGCCGTGCGCAGCACGCGCTCGCTTTCATAGCGCTTGAAGGCGGCGGCGAAATCGCCCTTGCCGAGTTCGATGCAACGGGCCAGCACCACCGCGTCCTCGATCGCCATGCAGGCGCCCTGGGCGTAGGATTGCAGGGTTGGATGCGCCGCGTCGCCCAGCAGCGTGACCCGGCCCTTGCTCCAGTGCCGGATGGGCGTGCGATCGGCGAGCACCCAGCGCCGCTTGAGGTCCATGACGCGCAGCATGTCGTGCATTGTCGGATGCGCGCTGGCGTAAGTCTTCATCAGGACGTCGCGATAGGCCTTTTCGTCGGCGCGCTCGTAGATGTTCTCGGTGCGGAACACCGCGACGATGTTGAACAGCGTCTCGTCGCGCAGCGGATACTGCACGATGTGAAAACCATCGCCGGCCCAAAGGATGACTTCCTTGCGGCGGACGTGTTCGGGCGCCGCGCTCATCGGCACGATGGTGCGATGGGCGACATAGCCAATGGGCACCGGTTTTTCCTCGCCGACGAGATGGCGACGCACGCCCGATCCAAGACCGTCCGCTCCGATCAGCGCCAGCCCCTCGATCACCCGGCCGTCCTTTGTTTTCACGCGCACGCGATCGCCAAGGTCCTCGACGCTCTCGAAGGCGGTCGACGGCATGATCTCGACGTTCGCGGCCTCCTTGCAGGCGTCCAGCAGGCAGTGATGCAGATCGACGCGATGGATCGCGACATAGGGGTCCCTGAAGCGTTCGCGAAAGGACGCTCCGGTCGGCATTCGCGACACCGTTTCGCCGCTGACGGCGTCGAGCATGAGAACGTCGGGCGGGAAATGCGACTTCGCCAGAACCGCCGTTTCGACGCCGAGTTCGCGGAACATCGGGAATACGTTCGGGCCAAGCTGGATGCCATAGCCGATGACGCCAAGTTCGGCGGCCTCTTCCAGCAGCTTGACCTTGACGCCCTTGCGGGCAAGACCCAGGGCCGCCGCCGCGCCGCCAAGCCCGGCGCCGATCACCAGAACGGGAAGTTCGTTTGACACTGTTTCCACCCCTTGCGCGTTACGCACCGGGTCTGTAGCCCGAAAACCGGTCTCGTTGGACCGGAAAATGCGTTCCGCGACCTCGATCCGCCGCGCTATTTTGACGCGAGGCCCAGGAGCCTCGCGCGGTGCCGGCCTATTTGACCTGCTGATTGATCTTGGTGGCGAGGTAGGCGATCGTCCGGGCGTAGACGTCGGACTTGTTCCATTCCTTGATGACGCCAAAATTTGCCTGGCCGGGCTCCCAACCCGCCCCCTTCGACCAGCCGTAGCCGCGCAGGTAGTTGGCGGTCGCCGTGAGCGCCGCCTGCGAGGAATGGATCAGGTCCTGCCCGCCGCCGAACTTCAGATAGGACGAGGGCATGAACTGGGTCTGACCGATTTCGCCGGCCCAGGCGCCGCGCATCGAACTCGCCGTCATGGCGCCGGAGTCGACGATCTTCAGCGCGTTGAACAATTCGTCGCGGAACCGTTCGGAGCGGCGGCAATCG
Source organism: uncultured Hyphomicrobiales bacterium (assembly GCA_903885755.1). Classification (GTDB taxonomy): domain Bacteria; phylum Pseudomonadota; class Alphaproteobacteria; order Rhizobiales; family Beijerinckiaceae; genus Terripilifer. Next base: position 8,427 of record CAISJZ010000577.1, on the reverse strand, counting down.
TGGGCGAGGGTCGCGATCGAACGGATGGTGCCGAAATTGCCCTGCACCGCGCCAAAGCTGGTCTCGAGGCCCCAGATAGCGACGAGCACCGGGCCCTGCACGCCCGTCTGACTCTCCAGCCGGTCGAAGAACGAGCCCATGGCGCGCAGCTTGTTGGCGCCTGGCGCGACCAGCGGATTGGCCCGGTGCGGCGCGAACTGCTCGAACGACTGACGGAACACGCCCTGTCCGCGGTCATGGCTGATGACGCTCGGGTCCGGCGACAGGCCGTCCAGGGCCGCCATGCCGCGGGCGCCGACGCCCTTGCTTGAGGCCTCCTGCTTGACGCCCTGCAGCCAGGAGCCGAAATCGCCGCCGCAGGTCGCCGCCAGGGCGGGAGAGGCAAGAGCGACGGAAGCGGCGAGGAAGGCGCCGCCAGCAAGCGCGCGAAGCTGAAATGACATGTGCGAATTCTCCCGGGAAAGGATGTCGATTCGCAGATTACGCGCGGCGGCCGAGCGGCGCAACGCCTCACGGTTGCGCCCCAGGGGGATATGCCGCATCGTCGATCGAACACAGGCGACGCACAGCGAGAGATTTTGGACTATGGCACCCCGCGCGGACACACCGAAACACCCGGATCTCATCTATGACGTCGGGCTGCACAAGGGCGAGGACACGGAGTTCTATCTGCGCAAGGGTTTTCGCGTCGTCGCGTTTGAAGCGGACCCGGGCCTGATCGCGACCTGCAAGGAAAAGTTCAAGTCGTTTATTGATGGCGGGAAGCTGACGATTATCGAGGGCGCGATCGTGAGCCCCGATCTGATCGAGCCCGGCGACGGCAAGGTTCGCTTCTACAGAAACGGCGATGTCTCCGTCTGGGGAACGGTTCGTGCTGACTGGGCGGAGCGCAACGCGCGGCTGGGAACGGCAAGCAGCGTGATCGAGGTCGACGCCGTCAATTTCGCCGATGTTATCGCCGCCCACGGCGTTCCCTATTTCATGAAGATCGACATCGAGGGGTGCGACGCCGTCTGCCTGAATGCGCTGAACGAATTCGTGGCGCGGCCATCCTATGTCTCGATTGAATCGGACAAGACTAGCTTTGAGAATATTGCGGCTGAAATCGAGATGCTCGTCGATCTTGGCTACGTCTCGTTTCAGGCCGTGGAGCAGTCGCGAATGCGGTATCTCTCGCCGCCAAACCCGGCGCGGGAGGGCGATTACGTGGCGCAGCGTTTCGAGGAAGGCTCTTCGGGCCTTTTTGGCGCGGAACTGCCGGGCAAATGGAAATCCAGAGAAGATATCCTGCGCCTGTATCGCTTCATTCGCGTCGGCTATTTTCTGGTTGGCGACGACGGAGTCATGAAGTGGAAATTCCCGGGCGCGCGCCAGTTGCGATCACTGACGGGACGCGTCATCGGCCTCTTCACCCGCGCGCCCGTGCCCGGCTGGTATGATACGCACGCGCGCCATTCCAGCGCGGAAGATTGAGCCGTGGCGGCGCGCGGCAAAACCCGCGTCGAGCCCACACTACTCCGCTGAAATTCCGTTCGCGACAATCACCTCTTTCCAGCGCAGGCTGTCGGCGCGGATGAAGGCGGCGGCCTCCGTTGGATTGTTCAGAATGGGCCTGGCGTGCAGGTTCTTGAAGGCTTGGCCCGCGTCGGGCTGCGCGAATGCTTCCCGGATCGCGGCTGAAATCTTTTCGGCGAGCGGCAGAGGCGTTTTGGGCGGCGCGGCGACGGCGAACCACGCGGTCGCGTGATAGCCGGGCAGGGTGGCCGCCAGCGTCGGGACCCCGGGCAGGTCCGGTGAGGGCTCGTCCGTGCCAACGCCGAGCGCCTTCAGCGAGCCGTCGGCGATATATGGGTAGAGATCGATCAGCGGCGCGAAGGTGATGTCGACGCGCTTGGCCAGCATCTCCTGAATGAGCTGCGGCACGCCGGTGAAGGGAATGTGCAGCAGATCAATTCCCGCCCGGTTGCGGAAGGCCTCGGCCGAGAGTTGCAGCGTGCTGCCCTTGCCGGTCGAGCCGTAAGTGAGCTGTCCGGGTTTTGATTTGGCCAGCGCGATCAGCGCCTTCACGTCCGCGACATCAAGGCCGGGCCGTGTCACAAGCACGTTGGGCGCCTCCGCCATGACCGTGATCGGCACGAAGGTGTCGGGATCGAATGGCAGCTTGGGGAACAGATATTTATTGACCGCCAGCGAGGGCGGCGGCGCGGTCAGGAGCGTGTAGCCATCGGGCGCGGCGCGCCAGACCACATCCGCCCCGATGTTGTGCGAGGCGCCGACGCGGTCCTCGACCACCACCGGCTGGCCCCATTTGTCCTGCAAGCCCTTGGCGTAGATGCGGGCGAGAAGATCGGCGGAACTGCCGGCTGGGATGGGGGCGATGATCTTGATGCCGCGCGAGGGATAATCCGCCTGCGCCAGCGCGGCAGTGGCGGAAAGAGCCCGCGTCGCCGCGGCGAGCCAGGGAAGGAGCCTCATGGTGTTTCCTCGCGACCCGGTGCCGGTCATTCGCCCGGCCCGTATGGCCAAGTTCGCTTCAACCTAAATCGGCCCGGACGATGGGACAAGAGAACCCAATTGGGGTCTCCGAAGTCACGAAACCACACTAGACATTAACAGTGTTAAACTTTACAGTGCCACAATGTCCACCAGAGCTAAATCGAATTCAGTCATGCCTTCCACGTTTCAGAGAGCCGTCTACAGCATCAAACCAGACGTGCTGACGCGCTTCAACGCGCTTTACGCCTCCCGCGAGCGCAGCAAGCTCGTTGAGCAATTCCTCCGCGAGAAGGTCAATGAACGCGAACGATCTTTCGTCGATGCGGCCCGCCAGATCGAAACCGATCCGGAACTATCGGCCATTCGGGATGTCTCCGACGACGTGGATGCGCTGGCGGCCGAAACGTTCGGCAAGCTATGAGTTTTAGACGCGGTGGCATCTATTGGGTCGCTTTCCCGGAACGAACGCCGCGCGGATCGGAAATCGAGAAGACCCGTCCTTGCGTCATTCTTTCCCTGGAAGCCATCAACGAGGTCAGGCGGACGGTCGTGGTTGTTCCGTTCACGTCGTCGCCGAAACCGGCGCCTCCGATTGCCTTGTCGGTTGTTTCCGCCGGCAAGGATTCCGTTGCCGTCTGTGATCAGGTGCAGGTCGTCGACAAGCGGCGCGTCAGAAACGAAATAGGTCAGTTGTCGCCGCGCGATCTCGCCAGCATCGAGGATAGCGTGAGGGTGATCCTGGGATTGTGAGGCGTATGGCGTATCGCACTCGTGTGAAACAGGCGAAAACCAATGGTTATGCCTTGACTATGTTGGTTGACATTAGTTGATCGAACAATTGCCGTGACTAAAGAAGGCGCTACCTGTTTGCGCTCGAAATGTCCCGATTGAAGTGAGCGCTTCGATGCAAATTTTCACCCACGACGGCCTTCACATCGCCTATATCGACGCTCCCCCGACGGGCGCCGATCTCGGCGAACCCATCCTGCTCATTCATGGTTTCGCCTCGAGCCACGCCGTCAACTGGGTGAATACCCAGTGGGTCAAGACGTTGACGGAGGCCGGTCGCCGCGTCATTGCCTTCGATAATCGCGGCCATGGGTCGAGCGACAAGCCGCACGATCCCGCCGCCTACGCCTTGCCCGTGATGGCCGGGGACGCCCGGGCCCTGCTCGACCATCTCGGCGTCGTAACCGCGGATGTCATAGGCTACTCCATGGGCGCCCGCATCGCGACGTTCCTCACGCTGGCCAATCAGGCCCGCGTCCGCTCGCTGGTGCTCGGTGGCCTTGGTCAACATCTCGTGACCGCGTCGAACCTGCCGCTCGCCATCGCCGAGGCCATGGACGCGCCGGCGCTCGAAAGCCTTGTCGATCCGACGCAGCGCATGTTCCGCGCCTTTGCCGACGCCAACAAGGCCGATCGGCAGGCGCTGGCGGCCTGCATTCGCGGCACGCGCCAGACCGTGACGCCCGCCGACGTGGCCAGCATCGGCTGTCCCCTGCTGGTGGCGATCGGTACGAAGGACGCCATCGCGGGCGATCCCCACGCGCTCGCCGCCATGGCGCCAAGGGGCGAGGCGCTTGAAATTCCGGGCCGCGATCACAACCTTGCGGTGGGCGACAGGGTCTACAAACAGGGGGTGCTAACCTTCCTTGGCAAGAGACCCTGAGCCTCCCCGGGGCCCGTCTTGGGCTTGTCGCGCGCCCCATGGTATGATGGCGGCAAGTTCAGGAGTTTGGCATGGCGCAATATCAGTCCGCGAAGGTGATCGGTTTCGGCAAGACCGACCCGATGTTCGCGCGCATCCGGTCGGAAGCCGAAGAATCGGTCCGCCGTGAGCCGGAGCTCGCGGGCTTTGTCATGGCGACCGTGCTCAACCATGACACGCTGGAAAGCGCCATCGTCCATCGCGTCGCCGCGCGGCTCGACCATCAGGACGTGCCAGGCGATCTCATCCGTCAGGCCTATCTCGATGTTATTTCGCGCGATCCCTCCATTGGCGAGGCGTTTCGCGCCGACCTGACGGCCGTTGTGGACCGCGACCCCGCCTGCATGCGCTTCATCGAGCCGCTTTTGTATTTCAAGGGCTTCCACGCCATTCAGACCCATCGTCTGGCCCACGCCCTGTCGAAGGCCGGCCGCATGGACTTCGCGTTGTGGCTGCAAAGCCGCTCGTCCGAGGTGTTCCAGACCGACATCAACCCCGCCGCGCGGATCGGCAAGGGCATCTTCCTCGATCACGCCACGGGCCTTGTCGTCGGCGCGACGGCGGTCATCGAGGACGATGTCTCGATCCTGCATGGCGTGACGCTCGGCGGCACCGGCAAGGAGCGCGGCGACCGCCATCCCAAGATTCGCCATGGCGTACTGATCGGCGCGGGCGCCAAGATCATCGGCAATATCGAGGTCGGCCACTGCGCGCGCATCGCGGCGGGCTCGGTGGTGCTGAGTTCCGTACCGCACAACAAGACCGTGGCTGGGGTGCCGGCGCGCGTCGTCGGAGAGGCCGGTTGCGCCGAGCCGTCCCATTCCATGGACCAGATTCTGGCGAAGAAGCTGGAGTTCTGATCCCGCCCTCGGTCGCTTGCCCGATCCGATCTTTTCCCGTATCCAGCGGACCACTTTCGTGGGGACATGGCATGCCGGGCTTGGACAAGACGGAACTGCGCAAGCTTCAGGCTTTCGTGCGCAAATCCTTCAGCAATGAAACCTTGCGGGTCACGCTCGACGCCAAGAACTCCGAGGCGGCCGCCGTGCATCTGGGAGAGCGCCAGATCGCCACGATCACAGTTGATGACGAGGATGGCGACCGCTCCTTCGCCTTCGAGATGAAGATTCCCGTCGGCCGCGAGGTCTTGCAGGAATACCTGCGTCGCCTTTTCGAGGCAGACACGCTCAAGATCGTCGCGCGCGGCCGCAAGATGGATTCGGTCGAGTTGAACAACGGCGAGGATTTTCTCGGCGTGATTTCCGCCGACGACGCCAAGGGCTCGTCCTACACCTTGCAGATCGCGGTGCTCGACTTCGATCTCGAGGATATGTGACGTCTGCTACCGCGTCATTCGTTCGATCAGCGCCCGCGAACCCTCCACCATGCGCTCCCACTCCGGCAGCATGTCCGGGTGAAAGCGCATGTGAACATCCAGGCCATTGACCCTGATGTCATTCAGGCAAGTCTCCGGCAATCCGTCCGGCGGCTGGCGCGGGCGCGTGCAGCGCGCGGCGAATAGGCGCCCTTCGGGCGGCGCGAAATATAGCTCCTCGCTTTCGTAGGGACTGCCCGACTGGAAACGACGCATCACGATGCCGCCCGGATTCGTCCATTGCTCGGGTTCGAGGAAGCGCACGTAGAGCTTGGCCGCGCGTTCCTCAGGCGGCAGCGTCGGGTCGGCCTCCTCAAGTTGCAGGAAGAGAAGGGGCTCCGGCGTTTTCGATGCCGTTTCCATCGTGGCGGGCGTGAACCCGGGAAACCGCACGGCAAGATCGAGCCGGTCGAGGCGTCCTCCGTCGCGATCCCTCGCGTCGCGAGCATAGGCGGGATCGTAGCGCACATGCGCCGCGCCAATCCGCGCGATGGCAAAGGCGGCGCCGCGTGGCGCGTCACGCCGCAGGAACCGCATGACGCTCCAACCGCCGGCGCCAACGGCCACGAGCGCGCAGAGCGTCGCCAGACTCTTGATGAACCGTCCCGCCATGCTTTCGTTCGCGTCCATTTGATTCGCCGCCAACTATAACGCGTCGACATCGCGCCGACGCGCTTTGCGAAATCGATGGTTTCGCGGCATGGTCGAGGCGACACAGCAAAGCGGGGATAGCCATGCCGATTTACGCACTTGATGACCAGTCGCCGGAATTACCGGTAGAAGGCCGCTACTGGATCGCGCCGGACGCGACCGTGCTCGGGCGCGTCCGGCTTGGCGAGGACGCCAGTGTCTGGTTCGGCTCGGTCCTGCGCGGCGACAACGACTGGATCAGCATTGGCGCGCGCAGCAACGTGCAGGATGGCAGCGTGCTGCACACCGATCTCGGCTTTCCCCTCGACATCGGCGAGGATTGCACGATCGGCCATCGCGTTACCCTGCACGGCTGCACGATTGGAGCCCATTCGCTGATCGGCATGGGCGCGACCATTCTCAATGGCGCGAAAATAGGGCGCAATTGCCTTGTCGGCGCCAACGCGCTCGTCACCGAGGGCAAGGAATTTCCGGACAATTCCCTGATCGTCGGGGCGCCCGCGCGCGCGATCCGGACGCTGGACGAAGCCGCCGTCACGGCCTTTGGCAAGGCGGCGGCGGGCTACGTCCGCAATTACAGGCGGTTCGCGAAGGGATTACGGCCCGTTGGCTAGAGCCGGACGCTTTCGTCGAACGTTTCGGCAGGCATTGTCCGCATGAACTCGACGGCGATGCCAGTCTCGAAGTGACGGACGACACGCCCCTGAGTGCGGCCCACGGTGACGATGCTCCCCATCGGCGGCTTGACGTCGGCCTTCATCGCCGCGCCCGACAGGGAGACGTCGAGCAACTTGATGAGGTATTCGCGGCCATCGGACAGGATCAACGTCGACCGTGCGTTGCGCGGCTCGATGCGCTCGTGACGGCGGTCCTCGGGCAAGCCAAGCGTGTGGCGGTTCGCCAGCCACGTCAATTGATCGGCGAGCTTCTCGCGCTTGATCGGGGTCACGTTGAGCGCGAGCGCGAAGCCATTCTCGATGTGCCGCGCGGCCACGCCCTCAATGCGTCCGATTTCGTCGAGATCGACAATGATGCGCGCGCCGATGGGCGCCTTGATCGGCGCGAACAGCGCCATGCCGCCCGGCGACATGTCGATGGTCTGGCAGGGAAACTCGCGGCGGTCCTCGAGCATGTAGCGCCCGAGCAGCGTCAACTTCACGCGCTGATGCCGCCGCCGATCGCTGGATCTGGCGAGCAGTTCAGCCGCATGTCCTGGCGCGCTCGTCGCCATTGCCTTCGTCATCCCGCACCCGATTGAAAACTCGGGCCAAGAATAGTTAGCAGACCTTAATTCCGGCTTACTCGCGACACGTAAATCTAGGCCGACCGTCCACCTTCGACAACTCGCAGGGTGAATGGCCGACCATTGTCTTGGATGCTTGGCGTCGGCAACACCGCGACCTGGGGCGTCGGCGCCGGTTCGATCGCCATCTCCCGCAGGATCTCGTGGCGGATGATCCGCAGGGACGTGAGGCGCAGGGGTTGCGAGGGTATCAATCCCATCCACGAGGGAAAGGTCGCGGGAACAAGCGACCCCAGAATGCGCGAGTGCGTTTTGCCGCCATGACGAAGCGGCAGCAGCAACAGTTCCATCTCGAGTGGTTCGCGGCCAGTCGGAGCCGCGCTCACGCCCGCGACGGCGGGCGTCGGTTCGTCGAGTACGGATTCGACGATTCCGCCGAGCCAGTCCCGATCTTCCGCGCGATAAAGCCCACTAAATGGCTCCCCCTTCAATTCGCGCATGAACAGCGACGCGATGCGTGCTCCCGCAACGCGGACCGGCAGCATCCTGTCGGGGTCGACTTCGAGAATGAATGTATCGCGGAGCAAGGCCCGGATCGCGGCTGGATCGATGTCGGCGCGCTCCGGCGCCGTGCGTTCGGCGCGCAGATTGTTCCAATAAGAGAATAACTTCCGCGTAACGGCTTGTTTCATTTCGGCGCCACTGACGACCATTGGCCGCCATCCTGTTTGTTTTTGACGCGACTCCCCCTGAGCCGCGTCCTGTCGGGGTTGGTTCAGCCATTTGCGTGCCACATCGCTAACGGGACATGCGCGGATCGCGCGCCGAAATTAACCTAGGATTCGGGATTGGGTTGCGATGGCCACGCGGCTGGAGCATATTTCGACCTGTCCCGATGGCGGCAAGCAGGCTCCTTGAACAGGGCGAGCCACCGCGGAAAGGGTCAAAGAG
>CAISJZ010000576.1 GCA_903885755.1 uncultured Hyphomicrobiales bacterium | reverse complement strand
GTGATTGATGGCCTCGATCGTCTGCGGCATGACGCCGTCGTCGGCGGCGACCACGAGGACGACGATATCGGTCACCTTGGCGCCGCGGGCGCGCATCGCTGTGAACGCGGCGTGCCCGGGCGTGTCAATGAAGGTCACAAGACCGCCAGTCGGCGATTTCACCTGATAGGCGCCGATGTGCTGGGTGATGCCGCCGGCCTCGCCGGACACGACGTTGGCCGAGCGAATGGCGTCAAGCAGCGAGGTCTTGCCGTGATCGACGTGGCCCATGATGGTGACCACGGGCGGGCGCGGCAGCATGTTTTCGTCGGCGTCGGGCGTGTCAAACAGACCTTCCTCGACGTCGGCCTCGGCGACGCGCTTGACCGTGTGGCCAAGCTCCTCGGCGATCAACTGCGCCGTGTCGGCGTCGATCGCGTCGGTGATCTTGAGCATCTGCCCCTGCTTCATCAGCAGCTTGATCACGTCGACCGCGCGTTCCGACATGCGGTTGGCGAGTTCCTGAATGGTGATGGTTTCCGGCAGAATCACCTCGCGAACGAGCTTTTCCTTCGGCTGGTTTCCGCCGCGGCCGGTCAGGCGCTGCATGCGTCGGCGATAGGAGGCGACCGAACGAGTCCGGTCCTCTGAATCCTCCGAGGTCGCGGTGGTGACGGTCAGGCGGCCGCGATCCTTCTGGGCGCCGCCGCGAGTCGGACGGGGCGGAAGCACCACCTTGGTCGGCAGGCCGGGGCGGCGAATGACGCGCTTGGCGTCGTCTTCCTCGGCGATCGCGGGGCGCGCGATGGCGCCGGGCGCGGCGGCCTTGGCCGACGGCGCGGCCGTGACTGGCGTATCGGCGGCCGGGGCCGCGCCGCCGGGCGGGCGACGGACCAGAGAAGGGGCCTGACCAGGCTCGCCGCCGGCCAGGCGACGGGCGGCTTCGGCCTCGGAGCGGCGCTTGGCGTCGACCTCATGGGCGCGGCGGGCGTCTTCCTCTCGCTTGCGCGCCTCGGCGGCCTCGCGTTCGATTTTTTCACGGGCCTCGCGTTCGGCGCGGATCTTGGCTTCGGCCAGCGCGTTGCGGCGTTCTTCTTCCTCGCACTCACGAGCGCCGGCGAGGGCGCTGGCGCGGGCCTCGCGCTCTGATTCGGAGAGCGTCCGCAGCACGACCCCGGTGGGCGCGCGAGGCGGCGCGGTCGGCTTGGAGACAGTCGGGCCACGCGGCGCGACCGGGGCGGCGGCGGGCGCCGACGCTGGCGCGGCCGGAGCCTTGGCCGTGACGGTCGTGACCGCGGGCGTCGCCTCGCCCGGGCGCGGGATGTGGCGCTTGACCTTCTCCACCACGACCGTCTTGCTGCGGCCATGGGTGAAGCTCTGCTTCACGACGCCCGTGTCCACCGGACGCTTGAGAGTCAGCGTCTTGGAGGCGACCGAGATGGTCTTTTCGCCGGTGGTTTTCGTTTCACTCATTCGTTCGCGATCCCAGGGCCAAGCCCGCTCGTCTGTTCATTCAAGGCGGCGTCGGACGTCGGCGCTTCGTCTTGTAAAATCGTCGTACCCACCGGCGGCTCGCGCCAGGGAAGGCCCCGGAAATGGGCCAGCCTCCGACACCGCGTCAACAGCGCCTTCGCCGCCGACCCCGTCGTAAGGGCGGCATGTATCACATGTGGCCGCCCCAATGCCAAATCCAATTGCGCGGAATCAAAAATTCCGAGGGTCGGAACATTGTCCGCCGCCGGCCCATAGGCCCTGCGAAGGCTTTTGCCCAGCTTTTCGACCCCGTCCGCGCCCGCGTCGGCGGCATGGATGAGCGCGGCGACCTTGCCCTTGCCGATCGCCGCCTCGACCTTGGCGAAGCCCGCGACAAGAAGTCCCGCCTTGTTGGCGAGGGACAGCCATTGCAGGGCGTCCGTCTCCAGAAGGGCGTCGACCCGCGCCACCAGATCGGCGGGGGTCTCGGCCGGGCCGCGAAAGGCCCGGGGGAAGGCCTTGGTTGTCAGGGCCTTCGCCAGCGCTTTCGCATCCGACGATACCCAGACGCCTCGCCCCGGCAGGCGCCGGGCGATGTCCGGCGTCACCTGGCCGTCCGGCGCCAGGACAAACCGAATCATCGCCTCCGGGGAGCCTTTGACACGCGTGACAACGCAGGTCCGTTCCGGACCCTCCTCGTCACGTGAGTCGACGGCTCTTCCCATGCGCGTGTCCCGTCATTGGCCGGCGGCGGGAGCGGCGGTCTCGCCTTCGGCTTCCACTTCGGGCGGCTCGATTGTCGATGCGTCGACCCAGCCGGCGTGGACGCGCGCCGCCATGATGATGGCTTCGGCCTCCTCGCGGGAAATCTCGATCCCGTCGAGGAAGCCCGCTTCCTTGATGGTCTCGCCAGCCTTGCCGCGGCCGGTGTAGCCGCACAGGTCGTCGGTGGCGCAGCCCGCGAGATCCTCGATGGTCTTGACGTCGTTTTCGCCGAGCTTGACGAGCATTTGCGTGGTCACGCCGGGGATTTCGCGCAGTTCGTCGGTGACGCCGAGCGCGCGGCGCTTTTCGTCGAACTCCGCCTCGATGCGGTTGAGGTGATCGCGGGCGCGATTCTGGATTTCCGTCGCGGTTTCCTCGTCGAAGCCCTCGATGGTCGCCAGCTCGGCGATATCCACGTAGGCGAGTTCCTCGACGGTGCGGAAGCCTTCGGAGGCCAGCAACTGGCCGACAACCTCGTCGACGTCGAGCGCCTGCATGAAGGATTGGGTGCGGGCCTGGAATTCCTTCTGGCGACGCTCGGATTCCTCGGCCTCCGTCAGGATGTCGATGTCCCAGCCCGTCAGCTGCGAGGCGAGACGCACGTTCTGGCCGCGACGGCCGATGGCCAGAGAAAGCTGGTCGTCGGGAACGACGACCTCGATGCGCGCCGAATCCTCATCAAGCACGACCTTGACGACTTCCGCTGGCTGCAGCGCGTTCACGATGAAAGTCGCCGCGTCCGCCGACCACGGAATGATGTCGATCTTCTCGCCCTGCAATTCGTTGACGACCGCCTGCACGCGCGAGCCGCGCATGCCGACGCAGGCGCCGACGGGATCGATGGAGGAATCGCGCGAGATGACGCCAATCTTGGCGCGCGAGCCGGGATCGCGGGCCACCGACTTCACCTCGATGATGCCGTCGTAGATTTCCGGCACTTCCTG
>CAISJZ010000575.1 GCA_903885755.1 uncultured Hyphomicrobiales bacterium | reverse complement strand
GGCCAGCCGCCATGCGCGCCCTGAATGCGGCGCAAATAGGCGGCGATCCTGCCTTCAAGCGCGCTGTCCACTGGCTCGGCGAGATAATGCCGCAAAAGCACGTACTCGGCCGGAATCGTCGCGTCCGCTTCGAGCTCGAAAACCCAATGTCCGTCTGGACGCCGCGCGGCCAGCAGCGCGTTTGTTGCGGACGATATCGCTTGATCAATCGACGCGGGAGAAGTCGTCATCGCATCCGGCATGAAATCCACTCTTCGATCAGGCGAACGGCAATATCAGTCGTTTTCATGGCGCGGCCAGTCGCGCCGCCGTCACGCCGGAACGAACCGCGCCCTCGATGGTGGCGGGCAGTCCCGTGCGTGTCCAGTCGCCCGCCAGCCACAGGTTTTTCAATTCCGTTACGGCCCCGGGGCGCCTGGCGTCCTGCGCTGGCGTCGCGGCGAAGGTCGCGCGCGCCTCGCGCACGATCTGCCACGGTGGCATGGCGCCTTCCAGTCCCGCGATCCTGGCGACCTCCGGCCAAATCCGGCGCGCCAGTTCGTCGCGCGACGCCCCAAGCAGCCAGTCGGCGGCGCTGATCGTCACCGAAAGGCGATGCGGAAAGGCGAAAAGCCATTCAACGGTACCGTTGATCACGCCGGTCATTGGCGCGAGATTCGCGGGCGGATCGACACGGAAATGCGCGTTGACGATAGCGCGGAACTCCGTCGGAACCGACAGACCCGGCAGGATAGCCGCTGCGACGGGCGGTGGCGCGGCGAGAATAACGGCGTCGGCGGCGCCAAGGGGGACCATCGTCTCGCCGAAATCCAGCGTCGTCGCGCGATCATGCTCCCGGACAATCGCGCGCAAGCGATGCCCGAATACAACGCGCCCGCCACGTTCGCCAATAAACCGCAGCGCGGGAGCGACAAGCGCGTTGGAGAGTCCTTCGCGCGCGATCACGGGATGACAGGCGCGCCCGCCGGCGACGAGCGTCTCGCGCATGATCGCGCAAGCAAGCGCCGCCGAGCCTTCATGCGGCGCCGTATTCAGCGCGGCCAGAAGGAACGGTCCAATCAATCGATCGTGAAGCTCGCCCTTGCACGCGATCGTTTCGCCAATGGTCGCGCCCTGGCGTGGGCGTAACAGGCGCGCGAGCGCGAAATAGTCAGCAATCCCCGTGCCGGGCACGCGTCGTCGTGAATCAAGGACCCACCATGGAATGGGTCCGTCGTTCGCACGAACCGTCCAGCGCTTGCCGCTGGCAAGATCCATGAAGGGAAAGCTCGCGCCCGACGCCTCGACAACCCGATCTCGCGAGCCGATAGACCGAAGGTATTTCAGGGTCGCGTGATTGCCGGACAGGATAAGGTGATTGCCATTGTCGATTTCCATGTCGAGCGCCGGATCGTGATACGATCGACATCGCCCGCCAGCCTGATTGGTCGCCTCGTAAATCACGACGGCGATGCCGCGCGCCGACAGTTCGACCGCCGTTGACAGGCCGGCGAGGCCAGCGCCGACGATGTGAACGACAGGCGACATCAGGGCAGCGCCGCGCGCAGCAATGACCAGAGAAGCGACGAGCGCCGCAACCGGACGCGTGCGCGCGGCGCCTGCCATCCGCGCGCGATCAATCGCTTGAGAATGCTGCGATAGGCCCCGGCCATGACGCCCGGCGTGCGCACCGTCCGCGCGGGGCAACGCGCCATGATCGCCTCGGCCCACAGAAAATGTTGCTCGGCCCGCGCCGCGACGGGCGCGCAGGCCAGACCGATAACTGGACTGGCAATAATCCCGACCGGATCGGTGGTCACGATGCCGACGGCTTGCAATGCCTCCCGCGGCAGGTAAAGACGACCGATCCCGGCGTCCTCGTCGATGTCGCGCAGAATATTGGTCAGTTGCAGCGCGCGACCCAGATGATGCGCCAGCGCAACGCCGTTCTCCTCGTCAACGCCAAACACACGCACGCATAATCGCCCGACGGCGCTCGCGACACGATCGCAGTAGATGTCGAGCGTCGCCCAATCCGGCGCGCGGATGGTGGAAACCACGTCCATCTCCATGCCATCGATGACCGCCACGAAGTCCTCGCGCTTGAGGTCGAAATCCTGAATCGCTTCGACGAGCGCGCGTGGCGCGGAGGAAGGCGGCGCGCCAGCGTAGATCGCGTCGATGTCGGCGCGCCATTGTCCGAGCTGCGCAAGTTGAACATCGCGCGGGCCACCATCGTCGGCGATATCGTCGACCGCGCGGCAGAACGAGTAGATCTCGAAGATCACCTGCCGCTGGCCAGGCGGCAGAATTCGCATTGCCGCGTAAAATGAACTGCCGTTGGCGCGCGACCGCGCCTGCGACTCCATTTGCTCGATCTGTTGGGTCATGGCGGAATCGCGGGTGTTGGCTGGCGGGCGCGAACGCCAATCCGGCGCCAGACCGCGCCAATGATCGCGCCCAGGCTGACGCCGCCAGCGGCGAGCTTGCCCAGATGAGTTTCGTCGCCGAGAGGATCGCTTTGGGTCAATATCCGCGCGAGACGCAGCGCCAGCGCCTCGATCACCGAAATCTCGAGGCCGAGGCGCCAATCCGCCAGCGACGGGGCAAGTGACTGGCCTTCGCGCAATAAAATCTCCGCGCGACGCGCGAGATCGGCGATACAGGCGCGCAACGCCGGCGTCGCCGCGCGTCCGCCCAATTCCTCGATCGCGACGCCGCGCGCGGCCAGCGCGTCCAGCGGCAAATAGACCCTGTCGAGGTCGCGGTAATCCTCGCCGCAGTCCTGCAGGTGGTTGATGATCTGCAACGCGGCGCAGACCGCGTCGGAGGCGGGCCAGGTGGATCGGCTCTCGCCATGAACATCCAGTACGAAGCGACCGACGGGCATCGCGGACAACGCGCAATAATCCATCAACTCGCCCCAATTGGCGTAGCGCTGTTTGCTGGCGTCGAGCCGGAAGGCCTTGAGCAAATCCAGCGCGTGCGTGGGCGCGAGTCCCCGCGCGGCCAGCGCGCGGCGCAACGCCAGCGCCTCGGGCGCGCCGTCGCCGTTGCCAGTCAGGTCGGCCGCGAGACGATCAAGCAGCTCGATCTTGGCGCCTGGCTCAAGCTCCGCGTGATCAGCGATATCGTCGGCGGTTCGCACGAAATTATAGAACGCCAGAATAGGCGCGCGGTGCTCACGCCGTACGAGCCAGGAGGCGACGGGGAAATTCTCGTCCTTGTGGGTCTTGCCCGAGCGCAGTTGACCGGCGTCCGTCATGGCGTCCCACGCGCGCGAGCCTGCGCGCGGCCCTTCCACATGCCGCCACGCCCCAGCGCGTGCTGAAAGGCTGAATCAAGCGTGAAGCCCAGGTAAACGCAGGCAATCGCGGGCAGAAACGGGCCCCAAAAAGGGGACAGTCGGTAGAACCGCAAAATCGGCTGGAATGCGAACGCCATGAATAACCAGGTCATCACGGCACAATAGCGGGCAATATCGGTTCCGAGAAGCGAAAGCGTCACGGGAACAATGTAGGTCAAGGTTACTCCCGCCACGGTTCCGGCCAGCAGCAGGGGCGAATAACGAAGTTGCGCATAGGCGGAGCGGGAAATCATCGACCGCGCCTCGCCAAAACTGGAGTAAGGCCTGCCACTGAAAACGCGCTCCGTCAGCGACAGGCGAATCGCCCCGCGCGCCTTCACTATGCGCGCCAGCGCGCAATCATCGATCAACGCGCCTCGAATTGCCACCAATCCTCCCGCAT
>CAISJZ010000574.1 GCA_903885755.1 uncultured Hyphomicrobiales bacterium | reverse complement strand
GCGCCGCGGCGGCCATCGCCACGCGCATGGCCGAGCACGGAATTTCGCTGGAAAGCATCATGCAGCGCAACACCCGCAAGCGGGGCGCCGCGGTCGACACCAGCGATTTTGTTCCGGTTGTATTAATTACGTATGCAACCACCGAGACGAAGATCCGGGAAGCGCTGGCAGCGGTCGTCAAGGACGGGTATATCGCGCAAACGCCTCAAGTCATCCGAATCGAGCGCGAGTAGCGCGCCAGAACAGCCAACCGGTATCGCAGGGGAAACACCATGACCGACCTCGTCATCTCGGAAGAGAAGATCATCGAGCGTATTCTGACTCTCGAACTCGTCCGGGTGACCGAGCGCGCCGCCGTCGCGGCGGCCCGTCTGCGCGGGCGCGGCGACGAGAAAGCCGCGGATCAGGCGGCTGTCGACGCCATGCGCCGCGAATTAAACCGCTTGCCGATCGAAGGGACCGTTGTCATCGGCGAGGGCGAGCGCGATGAAGCGCCGATGCTGTTCATCGGCGAGAAGGTCGGCGCGGGCAGGGGCCCAAAGGTCGACATCGCCGTCGATCCGCTGGAGGGCACGACCCTTTGCGCCAAGAACATGCCCGGCTCGATCGCGGTCATGTCCATGGCCCGGTCCGGTTCACTGCTGAACGCGCCCGACGTTTACATGGAGAAAATCGCCATTGGCCCTGGTTATCCCCAAGGCGTCGTCGATCTCGACATGACTCCCGAGGAGAACATCCGCGCGCTGGCCAAGGCCAAGGGCGTTCACCCCGGCGACATCACGGTCCTCGTCCTTGATCGCCCGCGCCATTCCGATCTCATCGCCGGTTGCCGCAAGGCCGGCGCCTCGATCCAGTTCATCACGGACGGCGACGTCGCCGGCGTGATCTTCACGGCCCAGCCTGAAAAGACTGGCGTCGATATGTACATCGGCGTCGGCGGCGCGCCCGAGGGCGTACTGGCGGCGGGCGCATTGCGTTGCGTCGGCGGCCAGATGCAGGGCCGGCTCATCCTCGACACCGAGGCCAAGCGCGAGCGCTCGCTGAAGATGGGCATCACGGACCCGAAGAAGAAGTACGACATGAAGGAACTGGCCTCGGGCGACGTGATTGTTTGCGCCACGGGCGTCACCGATGGCGCGCTGCTGCAGGGCGTGCGGTTCGGCAAGGAGGTCATCGAGACCGAGACGGTGATCTATCGCTCCGTCACCGGCACGGTGCGTCGCATCTTCGCCGAGCACCGCGAGATGTCGAAGTTCTGATCGAACTTCCTGAACCCGCCGCGTTTGCGGGCTGGGTGCCGCCGCGCTAAGCACGGGCATGGCCGCGCCCGCCCGTCCTTTTCTCGACGTTGAGCAATCCTTCCTCGGACGGACTTGGCGCGATCGGCTGACGATCGAGGCGCAGGGCCGCGCCGAGGCGATGACGCGCCTGTGGGGGCACCCCGATATTCTCGCGCGCGTACTGGCTGGCCGGGGCGTCACGCCGGAGGAGGCGGAGGCCTTTCTCGCCCCCACGATCCGGGCGCTGATGCCCGATCCCGATACGCTGCGCGACATGGATGCTCTGGTCGACCGGTTCG
>CAISJZ010000573.1 GCA_903885755.1 uncultured Hyphomicrobiales bacterium | reverse complement strand
TTGGCCAGCCGTTCGGGCGTGACATCAGCCGCCAGCGCGGGCGTGGCAAGAATGAGCGCTAGCGCGGACGTCGCCAGCAAGTATCTGGAATGTGGAAACAGTTGGCGCATTTGATCGCGAACCATGGCGTATCCTCCGGTTCGGCCACGTTGAGGCGGGCCGTTGCCGGATATGTTAGCGCCAAACGGCACAGCGGCAAGTCGCCGCCGAAATCCTTGGTGATTGTGCAGCGCAATCGCGTGACCGGACTATCGTTCGCCGAAGAGATCACGTTGCGAGCGCTCAAGCTCTTCGGCATATCTGCGACGCACGAACTTCTCGGTCAAAACGCCGACGATCTGACGATCCGGCAGAAGCACGGCGAGATCGTCCGCCTCGCTTTCGTCAAATACATGAATGATTTCGCCAATGTGTTGCGACGGCGTCAGAAACCTGTCCTTCAACGTCGCGAGTTCAAGCACAGGCTTTCGCGAGTCGAGTTCGCTATCGTGGGCCGCCGCGGTCGGAACGATTCCGACGTAATGCTGGTCATGATCGACAAGAATGACGCGGCTGGTCGAGCCAAGGGGATAAAGCGCGCGGAAGGCCCCAATGTCGCTCGACTGATCGATTGTCGAGGGATCGCGCCGCATCATCACGCCCGCCGTCAACTGACGCAGCCAGCCGATGTCCCGACCGCTGTGGATCGTCTCGCCGCGCAAATGCAGTCGCCAGGTCGAGAAGGAATAGCCGAAGAAATTCCGGACCATGATGTTCGACACCAGAACGACCGTGATGACGGTCGCGGTCAGGCCGAAATCATGGGTGGCCTCCAGAACAAGAAGCGACATGGTCATGGGGCCGCCAACAATGGCCACCGACAGGGCCGCCATGCCGACAAGCGCCGATTCGATGATCGGCAAGACGACGCCTCCCGTCGCGGCGGCCAGCGCGAGCGCGTAAATCTTGCCGAGCAGCGCCCCCAGAAACAGAGCCGCGAAGAAAAGCCCGCCGCGAAACCGGAAGCCCAGCGAAATGGACGATGCAAGGGTTTTCAGCGCGAAGATTGATAGCGCGGCGCCAAGCGTCTCCGTGATCGCGATATCGAGATGCAGCGCGCCGTGTCCGGCGGACAGCGTTTGCGGCGAGGCCCAGGCCAGCGGCATCAGCAGCAAGCCGCCGATAAAAGGGCGAAGCGGTTCGGGAAGCGCGGACCGCCGCACCCATCCCTCAATGAGCGTCACGAGGCGAATCACGCCAATGCCCGCGGCCGCGCAGAGCAGCCCCAAGCCGACAAAATAGATCGAGTGAAGCAGATCAATGTCGGCGTTGCTTGGCGCCGAGATGAGATAGGGCGTCACGCCAAGCGCCCGAGCCGTCGCGGCCGCCGTGAGCGCCGCCGCGGCCACCGGCGCGATGCTGGCTGGCGTATAGGCGCCGATCACGATTTCAAAGGCATAGAAGGCACCCATCAGGGGAGCGCCAAACGCGGCCCCGACCGCGGCGCCCGCGCCGGCGCCAACCAGCGTGCGTAAATCGTTCCGGCGTAGCCGAAGCGCCTGCCCGATCTTCGACGCGACGCCGCCGCCGATCTGCGCGTAGGCGGCTTCAAGTCCGACGGAGGCGCCCGCTCCATTCGACAGAAGCGTTTCGCTGGTAACGACAAGGCTGTCCCGGAGCGGGATACGGCCGCCATGCAGAGCGTTGGCTTCAATCACGTCGACCGGGCGGCGCGACCATCGACCGAGCCACCAACTCGCGAGTCCGACGACGGCGCCGCCGGCTGGCAGGACCAGCAATTTCGCCGGCGCGAGAGCGGAAAGTCCGCTGAGCCGGTCATCGGGCGACAAGCCGTACAGATAAATCTGCATCGCATGGGCGCTCGCGCTCAGGATTGACGCGAGCACGCCGCTTGATACGCCGACAAGCACGGCAAGCGCGAGGAACCACAGTTCGCTGCCGCGAACCCCTCGCCGGATTCCCGCCAGCAGCCACGATCCGCGCTTTTTCAATCCGTCCGTCATGTACGCCAATACCGCGAGGGACCTCGACGCGGCACTATCACGTCGTCAAATCCGACGCCAATCGCCGCGCGCCATCGTCTCGCCCGGATTTCCCGATTGAATGAAAAGAGCGCGGAAAAGACCTCCGATCGAGATCGCCTCTCTTGACCCGGCGCCGGGCGACCGACAGGTTGTCGCCAGCGCGTGACCGGAAGCAACCAGAATGCCCCCAAACCCCGATACATCGGCGCGCGCGCCAGGACCGATCGGCGCGGCCCGATGAATATCTCGCGCCCGTTAGCGCAACGTGTCGCAATCCCACTGGCCGGCGCCTGCATCGGTCTCGCCGGGATGACGATGGCTGCGTTCTCGCAACCCATGCCGACACCGCGACCGCGCGGCCTTGACGATGCGCCACCGATGACCGCGGCGCCCGACGGTTCCCAATCAAACATTGATGTCAATCATCCCGTCAGGCGCCTTGAGCAAACAATGCTCCGCGAGCGCATGCGCGAATGCGCGAATAAATGGGTCGGGATGAAACGGGAGGGCGCGACGGCCAATCTGCTATGGAGCGATTTCGCGCGCGATTGTCTCGACGGCAAATAGCCGGAGGCCGGTCCCGCGGCGTCGGCGGCGGGTCGATATTCTGGAACGCATGATCCGAAACGGACCACGCCGATCTCCGGGTTACCAGAGATCGGCGTGGACGACCGGAGTCAGTCACTTCGTCGGGAAGAGCGTCGAGACGCTCCGCCGACGATCAACGTTCGGTCAGGCGCCAGCCGGTGAGGATGGCGCTGGTGGGGCCTTCGCTTTGCGAGCGGCGCGCTTCTTGGCCGGCTTCTTGGCGGCCTTCTTGCGCGCGCCCTTCTTGGCCGGCTTCTTGGCGGCCTTCTTGGAGGCGCCCTTCTTCACGGCCTTCTTGGCGCCCTTCTTGGCGGCCTTCTTCGTGGCCTTCTTGGCTCCCTTGCGGGCGCCCTTCTTCGCGGCGCCCTTCTTGACGCCCTTTTTCGCGGCGGTCTTCTTCGCCGGTTTACGCTTCTTCGTAGCTGCCTTAGCCATCTGAGGTCCCCTCTGATAAAGTGCCAACGCTTCGTTGCCGAACGTTGGCGTCAGGCAGAAGTAAAGTACCTTGGTTAATCACTTGTGCAAGTTGCCCCGCCGACCAACGCGCGTTTTAGGCGCCTGAACGACCTCCGGCGACGGCGCGACGTAGCTCCAACCATCGTGATCCGACATCCCGCGAGCGTGTTTGGAATCGCGTCTGGCGCGGTCGCCAACACTCGCGCGAATCCACGAACAGAGATGTGTGTCTCCATCGGTCCGCGGTTACGCGACAAGAGAGCGCACGATAAAAAAATTATTGATTTTTCTGGTTCTTTTTAATTTTCATGACATCGAAAAAAAATCGGCGCGAGCCGCGCTCGTAGCTTGCGTTCGATCCGGCATGGCGCTCCAACGTCATCTACCGGATCGCCACCTATACCGACTCGCCGGCCTTAGACGAAGGCGGCCGGCGGCGCCACCAATCGCAACGCGAACCCTCGAAAAAAAAATTTCAAGGCCGTTGTGGATTCCGCCCCTTGCGATCTTTTTTTTGATCGCTTCGGACGCGAATCGCGCAACGCGACCCGAATCGATGATTCGCGCGGCGTCGATTTCCGCTTCGTGCGACTCGCTCAAACGCCCGACGCGGTCAGATGCCGAGCTTCGATTTCAGCAGATCGTTGACCGCCTGCGGGTTCGCCTTGCCGCCGGTCTGCTTCATCACCTGCCCGACGAACCACCCGAGCATCGTCGGCTTGGCGATCGCCTGCGCGACCTTGTCGGGGTTGGCCTCGATGATCGCATTGACCGCGGCCTCGATGGCGCCGCTGTCGGTGACTTGCTTCATGCCACGCGTCTCGACGATCGCACGCGGGTCGCCCGACTTGTCCTCGGCGATGATGATCGCCAGCAAATCCTTGGCTATCTTGCCGGAGATCGTTCCGTCGGCGATCAGATCGACGACGCCGGCTATCTGCGCCGGCGTGATGTGCGTCTGCGAAGCGCCAACGCCAATCGAGTTCGCGTAGGCCGCTAGGTCGCCCGTCACCCAGTTTGCCACCGCCTTCGCGTCGCGCGAGACGCCGCCCTGCTTGACGGCTGCTTCGTAATAATCGGCGCTCTCCTTGTCGGCGACGAGCACGCCCGCGTCATAGGACGCCAGTCCATAGTCGCGCATGAAGCGCGCCTTCTTGGCGTCGGGCAGTTCGGGCAGGCCGGCGGCGAGCGCATCGACGAAAGTCTGATCGAATTCGAGCGGCAGAAGATCGGGGTCGGGGAAGTAGCGATAGTCATGCGCCTCTTCCTTCGAGCGCATGGCGCGGGTCTCGCCGCGGCCGGGATCGAACAGGCGCGTCTCCTGATCGATCTTGCCGCCATCCTCGATGATCGCGATCTGGCGACGCGCCTCGACCTCGACCGCCTGTCCGATGAACCGGATGGAATTGACGTTCTTGATCTCGCAACGGGTGCCGAGCGGTTCCCCCGGACGCCGTACGGAGACGTTCACGTCGGCGCGCAGGTTGCCCTTCTCCATGTCGCCGTCGCACGAACCGATGTAACGCAGGATCGTGCGAAGCTTGGTGACGTAGGCGCGCGCCTCCTCGGCCGAGCGGATATCGGGCTTCGAGACGATCTCCATCAGTGCCACGCCGGAGCGGTTGAGATCGACGAAGCTGTCGGTCGCTGACTGGTCGTGAATGGACTTGCCCGCGTCCTGTTCGAGATGGAGGCGCTCGATGCCGACGGTGATCTGCTCGGTTGGCGTCACGTCCACGATGACCTCGCCCTCGCCGACGATCGGGCTCTTGAACTGCGAAATCTGGTACCCCTGCGGAAGATCGGGGTAGAAATAGTTCTTGCGAT
>CAISJZ010000572.1 GCA_903885755.1 uncultured Hyphomicrobiales bacterium | reverse complement strand
CAACGATCTCGTCGAATGTTCGAGAGATGTCGCGATCGGGCGTATCGGCCCGAGCGCTCTTGACGATTTCCTCGACCGCCTCGGGATGGGCGCAGGCGCGGCGGCCCCACAGAAAGGCGCCCTTGTTCATCTCGATGGCTTCGCCGTTGAGTTCCAGCGCGCGCAGGATGGATGCTTCGTCGAGTGGCACGAGGCCACGCTGCCAGGCGTAGCCGAGCATGAACATGTTGGCGCCGATCGAATTGCCGAGCAGCACGGTCGCCGCCGCCGTCGCGTTAACAAACGCGACGTTGTCGCCCGCCGCCTCGCGGATCGCCTTCTTGATGCGCTCGGTCGGCAGGCGGAAATCGGCATCGCGCGTGAAGTCGCCGGGATAGATTTCCGCGGTGTTGACGATGACGCCGGTGTGGCTGAACTTCGCGGCGGCAAGAACGTTCTTCTGGCCGGTAACGACGAGATCGCAGCCGAGCACGAGGTCCGCTTCGCCCGCCGCGACGCGGATGGCGTGAATGTCGTCCGGCGCGCGGGCGATCTTGATATGGCTGAACACCGCGCCGCCCTTTTGCGCGATGCCGGACATATCGATCGCGCCGCAGCCCTTGGCCTCGATATGCGCGGCCATGGTGATGATCGCGCCAATGGTGACGACGCCGGTGCCGCCGACGCCGTTGACAAGAATTTCATAGGGATGAGCGCCAATCGCGGGGATGACGGGCGTCGGCAAGGACCAGTCGCGCGCGCCGCCGATGGTCGCGATATCGGCGGCCCCTGCCTTTTTCACCTTTGCGCCATGCACGGTGACGAAGGAGGGACAGAAACCATTGACGCAGGAAAAATCCTTGTTGCAATTCGACTGGTCGATGGTCCGCTTGCGGCCGAATTCTGTTTCGAGCGGCTGCACCGAAACGCAGTTTGATTGCACGCCGCAATCGCCGCAGCCCTCGCAGACGAGTTCATTGATGATGACGCGCTTGTCCGGATCGGGAAAGGCGCCGCGCTTTCGGCGCCGCCGCTTTTCCGCCGCGCAGGTCTGGTCGTAGATCAGCGCCGTCGCGCCGGGAATTTCGGCGAGGTCCCGCTGCACGCGATCGAGATCGTCGCGATGATGGATCGTCATGCCAGCCGGCCATTCGATCGTGTCCGGGTATTTGTCCGGCTCGTCGGTGACGAGGACAACGCGTTTGACGCCTTCGGCCGCGACCTGCCGTGCGACGCGGTCGACGGTAAGCCCGCCTTCATGCGCCTGCCCGCCGGTCATCGCGACCGCGTCATTGAACAGAATCTTGTAGGTAATGTTGACGCCCGAGGCGATGGCGAAACGCATCGCCAGAATGCCGGAGTGATTGTAGGTGCCGTCGCCAAGATTCTGGAAGACGTGATTGCGTCTGGAGAACCGCGCCTCGCCAACCCAGTTGGCGCCTTCGCCGCCCATCTGCGTCAGGCCTTCGGTGTTGCGGTCCATCCACAACGCCATGGTGTGACAGCCGATGCCCGCGCCAGCGCGCATGCCGTCCGGCACCTTCGTCGACGTATTGTGCGGACAGCCCGAGCAGAAATGCGGATTGCGACGCGCGACCTCGCTGGCCTGCGCGAGCATTGATTGCGTCTGGCGCAGGCGTGAGACATTGTCGGAAATCGCGGTGTTCTCGGGATGGAAGCGCGAGATGCGTTCGCCGATGGCAATGGCGATGTCATTGGTGTCGAGCGAGGCCTTGACGGGGAAAAGCCAGTCGCCGTTCTCGTCGCGCTTGCCGACGACGACCGGCTGATTGGGCGCGCCATAAAGCTCCTCGCGTACCTGCACCTCGACGAGCGAGCGCTTTTCCTCGACGACGATAATGAGTTCAAGGCCGCGCGCGAATTCCTTCAGGCTGTCGGGTTCGATGGGCCAGGCGCAGCCGAGCTTGTAGAGCCGCACGCCCAGATCGTTTGCGCGCTTTTCGTCGATGTCGAGATCGTCGAAAGCCTGGCGGACATCGAGATAGGATTTGCCGAGGGTGATGACGCCGATGCGCGCGTTCGGCCCGCCTGACATGATGATGTGGTTGAGCCTGTTGGCGCGCAGCCAGGCGACGATGGCGTCGCGCTTATGATCCTGAAGCCGCGCCTCCTGCGCCAGAAACGGATCAGCCGGTCGAATGTTGAGACCGTCGGCCGGCAATTGATGGTCGGTCGGAATCATCGGCTTGACGCGCTCGGCGGCGCCATCGACGGAGGCCGTGGATTCGATGATTTCCTTGACGCATTTGAGGCCAACCCAGACGCCCGCGTAGCGCGACAGCGCCCAGCCATACTGTCCGTAGTCGAGCAACTCCTGAACGCCGGCCGGGCACAGGATTGGGATCATGATGTCGAGCAGGTGAAACTCGGACTGGTGCGCGGTGGTGGAGGATTCCGCGGTGTGGTCGTCGCCCATGAGCAGCAGCGCGCCGCCATGTTTTGACGTGCCCGCGAGGTTGGCGTGACGGAAGGCGTCGCCGGAGCGATCGACGCCGGGCCCCTTGCCATACCAGAGCGCGAAGACGCCATCGTATTTGCCTTCGCCGCGCATTTCCGCCTGCTGGGTTCCCCATACGGCGGTCGCGGCCAGTTCCTCGTTAAGGCCGGGCTGGAAGACGATATCGTTGGCTTCAAATTGCCGCCGCGCGCGAAGGAATTGCTGATCGAGGCCGCCGACTGGAGACCCGCGATAACCCGAAATGAAGCCGCCCGTGTTGAGCCCGGCGCGGCGGTCGCGCTCCTTCTGGAGCAGCAGAAGGCGCACGATCGCCTGCGCGCCCGACAGAAGGACCCGGCGCTTGCCGAGATCATACTTGTCGTCGAGCGAGACGGTCGCCGGACCAGCGGGGGCGTCGCCTTCGACAGGGGTCGTCGCCTCGTTGGCCATGGTCGTCTCTCCCACCCCGTCGCGGGCGCGAGTCGCCGCTGGCGAGACTTGCAATATGGCGCCAACGTCGTCATTTTCAAGAAAGAATGGCGGGAGCCCGGTCATCGCCACGTTCGCGCCGGAATCAGGCGCTTGATGGCGCTGCGGGCCTGTCTGGCCCTCGAACCAAAGGTTGATCCCGTCCATGCGGAAATCGCTGATCGCCCTGGTCCTGGCGACGCCCTTTTTTGGCGCGCTCACGGCGTCCCCGGCGTTCGCCCACCCGCACGTCTGGGTTGTCGTGAAGGCCGAGGCCATTCTGGGCGACGACGGCAAGGTGCTCGCCATTCGCCATCACTGGACCTTTGACGACATGTATTCGGCCTTCGTGACCGCGAATCTCGGCAAGGATGGACAGCCGCCGACCAGCGAGGAACTGCAGCCGGTGGCGCAGACGAATGTCGAGTCGCTGAAGGAATTCGACTACTTCACCTTCAGCAAGCTGGCGGGCAAGAAAGTCGTCTATGGCGCGCCGCGCGACTATTCGATGAGCTATGACGCCAAGGAGCAAATCGCGACGCTGCATTTCACCCTGCCGCTGGCGAGGCCGGCGGAAACGAAAAAGGCATTCAGCTTCTCCGTTTACGATCCGAGCTATTTTGTCGCTTTCGGTTTCGACAAGGGTGACGCCGCGCATATCGAGGGCGGGCCGAAAGGCTGTTCCATCAGCGTCAACCGGCCAAATGCACTCGACGAAAAGGATCAGGCGAGACTCAATCAGGCCATGTCGGAAAACTTCTCGCCGGGCGAGGACTTCGCCCTGCGCATGTCCGATCGCGCGATCATCGCCTGCCCGTGAGCCCGCGTCGCAAAGCATTGATACTGGCGCTGTGCGTGGCCTGCGCGGCGCTTGCGATGGGCGTCGAGGCGCACGCGCAAGCGCGCAATCCCTTCAATGTCGGCATCACCGAGGGCGGCGGCGCCGGCACGGGAATCGTCGGCTGGATCATCGCCAGACAGATGGAATTCGAGCGTCTGCTGAGCGGCGCCATTCGCGCCGTGCGAACCGACAATCGCGCGGTCTGGGGTCTCGCCAGCCTGAGCTTTGTCTACGGCGTGTTTCACGCCGCGGGACCGGGCCATGGCAAGGCGGTCGTCGCCTCCTACATGCTTGCCAATGAAAAGGCGCTTCGACGCGGCCTCGTCATTTCGTTTCTCGCGGCGTTGCTGCAGGGCATTGTCGCGATCGCGATTGTCGGCGGTCTGGATCTCCTGCTGCACGCCACCGCGCAGCGTATGCGCGACGCCGCGTCATTCGTGGAAGTGGCGAGTTTCGCGGGTATCGCCGTGCTCGGCGCTTATCTCGTCTGGCGCAAGGGCGTCGCCTTTCTGCAAGTCTGGCGATCGCCGGCGCGGACGCTTGCCTTCGCGGCGGGCGGCGGATCGCGGTTTGTCTGCGAGGAGGTCGACGCCAACGCGGCGCATGTTCATGACGAAAACTGCGGTCACTTTCACATGCCGGACCCGTCGACTCTCGGCGGCGCGGGGTTCTCCTGGCGCGAGGCGGCGTTGACGGTGCTGGCGGCGGGGTCGCGGCCCTGCTCGGGCGCCATCAT
>CAISJZ010000571.1 GCA_903885755.1 uncultured Hyphomicrobiales bacterium | reverse complement strand
TCCAGCGCCGCATCATCGAGCGCCGCGTCAGGCGTTGTTCCGTCTCTTCGGGGCCGAATCCATCCTCGAAATGGATATGGGGTGCGACAGGGAACAGTCGATTGGCGATCGCCCATTCGATCGAGCCCCAGTTGTAGGTCAGCAGCAGGTCGGGTCGGGCCGCACGGAGGTCGCGGCGAATGATGCGCAGGGCCGACGGAAGCTCTTTGAGGGGTCGTGGCGGTGGCGCCGTCTCGGCGATGACGTCGAGCTGATCGTCGATCAAGGAGCGGCAAGCCGTGTTCCCATCGAGCGCAAGGATACGATGGCGGTACCGCGATCCCAGCGCATTGATCACGCGGGCGAGGCGGACCTGCACGCCGCCAACCGCGAAGCTCGGTAACACATGCAAAAGTTGTGGCCGGCGAACGGGCGGCGGGGCGGGGATGGGGGAACGCGCTTCGTTCAGCGCTAAATCGACGACCATCCCTTTGAAATAGACGCGAAAACCTAAGAAACAGATACCGGGCGCAGACAAAAAATACGGCGGATCCCGCAAGGAATTCCGCCGTTAGTCATCCGCCAACCGTGAAAATCGAACCTAATGTCGATGTGGCTGTGAATCTGTTCTATTCGTTACGAGGACAAATCGAAGGCTGATTCAAAAATTTCTGTAATATCAATAGCTTGATGCTATCCGGATTGTTGCGGCAGGTCCCTTGTCGAGCCGGTCGATAGATCAATCCTCCGCCAACTCCCGGGTTAGATCGCCATGCAAATATCGGCGTGAAAAGCGCAGTAATTCGAGGTCGCAGCTCATCTTTGCGATCGCTTCCAGATCACGGAAATAGGTGTAGAGCTCATTGATGCTCAACCGGCTGGCCAGCCAGCGCACGAAATCCTCAGGCGTTTTGATCCAGCTCGGGACGGGGCCGCCGGGCTCCATCCGTGGCTTGGCGCTTTGCAGAATTCGCCAGCGCCGACGTGGCAACTGGGCTTGAGATTGGTCGTGGTCGGGCGCAATCGCCCAACCCGGCCGAATTTGCGCGCCGGTCGTGGTACGTGACATAGCAACGAACTCCTTACTCCCGCGGGTGTTAGCTCTTATTCTTTGTAGAATGTAAGAAAACAGTAATAGTTAATGCAATGTAAATATCGATGGTTTTTAAAATAAGTATGGTTAATTTTATTAAAATATTAACCGTTCTCATTCGATAGTAATTACTGACGTTTTGGTATTCTTCGAGCCGGTCGCTTCTTCTGACGTCTTGCTTTTCTTCAAACGTTCAAGCGCGGCGATAGCTTGATCTCGTTCACGTTCGGCGCGGCGTAGTCGCGCCTGAGCTCGGTCAACTCCCGGCGCAGTAGGACGAGATAGGGATCGTTTCTATTGAGAGCGGAAGGAGGAGAAGGCTTCATGGACAAAGACCGCTTAAGAAATGGGTCGCCGACTCGATTTAGTGTTGCCTCAATACAACAGGATTTGAAAAAGCCCTAGAGCGGCAGCAAAAACCCGTTCCATTGCTTGCCGCTTTCGTAGGCAGCGAGTAAGAGTTTCAAGTAATTATCCGCAAGCACCCGTAGGAGTTCAGTATGAGTTTGGTCCGCAACGTAATGATCGGCGCCGGTTTGGTGGCGTTGACAGCCTCGAGCGGTTACGCACAGGACATGGCGTCGTGGCTGCCCTATGGCGTCTACGTCCGCGGCGACGTGGGCGGTGCGATCGGTGTCGATACGACGGCGAAATGGACATCGACGCTCCCGGGTGCAACGGGAAATCTTAAAGGCCATACCGGTAATTCGGTGATCTTCGGTGCCGGCATCGGTTACCGCATCAACCCGATGTTCCGTACCGATCTGACCGTTGATTATATGCCGTCGCTGCAACTCAAGAGTTTTAACGCCACGGCGGGCTCGGGTTCGAAGGGCGACATCAATTCGCTCGTCGGCTTGGCCAATGGCTATTTC
This sequence comes from uncultured Hyphomicrobiales bacterium, assembly GCA_903885755.1. Lineage (GTDB taxonomy): Bacteria > Pseudomonadota > Alphaproteobacteria > Rhizobiales > Beijerinckiaceae > Terripilifer. The sequence continues at coordinate 486 of CAISJZ010000571.1, read as the reverse complement.
GATCTCGCCGGCGTGCTTCCTGGCGTTTTTGGCCCGTTCCAGCCCTATATCGGCGGCGGTATCGGTCTTGCCCGCAACGTCCTCGCTACGCAGGCGCTCAACACGGCCGGTGTCGGTTCGACGCTTTCCGGCGGTGAACATACCAGCTTCGCTTGGGATGCGACGGCGGGCGTTGGTTATGCGCTCACGCAGAACCTGACCCTCGACCTCGCGTATAAATATATCGATGCCGGCTCGATGCGCAGTGGTACCCGCTTTGTTTCCAACGGAGCGGCGACGACCGTTCCGTCCCTGAAGGCCGATCTGCAGGCGCACACCGTTATGGTTGGCCTGCGCTACACCTTCGGTGTTCCGGTTGCACCGCCGGCTCCGGCGCCTGTTGCTGCGCCGCCGGCGCCGCGTCCGGCCGCCGTTCAGCCGACCACGCAGAACTTCATCGTGTTCTTCGAGTTCGATAAAGCCACGCTGACCCCCGATGGCCAGAAG
>CAISJZ010000570.1 GCA_903885755.1 uncultured Hyphomicrobiales bacterium | reverse complement strand
GCGACGAGCAACATGCCGAACAGCACGATCCACCAGTTCGCCGCCATCGAGGAAAAGACTTCCGACGTGCTCGGATGTTTCTTCTGCGCCAGAAACTCCGGCGTTTCCTCCAGCGTGCGCCGAAGCATGAAGATCAAGGGTATGATCAGGCAGCCGATAAAAAACGGAATGCGCCAGCCCCATTCGCCGATGGTCTGTTGCGACATGGACGCGCTGAGAGCAAACCCGATGATCGCCGCGATAAAAATCGCCACCTGCTGGCTGGCGGACTGGAACGACGTGTAGAAGCCGCGATTGCCGGGGGTCGATATTTCAAAGAGATAGATCGAGACGCCGCCGAGCTCAACGCCAGCGGAAAATCCCTGCAGCAGGCGGCCAATCAGCACGATGATCGGCGCTGCGATGCCGATGCTGGCGTAGGTCGGGCAAAGCGCGATGAAAACCGTGCCCATCGCCATGATCGCCAGCGTGACAATCAGGCCCTGCCGCCGGCCGATGCGATCGAGATAGGCGCCCAGAACGATCGCGCCGACCGGGCGCATCAGGGCGCCGAGCCAGAAGGTCGTGAACGTCAGCATCAGCGCGGTGACGTCGTTGCCCATGGGAAAGAACGCCTTGGCGATGCTCGACGCGTAAAAGCCGAACAGGAAGAAATCGAACTGTTCAAGAAAATTGCCGCTGGTCGAGCGCAGTATCGCGCCCAGTCGCGAGCCCGTCAGATTTGCCTCGGTCATCGCCGTTTCCCCGCTGCCTGTTCGCGGACCGAGGGGTCGATCCGAATTTAATGCTTCAGGGATATCGTCGCGAATGCGGGCGTGCAAGCCTGCCGTGCGATGCCTGTCGTGGCGCCGCAACGCGGCAACGCTCCTTGCCCGGGTTGCGCGCGCGGGCCCCTCTGCATAAGGTTGCGGCCCTGTGCGGGCCCGTGTTCGCGAAACCTCCAGGGTGCACGTTTTGGCGGCACGCCGCATAGCGTTGGTATGTCTGACCCCGAGTCCCGACACGGATGAACTGGGGTACCTGCAATTGCCCAGTTATGGCGTGCGCCGGATTCAGGCGGCCGTCGCCTCGGACGTTGAAAATCCCGGCCACGTCGTCCGTCTCATCGATCTTGGACGCGAGGATTTCGCCGCCTACATCCGGGAAATTCTCGAATTCGAACCGGATCTCATTGGTTTTTCCATTTACGTCTGGTCGACCGCGCTGCTGGTGGCGATCGCGCGTGAAATCAAACGGCGCCGTCCCGGCGCGATGATTGTATTTGGCGGGCCGTCGGCGCGCACCGCGCTTTTTGATCTCAGCTACTACAGGACCGCGGCCGGTTATCTCGACGCGATCGTGGAAGGCGATGGCGAGGCGATTTTTAGGGACATCGCTGCGCTCCCCACGCTCTCGGCGAGCGCAATGCGGGACGTTTCCGGCGTGACGACGCCGACGGCGGGCGGAGGGTGGATGAAGGCCCCCGGGCGCGCGGCGCCAGCCGCGCTCGATCACATCGTCTCGCCATTCCAGCTTGGTCTCATGACGCCGGGCGACGTCGCCTATCTCGAGACCTATCGCGGCTGTCCGCTCTCCTGCCGGTTTTGCGAGTGGGGCGTCAGCGAGCAGACGCGAGCCATCTTCTCGGCCGATTATATCGCGCGCGAGATGGCGGCGTTCGAGGCGGCGAGGGCCCCGGCGGTTTTTCTGCTGGACGCGGGGCTCAATCTCAACATGCGCGCCTTTCGCAATCTGCGCGAGGCTAACCGCCGGACGGGCTTTTTGAAGAAGACGCTATTCTGGGCGGAGATCTATCCCTCGGTCATTCGCGACGAGCATTTCGAGTTCCTTCGCGAGATTGGCCCGGCCTATCTTGGCGTCGGGATGCAATCGATGGACCCGGCGGTGCTCAGGCTTCACCAGCGCCCCAATGACTCGCCGCGCTTCGAGCGCGCGGTCCACGATCTGGCGGCCATAACGAACATCGAGCTGCAAATCATTCTGGGCCTTCCCGGCGACTCGCCGGAAGGGTTTCGCCGGACCCTTGAATACGCGCTGACGCTGCCCGCCAGCGTGCGGGCTTACCATTGCCTGGTTCTGCCGGACGCATTGATGACCCGCGGCCTGCCGGAGTGGAACATGACGTATGATCCGCGTGATCTGGCGATGCGCTCGTGCCTTGGCTGGAGCGAAGAGGCGATCGCCATGACGCGCGACGAACTCGACCGGCGCGCGATGACACACGGGGGCAAGAAGGGCCGCTTCTGGTGGTCGTTTCCACGCCAGTTGCCGCCTCACGTCAGATCGGTTCCCGCATGATCGGCGGCGTGATCTTGGCGCGCGAGCAGTCCCGCGTCGCGGGGCCTTCTGGCGCGCGGCGAACGGGCCGACGTGTCGCCCTGCTGGCGCGCTATCCCGATCGCGATCCAGCGATGCCGCAGTTCATCCCCAATCTCGGGCTCTACATGGTCGAGGCGGCGGTTCGCGCGGCGAACTTCGCGGATATCGATCTCAAGGTCTGGGATCTATCCGACGCGAGTCTCGGGACTGTCGCCGACGAAGTCGTCGCCTTTGATCCCGATGTCGTCGGGTTTTCGTGCTTTCTCTGGTCGTTTCCCTTTTTCGTCGCGCTGGCCAACATCCTGAAGGCGGACGATCCCACGCGACTGATCGTGTTTGGCGGTCCTTCCGCCCGGCCAGCCATGCTCGACCTCGCGCCTCATCGCTCAAGGACGGGCGTCGTTGATGTCCTCGTCATCAATGAAGGCGAGGACACATTTTGCGAACTCGTGGCGCTGACGGACCGCTCGACCGACGCCTTGCTGAAAATTCCTGGTCTCGCGGTTCGCGTTGGCGGGGGCTGGCGCGAAACCGCCGCGCGGCCATTGGGCGACCTCAACCTCCTGGCGTCGCCCTACGCCATGGACCTTGTGCCCGGCGGCGGGCTTGGCGTCATGCAGACCTACCGGGGGTGTCCTTTCACCTGTTCATTCTGCGAATGGGGCGCGATGGAATCGCCCAAGCGCGTGCGCACGGTCGAAAGCCTGACTCATGAATTCGCGGCGATGGCGAGACTTGGGCTTGGTTCGGCGTTGCTCGCGGACGCGGGATTGAATCTGAACCAGGGCGCCTTTCAGAATCTGCGGTCGGCGGCCGCGGAGACGGGGTTTCTTCGCTCGCGCGGGCTCATCTGCGAGGTTTACCCGGCCAAGGTCCGACGCGAGCATCTGGATTTTCTCGCGGGCGTCGGCAACGCCTACGTGGGCGTTGGCCTGCAATCTTTCGACAACGAGGTTCTCGCCAACGTCGAACGGAAATACGACGAAGCGCGCTTCGAGGAAACGCTGCGCGCGCTGGGGCAGGTGGCGAATATCGCTGTCGAGATCATCGTCGGGCTGCCCGGCGACTCGCCCGCCCGCTTCCGCAAGAATTTCGAGCGCGCCCGGCGTTTGCCCTGCGCCCTGCGCGTCTATCACTGCGTGGTGTTGCCCTCGGCGCTGATGGTGCGCTCGCCCCCCGAACACGCGCTGGAATATGATCCAGTGTCGCTCAAACTGCACTCATGTCTTGGTTGGTCGAGAGAGGCCATGGCGGGCGAGGCGGCATTCCTGACGGACCAGGCGAACCGCGCCGGAGGGCGAACAGGTGAATTCTTCTGGGTGTTTCCGCCGCCGCGGCCGGGCGTGGATTGATTGCCCCGAGAGGTTCACGCCAGGGGGCGCAAAAATATAGAACTCAAAACAGGATGGAATAGAATCGTCAAAAATAACGATTATAAATCAAATTGTTGCGCGATTTGTTGGCGGAGACGGAGTCCGCTTCATACACATTCGCGGTTATTCGCCCGCGATCGAAATACCCCCGTAAAATAAGGCAAAATTGCACCCCAATGTCCGTGCACGTTCATTGCAATTCGCCCCATTCCGCGATACAAGTATGGGTAGAAGGATGGGTGTCCAATGGCGCGG
>CAISJZ010000569.1 GCA_903885755.1 uncultured Hyphomicrobiales bacterium | reverse complement strand
GCCATGCTGATGCTGGTGACCTCCGACAACCTGGTGCAGATGTTCTTCGGCTGGGAAGGCGTCGGCGTCGCCTCTTACCTGCTGATCGGCTTCTGGTTCAAGAAGCCCTCGGCCAATGCTGCCGCCATCAAGGCCTTCGTCGTCAACCGCGTCGGCGATTTCGGCTTCGCGCTTGGCATCTTTCTCGTCTTCCTGATGACGGGCTCGGTGTCCTTCGACACCATTTTCGCCGCGGCGCCGGGCCTCGCCAACAAGTCGATCCATATCTTCGGCCTCGACGCCGACCAGATGACGGTCGTGTGCCTGTTGCTGTTCATGGGCGCCTGCGGCAAGTCGGCGCAATTTCTCCTGCACACATGGTTGCCGGACGCGATGGAAGGCCCGACGCCCGTTTCGGCGCTCATTCACGCGGCGACCATGGTCACCGCCGGCGTCTTCATGGTGGCGCGCCTGTCGCCACTGTTCGAGCAGGCACCCGCGGCCCTGACCGTCGTTACCATCGTCGGCGCAACCACGGCCTTCTTCGCCGCGACCGTCGGTCTCGTGCAGAATGATATCAAGCGCGTCATCGCCTATTCCACCTGTTCACAGCTTGGCTACATGTTCGTCGGCATCGGCGTCGGCGGATATTCCCTCGGCATGTTCCATCTGTTCACGCACGCCTTTTTCAAGGCGTTGCTGTTTCTCGGCGCGGGCTCGGTCATTCACGCCATGCACCACGAACAGGACATGCGGAACATGGGCGGTCTGCGCAAGGACATCCCCTTCACGTTCTGGATGATGACCATTGGCACACTGGCGTTGACTGGCGTCGGCATCCCCCACACGAGCATCGGCTTCGCCGGGTTCTTCTCCAAGGATGCGATCATCGAGGCCGCTTACGCCGCGTCGGAGCACTCGTCGGCCGCGGCCTACGCCTTTCTCGCTACCGTCGTGGCGGCGCTGTTCACGTCGTTCTATTCATGGCGCCTTGTGTTCATGACATTCTTCGGAGAACGTCGGACCACCGACGCTCATGGTCACGCCGACCACGGCGCCGCGCACGATGACCATGCCCACGACGATCATGGCCATGGCGATCACGCGCCGCATGAATCGCCGCTGGTCATGTTGATCCCGCTGGCGCTTCTCGCGGCGGGCGCGGTTTTCGCCGGCCTCGTTTTCTCCGGGGCGTTCATTGGCCATGGCTTCGAGGAGTTCTGGAAAGAGTCCCTCTTCCTCGGCAAGGAGAACCATCTGCTGCACGAGATGCACGAGGTCCCCGCTTACGTCGGATTCATGCCGACGCTCATGATGCTCATCGGCCTCGCCGTGGCCTATTACATGTACATGGTCGACAAGGGCGCGCCGCGCCGTCTCGCCGAGGCCAACCCGCTACTCTACAGGTTCCTGCTGAACAAGTGGTACTTCGACGAGCTCTACGATTTCATTTTCGTGCGTCCGGCCTTCTGGCTTGGCCGCCTGTTCTGGAAACAGGGCGATGGCAGGATCATTGATGGCATCGGGCCAGACGGGGTCAGCGCGCGCGTCATCGACGCGGCGGGCCGCGTGGTGAAATTGCAAACGGGCTTCGTCTATCACTACGCTTTCGCCATGCTCATCGGCGTCGCCGCGCTCATTACCTGGTATCTCGTGGGAGGCGTTCGCTGATGTTCGGCTTCGGTATCCTCTCCGGTCTTGTTTTTCTTCCGCTTGTCGGCGCGGCGTTCCTGCTGTGCCTGCGCGGCGATGATGAAGCCACCTCCAACAACGCCCGCTGGACCTCCCTGATCACGACGGTCGTTGTCTTTCTTCTGTCACTGTGGGCGTGGAGCCGGTTCGACACCGCGTCGGCGGCGTTCCAGCTTGTCGAGGAGAAGCGCTGGCTCGGCCTCGGGCTTGTCTACAAGCTTGGCGTCGACGGCATGTCCATGCCTTTCGTGCTGCTGACGACCTTCCTGATGCCCTTCTGCATCGTCGCGTCCTGGCTCTCCATCACGACGCGCGTCAAGGAATACATGATCGCGTTTCTCGTTCTGGAAACGCTGATGATCGGCGTCTTCTGCGCGCTCGATCTGGCCCTGTTCTATCTGTTCTTCGAAGGCGGCCTGATTCCGATGTTCCTCATCATCGGCATCTGGGGCGGCAAGCGGCGCGTCTACGCCAGCTTCAAGTTCTTTCTTTACACCCTGCTTGGTTCGTTGCTGATGCTACTCGCCATCATGGCGATGTATGGCGTCGCCGGCACGACCGACATCACGGTGTTGCTCAAGACCAATTTCCCGGTGTCCATGCAGAAGTGGCTCTGGCTGGCCTTTTTCGCGTCTTTCGCGGTAAAGATGCCGATGTGGCCGGTCCACACTTGGTTGCCCGACGCGCACGTCGAGGCGCCGACGGCGGGTTCGGTCATTCTGGCCGCCATTCTTCTGAAGATGGGCGGATACGGCTTCATCCGGTTTTCCCTGCCCATGTTCCCCGACGCGTCGCAGTATTTCGCGCCGCTGGTCTGGACCCTTTCGGTGATCGCCATTGTCTACACCTCGCTTGTCGCGCTGGTGCAGGAGGACATGAAGAAGCTCATCGCCTATTCCTCAGTCGCCCACATGGGCTTCGTGACGATGGGTCTCTTCGCCATGACGCAGCAGGGCGTGCAGGGCGCGATCTTTCAGATGATTTCGCACGGCCTCGTCTCTGGCGCCCTCTTCCTCTGCGTCGGCGTTGTCTACGATCGCATGCATACGCGCGACATCGCGGCCTATGGAGGCCTCGTCAAGCGGATGCCCGCCTACGCAGTCGCGCTGATGGTGTTCACGCTGGCCAATGTGGGGCTGCCCGGAACGTCCGGTTTCGTCGGCGAGTTCCTGACGCTGCTTGGCGTCTTCAGCGTCAATCCATGGGTGGCGTTCTTCGCCACGCTGGGCGTCATCCTGTCCGCCGCCTACGCGCTCTATCTCTACCGCCGCGTCATGTTCGGCGTGCTCGACAAGCCCTCGCTGATGTCGATCGCCGATCTGTCGCCGCGCGAGATCGCGCTGCTTCTGCCACTCGCGTTGCTGACGATCTATTATGGCGTGCATCCGGGGCCCGTGCTCGACGCCAGCGCGGCCTCGGTCGATCTGCTCGTCAAGGGTTACGACGCGGCGCTCGCCGCCACGAAAACAGCCGCCCTCGTGGCGCACTGAGGCAAGAACATGACGCCCTTTTCCTTCGCCGTGGCCCATAGCCTGCCAGAAATCGTTCTGGCCGCAGGCGCGCTTGTGCTTCTCATGCTTGGCGTCTTTCGCGCGAAGGACGGGCGGGACTGGATCATCAGCGAGCTCGCCATAGCGCTGCTGGGCGTCGCCTTCCTGCTTCTGTTCTATGATCTCAAATCGAACGCTATCGTCTGGGGCGGCTCGTTCATCGACGACGCGTTCGGGCGATTCATGAAGGCGCTGGCGCTTCTGGGCGCGATAGGCGCGCTGGTGCTGTCGCTCGATTTCATGCGGCGGGAGAATATCGACCAGTTCGAATTCCCCGTGCTGATCGTCATCGCGACCCTTGGCATGTTGATGCTGATCTCGGCGCGCGATCTTATCGCGCTTTATCTCGGGCTCGAATTGATGAGTCTTGCGCTCTATGTGATCGCGGCTTTCGCCCGCGACAACGCGCGCGCCTCCGAGGCTGGCCTCAAGTATTTCGCGCTCGGCGCCCTTTCGTCCGGCATGCTGCTGTACGGCGCGTCGCTGATCTATGGCTTCGCCGGCACCGTGTCCTTCGAGGGCATCTCGAAGGCGCTGAACGGTGCGCCCAACATCGGCGCGATTTTTGGCCTCGTGTTCCTGATGTCCGGCCTCGCCTTCAAGATGTCGATCGTGCCGTTCCATATGTGGACGCCGGACGTTTACGAGGGCGCGCCGACGCCGGTCACCACGTTCTTCGCCTCCGCCGCCAAGATGGCGGCCGTGGCGATCACCGTGCGCGTGACGATGACCGCCTTTCCGCACATCGTCCACCAATGGCAGCAGATCGTCGTTTTCACCTCGATCCTGTCGATGGCGGTGGGCGCCTTCGCGGCGATCGGGCAGACCAACATCAAGCGCCTGATGGCCTATTCCTCCATCGGCCATATGGGCTTCGCCATGGTCGGTCTTGCCGCCGCCAATGAATCGGGCGTGCAGGGCGTGCTGATGTACATGGCGATCTATCTCGTGATGACGCTTGGCGCCTTCGCGGCGATCCTGTCCATGCGCATCACAGGTACGTATGTCGAGAACATCGGCGATCTCGCGGGTCTGGCGCGGCGCAACGGCGTCATGGCCTTCTGCCTCTCGGCGCTCATGCTGTCGCTGGCCGGCATTCCGCCGCTCGCGGGTTTCTGGGCCAAGTGGTTTGTCTTCATGCCGGCGGTCAACGCGGGCCTCTATCCGCTCGCGGTGCTCGGCGTTCTCGCCAGCACCGTGGCGTGTTTTTACTATCTGCGCATCGTCAAGATCATCTATTTCGATGATCCCGCCCGCGCGTTCGACAAGGCGAGCCCCGCCGTCACCGGCGTGCTTGGCCTGTCGAGCTTGCTGGTCGTGCTCTTCTCGTTCTGGCCGGGGCCGATCACAACCGCCGCCGCCGTCGCCGCCAAGTCGCTGTTCTAGGGCGTGCGGGTCGGCGCGCTCGCCGCCGCGCGCGGCTATCGGGTCGAGAGCCTCGAGAGCGTTGGTTCGACCAATGATGTCGCCATGCAGCGCGCCCGCGCGGGCGAGCAGGGCGGCCTGTGGATCGTCGCGCGCGAGCAGACCGGGGGTAGGGGGCGCCTCGGGCGTGTATGGACATCGCCTCCGGGCAATCTCCACGCGAGTCTGTTGCTGATCGATCCCGCCCCCGCCGCGCGCGCGGCTCAACTGGGCTTCGTGACGGGCGTGGCGCTGGTCAACGCTCTGGAGGCGGTTTGTGGTCCCGGCGCCGGCATTGCCCTCAAATGGCCGAACGACGCGCTGCTGGGCGGCTCCAAGCTCTCGGGCGTGCTGCTGGAAGCGACAACAACGCCCGAAGGGCGCTTCGCCTGCGTCATCGGCATTGGCGTCAACTGTGTCGCCCATCCCGATGGTCTGCCCTATCCCGCAACCAACCTTCTGGCGCATGGCTTCTCGATCGCCCGCGAGGCGTTGTTCGAGGCGCTGGCGGACGCCATGGCCGCCAAAATTGATGTCTGGGCGAGCGGAGCGGGCTTTACCGCGGTCAGGTCCGCCTGGCTTGAGCGCGCGGCTGGGCTTGGCGCCCCCATCGAGGTCGTCGCGGGAGAACGACGCCTGTCTGGCGTCTTCCAGACGATTGACCGGGATGGCCGACTCGTCCTCGCGACATTGTCTGGCGATATGGCCGTGGACGCTGGCGATGTGCTATTGCCGGCGCTCGCTCCGTCGCGCATCGACGGCGGACAAGGAATAAATTGAATGGCCGAAGCCAAGGATGAACTCGTATTCGCCCCCCTCGGTGGGTTGGGCGAAATTGGAATGAACGCCTCCCTTTATGGATTCGGCCCCAAAAACCGACGCAAATGGATACTCGTCGATCTCGGCGTGGCCTTCGCTGGCCCTGATCTGCCGGGCGTCGATCTGATCATGCCCGACATTTCCTTCGTCGAGACCATCCGCAAGGATCTTCTCGCGCTGGTCATCACCCACGCCCACGAGGATCATGTCGGCGCCATCGCGTCGCTCTGGCCAAAACTGCGCTGCCCGATTTACGCCACGCCCTTCGCGGCGGGATTGCTCGAGGTGCGCCGGCTTGGCGAGCCCGGCGCCCCCAAGGTCGACATGCGGATCGTCGCGCAGGGCGCCAGGTTCGATCTTGGCCCGTTCAACATCGAATATATTCCGGTTTCCCATTCCATCCCCGAGAGCAGCGCGTTGGCGATCCGCACGCCGCTGGGAACCGTTCTCCACAGCGGCGACTGGAAGCGTGACGCAACCCCGGTCGTTGGCCTGCCGACCGACGAGGCGCGCCTGCGCGCCATCGGCGACGAAGGCGTGCTCGCACTGGTCTGCGATTCCACCAACATCATGCGAGAGGGCGAAAGCCCTTCGGAGGCGCAGGTCGCCCACACGCTGCGCGATCTCATCGCCAGCGCGAAACGTCGCGTGGTCGTAACGACCTTCGCCTCCAATGTCGCGCGCCTGCGCTCGGTTGCCGAAGCGGCGGAAGCCTGCGGGCGTTCGGTGGTCATCGCGGGCCGCGCCATGGAGCGCTGCGTACAGGTTGCGCGCGAATGCGGATATCTCGACGGCCTCGCGCCGTTTCTGTCGGTAAATTCCTACGGCAATATTCCGGCCAGCCGCATGGTTTTGCTCGCCACCGGCAGTCAGGGCGAGCCGCGCGCTGCGATGATGCGGATCGCGACCAAGGACCATCCAGAGATCAAGCTCGACAAGGGCGATCTCGCGATTTTCTCCTCGCGCGCCATTCCCGGCAACGAGAAGAACGTAAATGAAAGCATCAATGGTCTTGTCGATCTTGGCGTTACCGTGCTGACGGATCGGGACGGCCTCGTGCATGCCTCCGGCCATCCGCGCCGCGGCGAAGTCGCCAAGCTCTACGAATGGATACGGCCTCAAATCTCCATTCCGGCCCATGGCGAGCCCATGCATCTGGCCATGCATGCCGAGTTCGCGCGCTCGCTTGGCGTTCCCCACGTCGCGAGCGTCCGCAATGGCGATGTCATGCTGCTGGGTCCGGGCGAGCCCGGCGTCATCGATCAGACGCCGCATGGACGGATCTACAAGGATGGCGACGTTCTGGTCGCCGCGAACGACGAGAGCCTTCACGCCCGCAAGCGCCTGTCGATCGCCGGCGTCGTATCGGTTGGCATCGCGCTGAACGCGAAGGGCGAACTCATCGGCGAAGCGGATGTCGTGGCGGCGGGGCTTCCGCCGCAAACGCGCGACGGCAAGGCCATGGACGAGATCATCGACGACG
>CAISJZ010000568.1 GCA_903885755.1 uncultured Hyphomicrobiales bacterium | reverse complement strand
GGCGCTCCTGATCGAGCAGGGTAGGGCTGGTCCCCAGGACCGGCTCGGGTTCAAGCGCGTCGCCGCCGTGGGATTGCAGGCGTTCTCCGACGCGCTTGCCGGTCTCGAACGGGACCGGCTCGCGTCGCAGGGATTTGCCGAGGCGGAAGCTTGAGGAGCCGCCGGCCGCCGCCGCGATAGGCTCCGTGGCCAGTTGGCTCTATTTCCGCTCCCATACGCCCGGTTTCGTGCTAAAGGCCCCGCGAACCCATCCCTCGCGAGCGGATATCACCTTGCGTTATCTGTCCACCCGGGGAGACGCCCCGGTCCTTGAATTCGCCGACGTGCTGCTGGCGGGCCTCGCTCGCGACGGCGGCCTCTACATGCCTGAAATCTGGCCCCGACTCGATCCCGCGGCAATCGCTGGGTTCGCCGGCCGCCCCTACGCCGAGGTGGCTCGGGCGGTCATGGCCCCCTTTGTTGGCGCGGACATTCCGGCGGACGGCTTTGGCGGCATGTTGGCGGGCGCCTACTCCAGCTTCCGGCACCCGGCGGTGACGCCGCTGGTCCAGATTGGCGACAATCTGTTCGTGCTTGAGCTTTTCCATGGGCCGACGCTCGCCTTCAAGGATGTGGCGATGCAACTGCTCGGGCGGATGATGGACCACGAACTTGCTCGCCGCGGTCAGCGCGCCACCATTGTCGGCGCGACCTCCGGCGATACGGGCGCGGCCGCGATCGAGGCCTTTCGCGGGCTCGACAATGTCGATGTATTCATTCTCTATCCGCACGGTCGCGTCAGCGATGCGCAGCGCCGACAGATGACCACGGTCGCCGCGCCCAATGTCCACGCCATCGCGCTCGAAGGCACGTTCGATGACTGCCAGGCCATCGTGAAGGGCCTTTTCAATCATCACGCCTTCCGCGACGGGCTTGGACTGTCCGGCGTCAATTCCATCAACTGGGCCCGAGTCATGGCCCAGATTACCTATTATTTCACCAGCGCGGTCGTGCTCGGCGCGCCGCATCGCAAGGTGTCCTTCACGGTGCCGACCGGAAATTTCGGCGACATACTGGCCGGCTATGCGGCCAAGCGCATGGGCCTGCCGATCGACCGTCTCGTCATCGCCACCAACGCGAACGATATTCTCGAACGCGCATTGTCGTCGGGCGTTTACGAGACTCGAGGGGTGCATCCCACACAGTCGCCCTCGATGGACATTCAGGTGTCGTCGAATTTCGAACGATTGCTCTACGAGGCCAATGGCCGCGACGCGCCGCGCATCCGCGCGCAGATGGCGAGTCTGTCCCAATCCGGCCGCTTTGAACTGTCGCCGGGCCAGCGCGCGGCGATCGGAGCGGAGTTCGACGCCTTTCGCACTGGGGAAACCGGCACTGGCAAGGAAATCACGCGCGTCTGGAACGAGTCGGGGTATCTCATCGATCCCCACACGGCGGTCGGCGTTCATGCCGCGCGCAAGGCGCTCGCCCGCGCGCCCCAAACGCCCATGATCGCGCTCGGCACCGCGCATCCCGCCAAATTTTCCGACGCCATCGCCCGCGCCGTTGGAAAGCCGGCGCCGCTTCCCGCGCATCTCGCCGATCTCATGGCGCGCGAGGAACATTTCACCGTGCTCGCCAACGACCAGACGGGCGTCGAGCGTTTTGTTCGCGAGCGTTCGCGCGCGGCCCGCGCATGAGCGTTGAAATCACGACGCTGCCCTCAGGGCTGCGCGTTGTCACTCACGCGATGAAGGAGCTGGAGACCGCCAGCGTCGGCGTGTGGGTGCGCGCCGGCGCGCGCGACGAGCGCGACGACGAGCATGGCCTGTCGCATCTCATCGAACACATGGCGTTCAAGGGCACGCGCAAGCGAGACGCCCGCGCCATCGTCGAGGAAGTCGAGACCGCCGGCGGCGATCTCAACGCCGCGACGTCGGTCGAGTTCACAACCTACAACGCGCGGGTGCTTGGCTCCGACGCGCCGCTCGTGCTCGATATTCTCTCGGACATTCTGACCGACAGCCTGTTCGACACCGCCGAACTCGAACGCGAGAAGGGCGTGATCCTGCAGGAAATCGGCGAGGTCATGGATACGCCCGACGATCTCGTGTTCGATCTGTTCAATCTCGCGGCGTTTCCCGATCAGGCCATCGGGCGACAAATTCTGGGCACGCCCGAGCGCGTGTCGGGTTTTGATCGCAAGTCCATCCTCGCCTATCTCGAACGGCACTATTCCACCTCCGTCGCGGTGATCGCCGCCGCTGGCGCAATCGATCACGCGACCATCGTGGACGCGGCGCGCCGGCGCTTTGGCGCCCTGCCAAATCGTCCCATCGCCGAGCGGGCGACCGCCGTCTATCGCGGTGGCGACAGCCGACTCAATCGCAGGCTGGAACAGACCCAACTCGTCATCGGATTTGAAAGCGTCGGCTTCAACCATCCCGACGCCTACGCGGCGCATGTTTTCGCCAACATCGCTGGCGGGGGCATGTCCTCGCGGCTCTTTCAGGAAGTACGGGAAAAGCGTGGTCTCGCTTATTCCATCGACAGTTTCCAGTGGAGCTACACCGACACCGGCCTGTTCGGCTTCTGCGCCGCCGCCGCGCACAAGGACATCCCCGAACTCGCCAGCGTCGCGCTCGATTGTCTCGCCGATTGCGCTCGTGATCTCTCCGAAACCGAGCTTCGCCGGGCCAAGGCGCAAATGAAGGTCTCGCTGCTGACGGCGCTGGAATCGGCGGGCGCGCGCGCCGACCAGATCGCCCGCCAGCTCATGGCGCTGGGCCATGTGCCGACCCGCGAGGAGATCGTCGCCAGGATCGACGCCCTGGACGTGGAAGAAATCCGTCGCGCCGGCGCCGCCGCGTTGACAACGCCCGCGACAGTCGCTTGCGTCGGCAAGGCGAGGGGCGCGCCCGACCCGGCGAAGGTCGCGGAGCGGCTGCGCGGGGTCTAGGCTCGGGACGGACGAAATCTCGGCGGGCCAAAATCGTGCGCAACGGCGGAAGCCGCCCGCAACCAGATCCTCAGGAAATCGGCTGAGAGGGACCGAACAGTTTGAAAATATTGAATGTAAATGTAGCGAACAGGCCAGCAATCAGCGCCCATTCGACGGAGGAGAGGCCCGATTCATCGGACCAGAACTGAAACACAAAACGATGCATTTGCGGCAATTGCTCCTGAGAAGGCTTGGCTAGGGCGGGTTTGGCGGGGTCTCCATCGACGTGGCGACCCGCGCGGGCATGACCTTAAGTCAGGCCCGTTAATGAAGGCTTCCCGCGGCCCGTTCCCAACCACTGGACAGCGCGCCCCGAGAAGCTTCAATATAACGAAGACCGTTGATATTCATCGGCGGCGATTAGCGAGCGCGCATGGCGTTGTTCCGTCTCGGGGCGTCCAGCGAAAACGCGAACTTCATTCGCGGTGAAGGCGTTTATCTGCGTCCGGCCGAAATGCGCGACTACGGCCCTTGGGCGGAACTGCGTCAGGCAAGCCGGGAGTTTCTCGCGCCGTGGGAGCCAACCTGGCCGCCCGACGATCTGACCCGCTCCTCGTTCCGACGACGCCTGCGCCGTCATCAGGAGGAACTTGATCGGGACGAAGCTTATCCGTTTTTGCTGTTTCAACAGGGAAACGACCGGTTGCTGGGCGGACTGACTCTTGGGCAGGTGCGCCGGGGCGTGGCTCAGGCGGCCACGCTTGGCTACTGGATGGGAGCGCCCCACGCTGGAAAGGGTTTCATGGCGCGCGCGGTGCGAGCGACGGCGGGTTTTGCTTTCGCGACCCTTCGCTTGCACCGGATCGAGGCCGCCTGCTTGCCCGAAAACACGCCCTCTATCCGTCTTCTGGAAGGTATCGGCTTTCGTCGCGAGGGGTTTGCCCGTTCCTATCTGCGAATCAACGGAGACTGGCGCGATCACCTGCAATTCGCGCTGATCGAGACGGATCGAATTTTGCCGAGACGCAACGAGGGCGAGCCGTAAGGGCGAATCCGGGGGAAAGCCTTGCCCCGGTCGGCGGGTCGTTTATACCAACCACATTTCCGACACGGTCGCCGTAGACTTCAGACCGGTTTGTTTCCGCGGGCATGGCCCGATCATCGATGGGGTCCCGTGCGCCGGCTCGTTCTGGTTGTTTCGCTTCTGCTCGCCTCCCTAGGCGCCGTGACCGGGGCGGCCGCGGTGGAATCCGTGCGCGTGCCGCTGGATTCGCAGGCGATTGATCTTACCAATATCGTCGAGCGGAATTTCTCCCAGGGCGACAAGCTGCAGGTCTCGACCGCGCCCGGGGCGGACGGCATCGTGCGCCGCATCGAGGTCAACGCCCGCGAGGCCGGCACCCAGCCAGCCTGGATCGTTTTCGCGCTCACCAATGACACCGACGAACAGATTGAACGTTTGCTGGTCGCCCCGCACTTCCGCCTTGTTGGCTCGGGGGTGATTTCCCCGGATCTGGGCGCGACCCGCGTGTCCGCGATCACCGCCAGCCAGGGCTTCCCGCCGGAGCAGGAGGATGGCGACGACGCCGACATTTTCAGGCTGACTCTCGATCCCGGCACGACGGTGACCTATGTCGCGGAGCTTCGCACGCCGAGCCTGCCCCAGCTCTATCTCTGGGAGCCCGACGCCTACAAGGACAAGGTCGCCAGCCTCACCCTGTTCAAGGGCATCGTCATTGGCGTCGCCGGCCTTCTGGCGCTGTTCCTGACCATCGTCTTCGTCGTCAAGGGCGCGGTGATCTTTCCCGCCGCGGCAGCGCTCGCCTGGGCGGTGCTGGTTTACGTCTGCATCGATTTCGGGTTCTGGCAAAAGATTCTCGGCGGCTCGGGCAGCGGCGACCAGGTCTGGCGCGCCAGCGCTGAGACCTTTCTGGCGGCGACCATGTCGGTCTTTCTGTTCGCCTATCTCAATCTTTCAAGCTGGCACGTTCGTGCTTCCTATGTGGTCGCGGGCTGGCTGCTGCTTCTGATCGGCCTGTTTGGCCTCGCGGTCTATGATCCCTCGGCGGCCGCCGGCGTCGCGCGAATCTCGCTGGCGACCGTCGCGATCGTGGGCTTCATTCTCGTGCTCTATCTCGCTATTCACGGCGTCGATCGCGCGGTGATGCTGATCCCCACATGGTTCCTGTTGCTCATGTGGGTCTGCGCCGCCGGCGCGACGGTGACGGGATATCTCACCAACGACCTTGTTTCGCCCGCGCTGATCGGCGGCCTCGTGCTGATCATCATGCTGATTGGCTTCACGATCATGCAGAACGCCTTCGCCGGCGGGGGACTGGCCGCGGGCGTCATCTCCGACGCCGAGCGGAAGGCGCTGGCGCTGACGGGCTCGGGCGACATCATTTTCGATTGGGACGTCGCCGCCGACGACATCTACGTCAGCCCCGAGGCTGAAAATCAGCTTGGTCTGCGTCGCGGCGCGCTGGAAGGTCCAGCGTCGGGCTGGTTCGACGTCCTGCACCCGTTCGATCGTGATCGCTATCAGGCCAGTCTGGACACGGTACTCGAGCAGCGCCGCGGTCGCATCAATCTGGACTTCCGTTTGCGCGGCGCTGATGGTCACTACATGTGGTACCACCTCAAGGCGCGCCCGGTCGTGAACTCCGAGGGCGATGTCGCGCGCGTTGTTGGCACGCTAGCCGACGTGACCGAGGCCAAGACCGCCGAGGAGCGTATGCTGCACGATTCCGTGCATGACAATCTCACCGGCCTGCCGCACCGCGAATTGTTCTTCGACCGGCTTGATCTCGCGCTGAAGCATTCCGTGCAGGACCAGAATCTGCGCCCGGCCGTGCTGGCGATCGATCTCGACCGTTTCCGGCAGGTCAACGATGTGGCCGGCGTGGCCGCCGGCGATTCCATCCTGTTGACGGCAGCGCGGCGGCTCGGGCGACTTTTGAAACCGTCCGATACCTTGTCGCGGGTCTCCAGCGATCAGTTCGCCATCATCGTCATGTCTGAACATGAGACGACGCCGATCGTCCAACTGGCCGACAAGGTGCGGCGCGCATTGGCGACGCCGGTCACCTTCAACGAACATGAGATCGCGCTGACCGCGTCGATCGGTATCGCGCTTTATGACGCCCAACTGCACCCCAAGCCCGGCGACATGCTGAAGGACGCCGAGATCGCGCTGGCGCACGCCAAGCGTTACGGCGGCAACCGGATCGAGGTTTTCCGGCTGGGCATGCGCGGGCAGAAGACCGACCGGCTCTCGCTGGAGTCCGATCTGCGCCGCGCGCTCGATCGCGGCGAAATGAAAGTCTATTTCCAGCCGATTGTTCGCCTTGAGGATCGCACCATCGCGGGTTTCGAGGCGCTGCTGCGCTGGGACCATCCCCGTCTGGGGCGTCTGGGGCCGGCCGATTTCATTCCGCTGGCGGAGGAGACCGGACTGATCGTCAACCTCGGCCTTTTCGCGCTCGATCGCACCGCGCGCGAATTGTCGGCGTGGCAGCGGGCGCTCGATGTCGAGCCGCCAATCTTCGCCAGCGTGAATGTGTCATCGCGGCAGTTGCTGCGGCACGACCTCCTCAACGACGTCAAGACCGTCCTGACCCGTTCCAGCGTCAAGCGCGGCACGCTCAAGCTGGAACTGACCGAAAGCCTTGTGATGGAAAACCCGGAATACGCCGCGCAGATGCTGACGCGCATCCGCGACCTCGGCGCCGGCCTGTCTCTCGACGACTTCGGCACCGGCTATTCCTCGCTGGCCTATCTGCAGCGCTTTCCCTTCGACACGATCAAGATTGACCGCGCGTTTGTCCATCCAACCGAAACGGGCGCTCGGCCGGCCCTGCTGCGCTCCATCGTCTCCCTGGGACACGATCTCGGCATGGAAATCGTCGCCGAGGGCGCGGAAACCGAAAGCGATGTCATAGAACTTTATCAGCTTGGCTGCGAATTCGCGCAGGGCTTCGCCTTTGGCCAGCCGATGACCGCGACCGACGCGCGCAAGCTTCTGGGCGCGGACGCGGACGCCGCGTGATTTCAGCCATGTCCGGCGTCGCTGACCAGCATGGCCGGGTCGATGCCGAGTTTTCCCAGCGCGCGCGAATATTTGCCGTCGAGGTCCTCGTCGAACAACAGATCGGCGTCGGCCGGGCAGGTCAGCCAGCCGTTATTCTGGATTTCTGTTTCGAGCTGCCCCGGTGACCACCCGGCGTAGCCCAGCGCCAGGATGGCGCGATCCGGGCCGGATCCCTCGACGATGGCGCGCAGCACATCCACCGTCGCGGTCAGCGACACGCCATCGTCCACCGCCAGCGTCGCGTCGTCGACGTGGTAGTCAGGCGAGTGCAGCACGAACCCGCGCTGGGCGTCGACGGGGCCGCCCTTGAGCACCTGGACCTTTCCGGCCGAGCGCGGCAGGCGAATGGAACTGTCGGATTCCACCAGTTTCAACTGGACGATGAGGTCGCGGAACGTGATCTTTCGCGCGCGCTTGTTGACAATAATGCCCATGGCGCCGTCGGCGGAGTGCGCGCACAGGTAAATCACCGCGCGCGCGAATCGCGGATCCGGCATGCCGGGCATGGCGACCAGCAACTGGCCGTCGAGAAAGTCCACATTGGGGTCCGCCGTGGCGGCGCTCTTGAATTTCATCCGATCAATGTAGGATGCATCGGCGGCGGCGCCAAGAATGGACAATGGGCATCACGCGAACTTTAGTGGCGGCGGTCGCGCCCGGGCTATAGGGATTTGAAATGCTCAAAAGCGCGCGACTTCTGATTCCGCTCGCCTTGATCGCCGCGCTTCCGGCCCGCGCTGGCGAGTCGGGCTCAAGCGATTGGGTAAGGGGACAAATTTCCTCCGCGCGCCTGATCGCCGCTGGCGGGTTGGAGAGCGGGGTCTACCGGGCGGGCGTCGAGATCGCGCTTGATGGCCGCGCCCACACTTATTGGCGCAATCCGGGCGAGGCCGGCGCGCCGCCTGTTTTCAAATTCGATGGCTCCGTGAACCTGGCCGAGGCCCGTGCGCGCTTTCCCGCCCCGACCCGCATCACCGAAGATGGCTCGGATATCTTTGGCTATCTCCAGGGCGTCGTATTCCCGATCGAGGTCACGCCGCGCGATCCGGCAAGGCCAGTCGAGCTTGTCCTCGATCTTCGCTACGCGGCGTGTGAACGCATCTGTATCCCCGTCGAGGCCCAGACACGACTGACTCTGGCGCCGTCCGACGCGCCGACCGCGGTGGCGGACCGCGTGAATGCCGCGAACGCCGCGCTGCCGAAGCCCATCGCAATAGGCGGTCCCGCCCTGCGCGCGACGCTGAAGGCGGGCGGCGACAAGCCAACCTGGAGCATCGCGGTTGATCCGCCAGCGAGCGCCGGCGCCGATTTGTTTTCCGAGGCGCCGGAGAGCTGGTTCTTTGACACGAAGCGCGTCGCCGCTGGCGGCTTCGAGTTGATCCTCGAGGAAAAGCCGTCCGACGCGAAGGGACCGGTCGATGTCGATCTGACGCTGGTTGACGGCGCGCGCGCTTTCGTGACCTCGATACGTCTCGACGCCAGCGCCGCGAAGCCGTAATAAAGGGCGCAGGGACAATCATTCCCGCAAATGTTCCCCGGAGGGATTTCAGATGATCAAGGTAGGCGACAAGCTGCCCAGCGCGACATTCACCGTCATGACCGCCGATGGTCCCAAGCCGAAGACCACGGACGATATTTTCAAGGGCAAGAAGGTCGTGCTGTTCGGCCTCCCCGGCGCTTTCACGCCGACCTGTCACAAGAACCATCTGCCGGGCTATCGCGATCAGGCCGCTGCCTTGAAGGCCAAGGGCGTCGACACCATCGCCGTGACGTCCGTCAACGACGCCTTCGTGATGGGCGCGTGGAGCGACGCCACCAGCAGCGCCGGCAAGGTTGAGTTCCTGGCCGACGGCAGCGCCGCCTTCGCCAAGGCCATTGGCCTGCACCTCGATCTCACCGAGCGTGGCATGGGCGTGCGTTCCAAGCGCTATTCCATGCTCGTGCAGGATGGCGTCGTGAAGACGCTCAACATCGAGGAAGCGCAGGGCACCGCCGAATCCGGCGTCGAGAAGATGCTCACGCAGGTCTGATTGCGGCCGAGCCCGTGTCATTATCGCCGCCGCGTGATCTCACGCGGCGGCTCTTTTATTTAAGAGAATGACCGCATTGGCGGCGCAATCGACCGAACGCTATCGGCGGAATGCCCACTATTGCTCGCCGCGCTGGCCGCGGCCACGTGAGAGAGCAAGGTCATCGATTTCTCGACCGCGATCAGCGCGCGGAAGTCCGCGCTCGGCTTCATGCGCCGTTTCATCTGGTCGTGAATGTCGCGCAGCATGTCCACGAGATCGCGCAGTTCAGCCAGCATCGTCGACCCCGCTTGGCGAGTTGTCCCCGCGCGGACGAGGGATGCCGCGATCGGGCGCCGCTGATTGGCTGGCGGACTGATGACCCAACCGCGTCAAAATCCCGCCTGCCGCGCCATCGTCGCGGCTTGAATGGTCGCCCCTTGCTGCCTCGGGATAAAGGGAGATGTCGCCAGCCGCGGCGTCGGACGCGGCGGAGCCTCTCCCGGATCGTCATCGTCGCCGGATGACGGCAGATCGCTGGAGACGCTATCGTCCGTGGTGACTTGCGCGAGGCGTGGCGCCGGACTGGCGGACAGAATGCCCGAGATCGCCATGATCGAGGTTTCGACCGTCACCATGGCCCGATATTCCGGGTTCAGCATGAGCTTCTGAACCATCCGGCCATGGACCTGCTTCAGGCCGTCGAGGGCTTCTTTGAGTTCTTCGAGCATCCGGCTTCCCCGTTCATTGTTTTTGAAACGGGGGAATACTGGGAAGGCAATCTTGCGCGGACCTATTCATCATTCCATGTGTAGGCCCACGTCTCGGTCAGCGGCTTGCCGCCGGCACGCAGAAAAACGCGCATATCCGTCGAGGTTCCCGGCGGGATCGAGACATCAAGCGTGGCGCGAAATCCCGTGATCTTCGAATTGGGCGTCAGGAACGCGCGAATGATCTTGCCATTCGACGACGTCGCAACAACCTCGACGGCTCCGGGATCGGGGAGGTGGAAGCCGACATCGCCTCCGGCGAAATCCATCATGAACCGCCGTGTGCCCGGACCTCCCTGTTCCCCCGATCCGAGCGCGCCGACGGGCGCGGAGAACGTATTCACGACCCGGCCCGCGGGCGACAGGCGTGGATCGTCCAGCATCGCGGTCAGGCGGTAGGCGAAGGCGAAGGGCTTGCCGGCGGCCACGGGCTCTTTCGGGCGCCATGCCAGAACCATGTTGTCGGCGGTCTCGTCCTTGGTGGCCAATTCAATCAATTCGAGTCGACCTTCGCCCCAACCGCTGCGTGGCTCGATCCAGTAGGTCGGTCGAGATTCATAGGCGAGTTCGATATCCTGATAATGATCGAAGGAGCGGTCGCGCTGAACAAGCCCGTATCCCTTGATGTCGGAGGCGTCGAAATAACTCACCTTCTGAATGAAGGGGTTCCTGAGGGGACGCCAAAGCCATTCGCCCTTGGACGACTGGATCAGCAGACCGTCGGAATCATGCATTTCCGGACGGAAATCATCGTAATGGTTGCGATCGTTATAATGGCGGTCGTTCTCGCCCATGAAGAACATGGAGGTCAGGGGCGCCATGCCGATGCCGGGCTGTGTCGAGCGAACAAACACGGTGGCCGTGACATCGACGACGGATTCCTCGCCGGGGAAAATATCGAAGCGATAGGCTCCCGACAGCGAGACCGAATCGAGCAACGCGTAAATGGACAGATGATCCGTCGCGCCAGCGTCGATCCAGAATTCGCGGTAGAAGGGAAACTCCTCGTGATTGTCGAGAAGCCCGGTGTTCACCGATAGCGCGCGCGCCGATAATCCATATTGCTGGCCGCGCCCGAGCACGCGGAAATAGCTCGAGCCAAGATAGGAAATCAGTTCGTCGTTCGCGCCGGGGTTGTTGAGGGGATAGTGAATACGGAAACCGGCGAAACCGAGATCGGGCGGCAGCGGTTTGTCGAATTTCGCCTTGCCGTAGTCGAACAGCGCTGGCGAATAGAGAAAAGGCGCCGCCATCCCGTCACGCAGGATATTGATCTTCACGGCCTTCGTGAAGAGATGACCCATGTGGAATGTTTGCAGCGTGAACGGGCTATCCGGCTTGCCGATAATGCCTTTTTCCGACCGGAAGCGGATTTCGCGCCAGGCGTCGAAATCGAGCTTCGCGAGCGCTTCGGGCAGAGCCGGCACATTGGCGTCGAAAGGCGCGGTGGCGATATCCGACGCTTTTTTGACGAGATCGTCGTAGGAAAATCGCGAGCCCGCGGGCTCGGCGGGCGCGGGTTGCGCCGGTTGCTGCGCGAGGACGGGCACGGACGCGACGCCAGCGCCAGAGGCGGCGAGGGCCGAGAGGACGGTGCGACGGGTGAAGGCGGACATGATCCTCACGAAAATGCGGGCCGATCACGGCCCCTGACCCCTTTTGCCTCGCCACGCATGAAGGTCCAATGAATGGACGCTCCCCGGCGCGGTTCCCCGCCGGGCGGGGACGTGATTTATTCGTCCGGATTGGGGAAACGCGCAAGGGCGGGATCATGGCTTCGCTGACAGCGGACGTTGGGGCTTTTGTCGCGGGGCTGCGTTACCCGCACATTCCTTCCGACCTGTTGCCTAGCGTGCGCAATGGATTCGCGGATTTCACCGCCACCGTTTTGCTCGGCGGCGACGACGAGGTCACCAGGATCGTCGGCTCGACGCTGACGCGTGCGGACCCGGCAGGCGAGGCGCGCCTGTTGTTTGGGGCCCGGCGCGCCACCGGGCCGGAGGCGGCGCTCGTCAACGGTACGTCATCCCATTCCCAGGATTACGACGATGTCGGCCTCGTTGGCATCCAGCCGACCCACCCGTCCGCCTCGATCGTCCCGGCGATCATGGCCGAGGCCGAGGCGCTCGGGCGCGACGGCAAGGCCATGCTGACCGCCTACGTCGCGGCGTTCGAGGTCTGGGGCGAACTGGCCAGCCGCGACCGCGATCCCCACCACCTCAAGGGGTGGCATCCCACGGGAACGTTCGGCGCGATCGCCGCCGCCGCGGCCGCCGCCAGTCTGCGGGGACTTGACGCCCATGGCGCGGCCCGCGCCATCGCCATCGCCGCGTCCATGTCGGCGGGCGTCATCGCCAATTTCGGCTCGATGACCAAGCCGTTCCATGCCGGGCGCGCCGCCCAGAGCGGCGTCATCGCCGCGCGACTGGCCGCCGCCGGCATGAGCGCGGCGGTGGATGCGCTCGAGGGAAATCTGGGCTTCCTCAAGGCCATTTCGCCGCGCGGAGAGGTTGATGTTGAAAGTCCGGTTGGTTTTGGCAAGCGCTGGTTTCTCGCCAGCCACGGGCTTGGCTTCAAGCTGTTCCCCATGTGCTACGGCGCTCATCGTGCGCTTGATGGCATGTTCACATTGCTGGCGCGTGAACCTTTCGCCGCGTCGGACGTGGAGTCGATCGAGGTGCGGGCGCCAAAATCGCAATTCTCGAATTTGGTTCATACCGATCCGCGCAACGCGCTCGACGCCAAGTTCAGCATGGAATTCGCCATGGCGGTGGCGATTATCGCGCGGCGCTGCACGCGGGCGGAGTTCACGGAAAGCTTCGTCGG
Organism: uncultured Hyphomicrobiales bacterium; assembly: GCA_903885755.1. Taxonomy (GTDB): domain Bacteria; phylum Pseudomonadota; class Alphaproteobacteria; order Rhizobiales; family Beijerinckiaceae; genus Terripilifer. Next base: position 10,271 of record CAISJZ010000568.1, on the reverse strand, counting down.
CGACCCCGACACGCGCGCCTTGATGAGCAAGGTGCGCCGGGTCTTCATCGAGGGGCGCGACCGCGAAGGCGATGGCGTGCTGGTCACGCTGAAAAATGGCCGTAGGCTGGATCAAGTTTTTACACATCCCCTCGGCGACGCGCGCCGTCCGCCGCCGCCTGAATCGCTGTGGACCAAATTCGAGGACTGCGTCTCGGGCGCGTTGTCGCCGGCGGACGCCCGTCGCATGTTCGACATGATGCAGAATCTCGACGATCTCCGCGCGGTTGGCGATTTGCCCGTCGCGGGATGACGGCGCTGTGCAAAATGAATGGGGGACAACCATGCGACGTGGACTTTTCGCTGGCTTTTTGGCTTTGGCGGCGGCTCTCTCGACGAGCGCTCTGGCGCTGGAATATCCCGCGGGGAACGTCCGTATCATCGTTCCTCTCGGCGCGGGCGGCGCCATGGACACGATCGCGCGAACCGTCGCCGGCAAATTGCAGGACCGGTTCGGCAAGCCGGTCATCGTCGAGAATATCACCGGCGGCGGCACCCTGATCGCGGCGCAAACGCTCGCCAAGGCGCAGCCGGATGGTCAGACATTGCTGGTCGCGCCGAGCGGCATGCTCACCACCAACCTCACGCTGTTCAAACAACTGCCCTACAACCCCGGCACGGATTTCACGCCGGTGTCGCACTACGTCGAAATCGCCTTCGTGCTGGTCGTCAACGCGGACCTGCCGGTCGGGTCAATCGCCGATCTCGTGAAACTGGCGAAGCAAAAGCCGGGCAGCCTCACCTATTCCTCGACGGGCATCGGGCAGGTGCCGCATCTGGCCGGCGAAATGCTGGCGCGCCAGACGGGCATCGAACTGACGCATGTTCCCTATCGCGGCGCGCCGCAGGCCCTGCTCGACGTTGTCTCTGGTCAGGTCTCGATGACCTTCGCCGATCCATCCGTGGCGCGCGAACTCATCGCGGACGGCAAGGTTCGGGCGCTCGGGGTGAGTTCGAGGACGCGGCTCGGCATTCTGCCCGACGTTCCGCCGCTGACCGAAGCCGGCGTTCCCGGTTATGAGGCGGTTTCCTGGCACATGCTTCTGGCGCCCGCGGCGACGCCAAAACCGATCGTGGCGAAGCTGCACGATGAATTCGCGTTGGCGATGGCGGCGCCCGAGATGCAATCGCAACTCATACGCATGGGCCTGACCCCCATCGTCTCCGAGCCCGTCGATGAATTGCCGGCATTCATGAACCGGGAACTCGCCAAATGGAGCGAGGTCGTCAGACAGGTCGGCATCGCGGGAACGCAGTGACGCGCATTGACTATTTCGGCATCAGCATGTCCGTCATCAACCGGATGAGTTCCACATAGGATCGCGCCGCGACGAAGAGAATAATGGAACCCACGACGCCCGCCGCCAGCCACATCAGCGCCGCGCCCATCACAACCGCGACGATGGCGGCGGCGAGCGGCAGAAGCCCCACGCCCGCCGCGATCCAGCCGCCGTGGCGTTCGAGAAAAGTGAGGACGGGATATTGCGACATCCTTGATCGGTCCTTCAGTTGGCGGGCGGGCGGTCTTTCAGGATCGGCGGCCAGCGTTTGATTTCGGCTGCGAGAAAGGCGTCGGCGCCGGCTGGCGTCGCCAGTTCTCCCGTCAGGATTTCCTGCCCCTGCGAGGCGTTCAGCTTGCGGAATTCCGCGTCTTCCATGCTCTGGCGCAGCGATCGAGACAGGATGTCGATGATGTTCGCGGGCGTGCGCCGGGGCGCATAGAGCGCGCTCCACGCGTCGTGATTGACCCCGTGCAGTCCTTGTTCGTCAAGGGTCGGAATGTCGGGCGCGAAAGCCGACCGTTCGGCGCCGGTGATTCCAAACGCCTTGACCACTCCCGCCCGCGCCTGCGGCAACGCGGTCGAGATGGAATCGCACATGATGTCGACATGCCCCGCGATCAGATCGGTCATTGCCGGCGCGGTGCCCTTGAAGGGAACGATGGTGAAACGCGCGCCGACAGATTTCATGATGAGCAGCGCGCAGAGATCGGATGGCCCGCCCGGGCCGGAGGTCGCCATCAGGATACGGTCGCCGCGCGACTTCATCATTTCCATGAGGTCTGGGACGGTCCCCGCCGGAAAGTCCTTGCGCGCGAGCAGCAGCGTCGCCGCGTGGGACACCACGCCAATGCTGGCGAAATCCCTGACGGCGTCATAGGAAAGCTGGTCGAACATCGCCGGGCTGATCGCCAGCGAGAAGTTCGTGTACATCAGCGTGTAGCCGTCCGGCGTCGCGTGCGCCACGCGCGCCGCGCCGATGTTGCCGCCTGCCCCGCCGACATCGTCAACAACAACGGAATTTCCGAGTTTTTGGCCCATCGTGTTCGCCAGCGCGCGTCCGCCGAGATCGGTGGGGCCGCCAGCGGGAAAGGGTACGACGATGGTGATTGGCCGTGACGGATAATCCTCCGCCGCCGCGACTCCAGCCGCGGCCGCCATCGCGGCGATGACAAGACCAAGGCGCGCGAGCATGTTTCCTCCTATCGCGCGGCGGCGATATGCTCGGCGGCCAGAAGGCCAAGAATGAAGGCTTTCGAGAGGCCGCCGACGTAACCAGCGCGCGGACCGCCTTCGAGCCCGGCCACGGGCGTTCCCACCGCATACAGGCCGGGAAAGGCGCCGCCGGACTGCTTTTGCGCCTGGGCATGGATATCGATGACGACGCCGCCCATCGTGCCCGTGATTCCGGCGCAGAGCGGCACGGCATGGAACGGGCCCTTCGCTATGGGCATCGGCGGATATTTGTGAACGCTGCGCGGCGTCGGCGACGCGGAATAATCGCCGCTGGCGATGGCGGCATTATGAACGCGCACGGTGTCTTCCAGCGAGGCCGCGGGAACGCCGATCTTGCCGGCCAGCGACGCCAGATCACCCGCGGTGATCAGCGGCCCGCCCGCGTTGACCATCGAGGGATTGGCGGCGACCGTCGTCGTGAGTTTCGGCTCGATCCGCCACATCTCGTCGTCGATGATGAGGTGCGAACTCAGCGGGTCCTCGAGCGCCGCGATATCGTTGGCCATGCAGACGCCGCCAAGACCCTCGTCGGCGAAGCGCTTGCCCGCGCCATCGACGAGAATGCTCCGCTCGGCGATGGCGTCGAGGTGGGGATAGGGCCAAAGTTTCGCGATCGTCATCGCATTGATGTGGTGGATGTGGCCATAGAACTTGCCAAAGCCGCCAATCGCCACGCCGGCGTGCTCGGCCATGGCGATTCCGTCTCCCTTGGCGCCCGGCCCGACGCGGCAAAGCACGCGGTCGGCGCGCGGCGTGATGTACTTGGCGATCATGTCGCGATTGGCGGCGAACCCGCCGTCGGCGATCACGACCGCCTTGGCGGTTATCCGCGTTGGCGCGCCATCGCGCGTCGCCTCGACGCCCGCGATGGCGCCGTTCTCGACGATCAGCGACGTGACTTTCACGCCGCGAAGCAGAGTTCCGCCGCGCGCGAGAATGTGCTCGGTCAGCTTGCGCATGGTGACGTCGCCGCCGCGGCCTTCCCAGTCGAGACCGGCCTGCAACCGGCGCGGCGGCGCCAGAACACGCTGTCCCGGTTGATCCTTCTGCAAGGCCCGCTCGATGAAGCGCGTTCCCTTCTCCGACAACCACGCGATGGCGCGCTTGCCATTGTCGGCGAAGACGCGAGCCAGCGCGGGATCGGCGGCGCCGCCGGAGCCCTTGATGATCGCGTTATAGAGATGATCCGGGTCGGCCATGATCGCCAGACCCATGATGTTGGAAACACCGGTGGTGAAGCGCGAACTGCAGGGGTAGCGATCACTGGAGTCCTGCTCGAGGACAGCGACTTTCAGGCCAAGTTCCGCGGCGCGGCAGGCTGAAATAAGCCCCGAAAAGCCGCCGCCTATCGAGATCATGTCAAATTGCACGCCCGTCTCCCGCGCTGGTCGTCGGGCGCGCCCGGACGACATTCCTCCCTTTTCGCGAGATTAGACTCCCGCTCCGCGTGTTGTCACGTCGCCGTCGAGATCACTCCAGCAAATAGCCGAATTTCTGTCGCGCCAGTTTGCGCATCTCTGGCGAGGGCTGGTTCACCTTCGGAAACTTGTCCTTCCAGTAAAACGGCTTGCAGGCGTCGATGATGGCGCGACTGTTGGTGAAATCGCCCTTGGCCTTGCGTTCGGGCTCGATACGCGGGTCGAGCGGCGTCGACCAGGCATTGGTGATGATGTCGATCGATGTCGCGGGGTCCGAGCGCGTCAGCACCGCCCACATCACTTCTTCCAGATTCGACACATCGATGTCGTCGTCGACCACGATCACGTAGCGTCCCGCATAAGCGCCCGAGTGGCACATGGCGGCGATGTGGCCCGCCTGCTTGGCGTGGCCGCCATAACGCTGCTTGATGGCGACGGCGAGCAGCAGGCGCGCGGTGCCGATTTCATGCGCCCAGGCGGCGGTCACGTCGGGTACGCCCGCCTTGACGATATTCTCGCGCACGATCGCCGAGCGCGTCAGCGCGCGATAACGGGCGATCTCGTCGGGCGGGCGCTGCGGCGCGCAGCCCAGCAGGATGGGATTGTTGCGATGATAGATCGCCTTGATGTCCATGACGGGCTCCGGTCGAACATCCGAGCCGTAATAGCCAAACCATTCGCCGAACGGTCCTTCGTTCTTCAGGTTTCCGGGCTGCACGAAACCCTCGATGACGATTTCCGCGTCGGCGGGGACCGGCAGGCCGGTAATCGGCGCCTTGACGAGATCGACGGCCTTGCCGCGAATGCCGCCGATGACCTCATATTCGCAAACGCCATAGGGAATTTCGCTCGACGACATCAGGAACGACATGGGGTCGCAGCCGACGACGATGGCGACCGGCATGGGCTCGCCGCGCGCCTCGTATTTATCACGCTGGATACGGCCATGCTTGCCCGGGGAGATGTAAAACCCGACGGTTTGCTTGTCGTGGATCATCACGCGGTAGGTGCCGCAGTTGATCCAGCCTTCGTCGGGATCGCGCGTGACGTTGAAGCTGCCGGTGCCAATGTAGCGCCCGCCATCCTCCTCGTGCCATTTCGGCGTCGGAAAGATGGTGACATCGACATCATCGCCCTTGATGACATTCTCGAAGATTGGCCCATCATTGACGTAGCGCGGTTCGATGCGCTTGAGATCGGTCATGTAATTCGTGCGAAACGCCTCGCTGAGCTCCAGCTTGTTGAGGTGGGTTGGAAAGCCCAGCGTCATCGCCGCGCGCTTGCCGCCGAAGAAGTTGACCAGCAGGCGGCTGCCCTTCAACGTGCCTGGAACGTCGGTGAAGATGACTGCCGGCGCTTTTTCGTCGTGCAGGATGACCTCGGCGGCCATGCCGATCTCTTCCTGCCAGTTGAGACCGCTGGCCTCTCGCACTTCCCCCAGCTTGCGCGCCTCCTCGATCCATTCGCGCAGATCGGTGTAGGAAAGGTCCGCCACGACATCGGCCGCGCCCTGACCCGGGACCGTATCCTTCGACATGCATGTCTCCCTTGCGCCAACGAAGGCGCGATCTTGATTTCGGTTTACCGTGGGTCGCGGCATTCGCCATGTCAACCGTCCGGGGATGCTGACAAGCCGCGCGCCCGGATGCTAGACAGAGACGAAAGCGCGCCGCCGCGAGCGCGAAACCATCGGGAAACGCCATGAAAATAGGCACGGCCGAGCCGGACAGCACCTTTCTGACGCAAGGGCTGGCCCTGAAGGCGATCTTCGACAAGGTTGGATTGCCGGGTCCGATCGAGGTGATGGAATCGCTCTCCGCCAGCATCGAGAACGCGCGGCGAATTGGCGCGGGCGACCTCGACTTCGGCTTCATGGCCGCCAACTGGATCGGTCGCGCCTTGCGTGGCGAAAAGCCCTTCGAATCTCCAATCGCCCTGCGCATGGTCGCGCCCATGAATCTGGGACCGATGTTTTTCATCGCCCGCGCTAACAGCGGGATCGCCAGTGTGCGCGATTTGCTCGGCAAGCGTGTGGCTGTCGGGCCCGCGACCAGCGGCGTCGCCCAGCACGCCCATTCGATCTTTGGCGCGCTCGGCAAGAGTTTCGCCGATTTCACGCCGGTCTATCTTGATTTCGCGGCGGGCGCGGCGGCCCTGGCGAACGGCGAGATCGACGCTCAGTTGCAATGCCCCATCCCCAACAAGGTCATGACCGCGCTGGACCGCGATGTTGATCTGCGCGTGATGTCCTACGCGCCCGGCGATCTCGAGACGGTCATGGCGAAAAACAGCATCTATCGCCGCGCCGTGATGAAAAAGGGCGCCTTGCGCGCTTTGAAGGACGATGTCGCTCAACCCGGCGTCGTCAATGTGCTGGTGACCCACGAGCGACAGCCGGCGGCGATGGTCGCGGCCGTCGTTCGCGCCATCGTCGCCAGGGCGGACGAGCTTGGGCGGCTCAATCCATTGTTTCATGGCGTCGCCGACCTATGGGCGCCGCTTGCGGGCCAGGGCGTCAAGGCGCTTGAATTCGAGGGCGTGCCGCTGCATCCCGGCGCGGCGGCGGGCTATCGCGCGGCGGGTCTGCTCGCCTGATTGGCAACACTCAAATCTGGAAACCGACATGGCGGGTTCGCGGTACAGGCTAGGCGTCGACGTGGGCGGAACGCACACCGATCTCGTGTTGCTGAACGTCGAGAGCGGCGATCTCATGGTCGAGAAGGTGTCGAGCACGCCGAAAAATCCGGCGCTCGGCGTTCTCAACGGCGTATCGCGTTTTGTCGCGCGCGGCGTCAAGGCCGGCGAAATCGAGTTCTTCGCCCATGGCACGACCATTACCACCAATGCCCTGCTGGAAATGCGAGGCGCGAAAGTCGGCCTGCTCATCACAAAGGGTTTTCGCGCGGTTCAGGAAATCCAGGTTCAGGCGCGCGATGGCAACCTGTTCGATTATTTCTTCGCCAAGCCCGCGCCGATCGCGCCGCAAAGCCTGACGCGCGAAATCCCCGAACGGTCCGATCATACAGGCGCGGTGCTGACGCCGCTTGACGCCGCCGCCGTGCGTGCCGCGGCGCGTGAACTGCGCGACGCGGGCGTCGAATCCATCGCGGTCTGCTATCTTTTTTCCTTCATGAACCCGGCGCATGAGGAAGAAACCCGCCGTCTGATCCACGAAGAGGCGCCGGGACTTGGCGTCTCGATTTCGAGCGAGGTTCTGCCACGCCTGCGCGAGTGGCCGCGCATGTCGACGACCCTGCTCAACGCCTATCTTGAACCGGTGCTCGTGCGCTACATCGCTCATCTCGCCAAGGGGCTTGACGAGGCGGGCGTCGTTACCCAACAGCGCTATCTCATGCAATCGAACGGCGGCGTCATGCCCTTCGCCACCGCCATCGCCGGCGGCAAGACCGTGCATACGCTGTTCTCGGGTCCGGCGGCGGGCGCGCAGGCCAGCGCCTTTCTCGCGGAAAGCGACGCCGAACATGGCCTCGTGACTCTCGACATGGGCGGCACGTCGGCGGACATCGCCTTCATCGAGGGCGGCGCGCCGCTGGAGATTACCGAAGGCGTCATCGCGCGGCGGCAGATCGATGTCCCCGCGCTCGACATGACCACGATTTCGGCGGGCGGCGGCTCGATCGCCTGGATTGATGGCGCGGGCTTCCTCACCGTCGGGCCACAAAGCGCCGGCGCCGATCCTGGTCCCGCCTGCTATGGCCGGGGTGGATCGAATCCAACCGTGACGGACGCCGATGTCGTCTGCGGTTATCTCAATCCCGATTATTTCCTCGGCGGCTCGCAGAAGCTCGATGTCGCGGCCTCGCGCGCGGCGATCGAAACGAAGATCGCCAGGCCGCTGGGCATGAGCGCGCTGGAAGCCGCCGCGGGGGTGCGGAAAATCGTCGACATGCGCATGGCGGACGAGGTGCTCGTCTTCGCGGCCAAGCGCGGCGTCGATCTCTCGGCTTTCACGCTGCTGCCGTTCGGTGGGGCAGGCGCGGTTCACGCCGCCGCCGTGGCGGAGGAACTCAACATGCGTCGGATTCTGGTGCCGCCGCGCCCCGGCGCGTTTTCCGCGCTTGGTCTGCTCTGCACCGATGTCGTGCATGACTATATCCGCTCGGAACTGATGCCGCTGGCGGAAATTTCGTGGGAACACGCCGAAGCGATCTTCGCCGGGCTCGAAGCCCGCGCGCGCGAGGAACTCGCCGCCGAGGGGCTTGGCTCCGCGCCCGCGACCTTCGCGCGCGAACTCGACATGCGTTACACCGGCCAGGGCTACGAATTACGGACGCCGCTCGACGGCGCCGCCGCCGGAAAGCTGGATGCAACGAAGCTCTCCGCGGCGCGTGAAAAATTCGACGAACGTCATGCGCAGATTCACGGCCACGCCGCGAGGGAACGCCCCGTCGAGGTCGTGAGCTATCGCGTGCGCGCCCGCGTCGCCGCGCCCAAATACGAACAGCGCCACGAGGCGCCCCCGGTTGATCCGCGCCCGGTCGCGGGAGCGGTCAAGGGACGGCGCGACATCTATTTCGATGGCAAGACAGCAGTGGCCTCGACCGTTTACGAACGCGACGGACTCGATATTGGCGTGACCATCGCCGGGCCCGCCGTGGTCGAACAATTCGATGCGACGACCATCGTGCCGCCGGGCTGGACCGGGCGAGTCGATGGCTACCGCAATCTCGTGCTCAAGAAGGGAGCGTGATCATGGACGCGATCACCATCCAGATCCTGCGCAACAAGATCGCCAGCCTCGTCGACGAGATGCACTATCATTTCTATCGCTCGGGCTATTCAACAATCATCCGCGAGTCGCGCGACTTCTCCTGCGTCATTCTCGATCGCGATGGCCGCCTGATCGTCTCGCCGCCCATGTTCTTTCACGCGCCCGTCTATCGCCATCTCGTCGGTCGGGTGCTCGAACTCTATGGCAAGGACGGAAATCTCCGCGAGGGCGATGTTTTCGTGTCGAACCACCCTTACGAGGGCGGCCTGCCGCATGTCTCCGACATGGCCTTCGTCGCGCCAGTGTTCGACCATGGCGAACTTGTCGCCTTCTCGGGTTCCATCGCGCACAAAGCCGATGTCGGCGGCACGGTGCCGGGTTCGACCTCGGCCAACGCCACCGAAATGTATCACGAGGGTGTGCTGGTGCCGCCGATCAAGATTCGCGATGCGGGCCGCCATCTGCCCGACATCGAACGGTTCATTCTCGCCAACTCGCGCCAGCCGGCGCTTGTCGGCGGCGACATGACGGCGCAAATCGCCGTCACCACCATGGGCGCGGAACGCGTCGGGGACCTGTGCGCGCGCTTCGGCGCGGCGACTGTAACGGGTGCCTTCGCCGCCATCCTGCGCGGCGCGGCGGAGGAATTGCGGAGCGCCATCGCGCGCCTGCCGGAAGCTTCTTCCTCGGCCGAGGGGTTCCTCGACAACGACGGCGTCGCCGTGGACAAACCGGTCAAGCTGGCGGTGACGATCAATATCAAGGGCGGCGTCGCGGAATTCGATTTTTCCGGCAGCGATCCACAGGCCAAAGGCCCGATCAACCTGCGGCCATCAATGGTCGAGGCCTGCGTTTTCTATTCATTGATCGGCAGCCTTGGCCCGCGCCTCCATTTCAATGACGGCATGCGCGATTGCATTCGGATCATCCAGAAACCGAACACGGTGACGAACGCCTCGCCGCCCTCGCCGGTGTCGAATTACCAGATGGTCAATCTGAAGCTGGTCGACATCATTCTGGAGGCCATGGCGCGGTTGAACCCGGCTCGGGCCTGCGCCCACGCCGGCTCGTCCAGCGCGCTGCTGATTTCCTGGGCGAAGGGTCGTCCCGGCCAGTCAACCATGCAATACGAGATTATCGGCTCGGCCTATGGCGGTGGGCAAGGCAACGACGGCGCCTCTTGCACGGCGGCGCATCTCAGCAATCTCCACGTCACGCCGATTGAAATTCTTGAATCCGAATATCCCTGCCGCATCCGGCAATTCAACATCGTGCCGGACACCGGCGGCGCCGGCGAATGGCGCGGCGGCGTGTCGTTCCAGCGAGAATATGAATTGCTGGAGGACGCCATGATCATCCGGCGCTTCGACAAGAGCCGGTTTCCGCCGGGCGGCGTCAATGGTGGCGGCGATGGCGCGGGCGGGCGCTTTGTCGTGCGCGTTGGCGCGCCGGACGAGATCGAGACCCGCGCCTCCGGTCGTTACGACCTGAAGGCCGGCGACCGTTTCCTGATCCAGAGCGCCGGCGGCGGCGGCTTTGGCGATCCGCGCGCGCGCGATCCGTCGG
>CAISJZ010000567.1 GCA_903885755.1 uncultured Hyphomicrobiales bacterium | reverse complement strand
GGCTACAGGCCACCAGCCCCGGAGGCTCTGCAATGGCCGGCTTCGCAACCTGGACCAGCTTCGCCGGCCACGCCAGCAATAGCGCCAAGGCCGACGTTGAATTAACATAGCAACTGGATCACCCAATGGGGGCCGGCCAGAATGACGGTTCAGCCGCCCGATCCAAATAATGCTGGACGGCCGAGCGTCTCCATGACGTTCAAAAATTCCGGCCAAACACCGGCTTCTAACTTCGTCAGTTGGGCGGAAATCGCAGTGCTTGAACCCACCAACGAACGCATGTTGGTCGTACCTAAATTGGCGGGAAAATTCGCTCGCCACGTTGCAGCAAATACACAAAGTCACAAAACTTTGATTTTCAATAGCATTTTGACCCCGCAGGAAATTGATGACCTCGCCTTTGGGCGTAAACTCATTTTCCTGCATGGGAGAGTTGAGTATGACGATATCTTCGGTCGACATCACTTCTCGAATTTCAGATTGAAGTGGGCTGGGCAATACCCGCCTGATCCAGCCGTCATGCTGAATTTCTGTGAACAAGGGAACAATGCTGATTAGCGCCGCGAGCGCCGCGCCCATCATGGGGCGCTTTCCTCTTGAGTTACACTTTCCCTAGATGGGGATCGGGAGGGCAATCGCTTGTGGCGGTTGCGCCATGATACCGGCGGAGACCGGCAGCAGCTTGCCGCTGGCGTCGAAGGCGGCGGTCGAGCCTGAAAAGGACGCCCCGGCGATGACGAGCGCCTCGCCTTCGCCGAGCGGCCACGCGCCCGCCAGCGCCGGACCATGGCCCAGAACACACGCGACAACCGTCCAAACGGCGGCGAAGGAACGCAATCGACAGGGCATGACAGCCATGACCGGAAAAACTGGCTGATAAATCGAGCCACGAAACATGAGAATTACCGCACGAAATCGGGCGATTGACAACCAGCCCCGCGCCCCGGCGGCGACAATTCGCCCCGCGCGACCAACGGGCAATTGATCGGCGCGGCCAATTGGCCCATTTTGCCGCGCGTCGGCGGGCGATTTGGCCGACTGATCCGCTGGACGAGACCGATGACGTATCTCGACTACGACGCCCTCGAAGCGACCCCGCTCGTTCGCGACCCCTATGATTTCATCATTGTCGAGAACTTCATCCCGAAGGACCTGCTTCCGAAAGTGTCCGCTGATTTTCCCGACGTGCCCGGCGCCGGCTCGCATCCGCCCTCCGAACTCGACATCCGCGGCCATTTCGCCGCCGTGATGAAGGAGCTGGACGAACCGCGCTTCAAATCCGCCATCGAGCGCAAGTTCGGCGTCGATCTCGCGGGACGCCCCAGCATGTACACGGTGCGCGGCTACACTCGCGAGCGCGATGGCGAAATCCACACGGATACGCGGTCCAAGATCATCACCGTGCTGCTCTACATGAACGAGGGCTGGGAGCCCGATGGCGGCCGGCTGCGCATTCTGCGCTCCAGCGCGAACCTCGATGATTACGTCGTCGAGGCGCCGCCCAACGGCGGCACGCTGCTGGTCTTCCGCCGCTCGGAAACCTCGTGGCATGGCCACAAGCCCTTCATTGGCCGGCGCCGCACCATCCAGCTCAACTGGGTGACCAATCAGGCCGTCGTCGCTTTCGAACAGGCGCGCCATCGCGTCGCGACCCGCGCCAAGAAGGTCGCGGCCCTGCTGGGCGCGTGATCTATCACCGCATGTCGTTGCGCCAGCCGGCGCTGGCGACGAGGAAGACGATCGTCGCAAGGGTCAGCAGACCCATGTTCAGCATGATGTCAGCCGTGTGGGTTCCCGTCATGTCGTCGAGCGCGCCCGCGATGACCGGACCAAACACGAATCCCACGTCGCCAAAGGTGCGCTGCATGCCCATGCCGGCGCCATAGCGCTCGCGCGACAGGCAGGAGATCGTGAACGAGCTGATGGCGGGGTAACTGACGCCGCCGCCAATGCCGAGAACGAAGATCGAGACCCAGAACATTGTCTGCGATTGCGCGATCCACAGGAGGAACAATCCCGCCACCGTGAAGGCCGACGCGCCGCCGACCACCGCGCGCGCGCCAAACCGGTCGATCAGCGGCGCCGAGGCGGGCAGCACGAGAAAGTTGGTCAGCGCGCAGAAGGTCAGCGCCGCGCCGACGACGCCCACATCGAGATGCAGCGTCTCCGTCGCGAGCTGCGGTACGAGTTGGTAAAGACTGACAACGCGCGTGAAGAAGATCACGCAGGTCAGGATGCATACCGCCGTGAAGGACGGCGTCATCATGCCGCGCTTGCTCACCGACGAGGGCAGCGGCTTGCTGGCCTCGGTCTTGTTGAGCGTGTCCTCGAAGGAAGACACCGCCGTCAGCGAGGCGAGAATTCCAACGACCATGTAGGCCCAGAACGGCGCGGCATAACCGAACCACTGGGCGAGAAAGCCGCCCGCCGCCGGGCCGATCGTCGCGCCCAGTTGCAACGCCGCCTGATAGAGCGCCATGTTGCTGGCGCGATGCTGCGGCGGGCTGATGTCGGCGATGGAAGCAAGCGAGGCTGTCATGTAGATGCCGGAGCCAACGCCCTGCACCAGACGCCAGACCAGCAGCATCGTGAAATCGTGCGTCATCGCCGCGAAGGCCGACGAGCCCGCGACAATCAGCGGGCCGATGAACAGCATCGGGCGGCGCCCGAACCGCTGCGACAGAATGCCCGCCGGCAGATTCGCGATCAACCGCCCGATGCCAAAAATGGTGACGAGCATCCCGACCAGCGTGCTAGCGACGCCAAAGGTCTGCGCGTATAGCGACAATATCGGCGAGACGACGCCATTGCCGGACATGATGAGCGCGATCATCATGAGCAGCGGCGCGAGGCGTTTGTCCCTCCGGAGCGGTTGGAAAAAATTGAAGTTCAGCATTCCCCCGACTTGTGCGCCCGTTCGCGGGGTCACGCAACCCGGCGCGCGGCCACTGGACAAGGTCCGCGGTTGGGCGCAAATCATCGCCCGACCCCAATATTCAGCGACCCGCCGGCAACCCACGGGAGGATTTTCATGAACCAGCACGCCGCCCCCGCGCGCTCCAACAGCGATCTGCAACTGCGCATGAAGGTCGCGGCCTGCACGCTGCTGATCGTGCGCGAAAAGATCATGAACTACAGCGGCCATGTCAGCGCCCGCCTGCCGGGTCGGGACGCCTTCCTGATCCAGCCGATCGACGTGCCGCGTTCCGGTCTGCGGCCCGATCATTTGCTGGTCTGCGACTATGACGGCAAGATTCTCGAGGGCCCCGAGGGCCAGCGCGCCCCGGCGGAAGTCTCGCTGCACGGCGAAATCCTGCGCGCCCGTCCCGACGTCAATTCGGTCGCGCATTTTCATCACGACCTGACCAATTCCTTCACGCTGGTGGAGGACGTGCCGCTGCGCGTCGTGAAAAACCACGCCATCCGCTGGAAGAGCGGCATTCCCGTCCACGCCGACCCAGCCCACGTCGCCAACCCGGCGCTTGGCCGCGCCGTCGTCGGGACGCTGGGCCCCCACCACGCCATGCAGATCCGCGCCCACGGTCAGGTGATCACCGCCGAATCCGTCGAGGCCGTGCTCAACGACTCCATTCATTTCGTCGAGAACGCGCAGGCGATGTATCACGCCGCCGTGCTCGGCAAGCTGAAGCCACTTTCCGACGCCGATATCGCCTCTTTCGAGACCTATTTCCAGCGCGGCCGCCATGTGAACAAGCTCTGGCGCTTCTACGTCGAAAGCGCGCAATCCGAGGGCGGCGTGCCGGCGGATTGGGATATTTGAGCGCCCGCGTGGACATTCCCGGACGCCGCGGATAGAGAATGATTTTAGAGAGCTAACTTGCCGGGACTGAACTCGGCGGAGGCCGTGTCGCGCGGCCTTCCGGAGGGCGGAGATGCACGACTTGGATTTCGACCACGAACACGCGCCGTTAAGTGACGCCGACAAGGCCGAGATGGCGAAATTCATCTGGAGCCAGGAGACCGTCGAGCTCAACACGATCGGCATCGATATCGGGTCTTCCACCTCGCATCTCCTGTTCGCGAAAGTTACGCTGCAGCGCCAGTCGCAGGGGCTTTCGAGCCGCTTCCTCGTCACCAACCGCGAGGTGGTCTGGCGCTCGCCGATCATGCTGACGCCGTTCCTGACCGACGGCACGATCGACGCTCACGCCCTCGATCATTTCATTCACGACGCCTACAAGTCCGCGGGCCTGAAGCGCGCCGACATCGACAGCGGCGCGGTCATTCTCACCGGCGAGGCGATCAAGCGCACCAACGCGCGCGCCATCGATGAACTCTTCGCCGATCAGGCCGGAAAATTTGTCTGCGCCACCGCCGGCCACAAGCTCGAATGCACCCTCGCGGCCCATGGTTCGGGCGCGGTCGCGCTGTCGAAGCAACGCGGTGGCGCGGTGCTGCATGTCGATATCGGCGGCGGCACGACCAAGCTCGCATTGATTGACAAGGGCGTCGTACGCTCGGTCGCGGCCTTCGCCGTCGGCGGCCGCCTCGTGGCGCAGGACGCGACCAGCGCGTGGACGCGCGTCGATCAATCGGCATGGCTCGTCGCGCGCGAACTCGGCCTTGCGACAGACGCCAAAACCCTGGCCGATCCCGCCGCGCGCCAGGCCATCGCCTCGCGCCTCGCGGATGTCGCCATCAACGAGATTTTTGGCGATGAGCTCGACGCGCTCGGCAAATCGCTGGAATTGACCGAGGCGCTCGATCGCTCCATCGCGCCGACCGCTATCACGTTCTCCGGCGGCGTCTCGGAATACATCTTCGAGACCGAGCCGCGCGATTTCGGCGACATCGCTCGCCTGCTGGCTCTCGAAATCCGCAAACGCCTCGGCGCGCGCAAGGGCCCGCCGGTCATCGATCCCGGCAATCGCATCCGCGCCACCGTCATCGGCGCCTCGCAATTCACCGTTCAGGTCAGCGGCAAGACGATCTATCTCTCGAACGCCGCGTCCCTGCCCGTTCACAACGTGCCGGTCGTGCGCATCGAGCCTGATATGTCCGGCGCCATCAACGCGGACGAAGTCGCGCGACTGGTTACCGAGAAGACATCGCAGCTCGACATCGACCCCGAGGGCCGCATGGCGATCTCCTTCACCTTCGAGGGCGACCCCGAATATTCCCGCCTGCACGCGCTCGCCGACGGCATTCGCCGCGCGGTGGCGCCCAATGGCAAGCGCCGCGACATGCTGCTGCTCATGATCGATGGCGATATCGGCAAGACCATGGGGAACCTGCTGCATCGCGAACTTGACCTGCCTGGCGACCTTGTTTCCATCGACGGCGTGCAGTTGCAGGAACTCGACTATGTCGACGTCGGTGAAATGATCACGCCGCCCGGCGTCGTGCCCGTCGTCATCAAATCGCTGCTTTTTTCGTGAAATTCCGGATCAAGGGGAGGAACGGCCATGACTGAACAAGCAACGCCGCGCTATGGCATCGACGCCTATCTCGACTGGGTCGAGAAGGAAGGTCTGCCAGTCGTCGAGGACTACGGCATCGACCTCTTCAAGGTCGGTATGAAGGACTGGCCGCGCTTTGGCGTGAAAGGCGCCGCCGTGCATCTCAAGGGCCGCGGCGACTTCTGCAACATGTTCCTGATGGAGCTGCCCCCCGGCGGCTCGACCACACCCCAGCGGCATCTCTATGAAGACGTCTATTATGTGCTCGAAGGTTCGGGCTCGACGCAGATCGAACTCGCCGACGGAACCAAGCGCAGCTTTGAATGGGGCCCGAAGGCGCTCTTCGCCATTCCGCTCAACGCCAAGCACCGGCATTTCAATTCGAGCGGTCGCGAGCGCGCGCTGCTCGTCACCACCACCGATCTGCCGATGGTGCTGAACGTCTTCCACAATGACAAGTTCATCTTCGACAACCCGTTCGATTTCTCCGAGCGGACCGGAAAATCGGGCTATTTTACCGGCGAGGGCGACCTCATCACCGTGCGTCCGGGCAACCATATGTGGGAGACGAACTTCGTTCCCGATCTGGCTGCCATCGAGTTGAAGTCGTGGGGCGACCGCGGCGCCGGCGGCACAAACATCATGTTCGTGCTCGCCGATGGGTCGATGCACGCGCACATTTCGGAGATGCCCGTCGGCACCTACAAGAAGGGCCATCGCCACGGCGCCGGCTTCCATGTCATGTGCGTCACCGGCCATGGCTATTCGCTGCTCTGGCACGACAAGGATCAGGACTTCCTGCGCATCGACTGGCATCACGGCGTCGTCTTTCCGCCCGCGGACCAGCAGTTTCATCAACACTTCAACGCGAGCGCCGTGCCCGCGCGCTATCTGGCGACCGGCGTTGGCGGCTTGCGCTATCCCGTCACGACCGCCAACCGCCGCTCGTTGCTCGGTCTGAAGCCCGGCGAAAAGGGCGCCGTCTCCACCAGCATCAAGGAAGGCGGCGATCAGGTCGAGTACGAGGATCAGGATCCGCGCATCCAGAAGATCTGGATCGAGGAGACCCGCAAGCACGGCGTCGATCAGAAGATGGACAAGTTCTTCCCGGTCAAGGCCTGATCGACCATGGCCAATGTCCACCTGACGCTTGCCTGCGGCGACTACGAAATCACGCGCCCGTTGAAGGACGGGAGCGTGAGCCCCGATGGCGTGGACCTGACGGTTCTCACCGATCTGGATTCCACGACGCGCCACTGGCGCTTCCTGCGCAATCGCGAATTCGATGTCGCCGAACTCTCGGCCTCGTCGTTTCTGCTGGCGCGGGAAGTGGACCTGCCGATCCTCGCCATCCCCGTGTTTCCGCACCGGCGATTCCGCCACGAGTTCGTCTTCGTCAACACGAATAAGGGCATTCGCGAGCCGAAGGATCTGATCGGCAAGATCGTGGGCGTCAAATCCTTCCAGGCGACGGCCATTGCCTGGATGCGCGGCATTCTGGAGTCCGAATACGGCGTCCCGCACAAGTCGATCGACTGGCGCGCCGAACTCGACGAGGATGTCGAATTCGTCGCGCCGCCCGATCTCAAATTGTCCCGTATTCCCGATGATAAAAATCTCGAGGACATGCTGGTGTCGGGCGAAATCGACGCCTGCCTGCATACCGATCTCATAGAGCCCTATCTCGAGGGAAATCCGAACGTCGCGCGCCTGTTCGACGACTACAAGGCCGAGGAAGTCGCCTACTTCCGCAAGACCGGCATTTTCCCGATCATGCATGTCGTCGGCATTCGCCGCGATGTCGCCGAGCGTCATCCGTGGCTGCCGATCGAACTCTACAAGGCCTTTGACCGAGCCAAGGCCGCGGGCGTCAAGCGCATGTTCAACCCGCGCGTCGCGCCGCTCGCCTGGTGGCGGTACGCGATGCAGGAGCAGGAAAAATTGCTGGGCAAGGACCCCTGGGAATATGGACTGACAGAGCGCAACCGGCATACGCTGGAAACGCTGATCGGCTACTCCCACGCACACGGTATGTTAAAGAAGCGGCCATCGCTCGACGAGCTTTTCATCGACGTGTCGCAGGGCCGCAAGCGCGGTGGGCATCGCGTCTGAAATTCGACAGGAGACCACGATGTCCATGACCTTCTTCAATCCGATCTATCTCGACCACACCGTGCGTAACGCGCTCGACGAGGACCTTGGCGGCGCCGGCGACATCACGACGCTGGCGACCATCCCCGCGGGCACGCGCGCCACCGCCGCGATGGCGCTTCGCAAGCCAGGCGTCGTGGCGGGCATTCCCGTCGCCGAAGCGGCTTTCCGCCTGATCGATCGGGATCTCAAATTCGAGGCACTCGCCGAGGACGGCGCGCACATGTCGGGCAATCGCATGCTGGTGGCGCGTATCTCCGGCGACGCGCGGTCCATTCTCACCGCCGAACGCGTCGCGCTGAATTATATTTGCCGTCTGTCCGGCATCGCCACGATGACGGCGAAATACGTCGCGCTCGTCGCTCACACCAACGCCAAAATCTGCTGTACCCGCAAGACAACGCCGGGCCTTCGCCCGCTGGAGAAATACGCCGTGCGCTGCGGCGGCGCGATGAACCATCGTTTCGGCCTCGACGACGCGATTCTCATCAAGGACAACCACGTCGCCGTGTGCGGTGGCGTCAAGCCGGCCCTGCGCGCCGCCAAGGCCGCCGCCGGCCATCTCGTGAAGATCGAGATCGAGGTCGATACGCTCAACCAGTTGCGCGAGGTCCTCGAGGAAGGCGCGGACGTCTGCCTGCTCGACAACATGAACCTCGACCAGATACGCGAAGCTGTCAAAATCGCGGCTGGCCGCGTCAAGCTGGAAGCCTCCGGCGGCATCAATATCGAGACCGTCAAGGCCATCGCGGAAACCGGCGTCGATCTTATTTCCTCCGGCGCGCTGACCCATTCCGCGCCCATTCTGGACGTGGGGCTCGACATCGAGATTGTTTAACGAGCGTCCCGTCAGACGAGCTTGCGATAAACGATGAACCCCGAGTTCTCCGCGACTCTGTCGTAAAGGCGGCGCGCTGTCTCGTTGCTTTCATGCGTTTGCCAATAGAGACGGGAGGAGCCAGCGCTCCTCGCCTACCCGTAGACCGCGTCGATCAGCGCCGCGCCGACACCCTTGCCGCGCGCCTCGGGGACGGTGAACAGGTCCTGCAAATAGCAGTTCGGACCCATCGCCGTCGTCGAACGATGAAAGATATAATGCGCGAGGCCCCACAGTCGCTCGCCAGTCTCGGCGACAAGCGCGTGAACGGGTTCGTCGGGGTCGAGGCAGCGCGCCCACGTGGCGCTCGTTATCTCGGGCGATAGCGCCGTCGCGCCCGCGCGACCGTAGAAGGCGTTGTAGCCCTCCCAGAGCGGCGCCCATTGGCTGTAGTCCGTCTCGACAATGGGACGAATGGAAAAATCAAACGACATGCCTGATCCCCTGCGGGGATCAGGCTCGCCCGGGACGCGCTCCATTGCAAGCGCCCAGCGAAACTGCCCTGCGCCGCCATCTGCGCGAACGGAGAAAAGCCAGCGAGGCGACTATTCCGCCGCGGTGCTTTGCGCGGCGGCCCTGGCGTTGAACGCGAGTTCCTCGTCCGAGCAACCCAGCGTGCGCCAATCGTAGCCCTTCGGCACGACGCCTTCGAAGGAGTGCAGCTTGGACTGGGTTACGCGGCCCTTGTGCGCGCCGATGGCCGCGCCGCCCGCCGCGAAGGTTTGCGCCGCTTCCACCATCTGGCGCCGAAACTCCACGATGGCCAGATCGCTCGCGCCGAGGATTTCATCGCCTCGATCGGCGATCGGACCAATCGTCTCCCACATCGCGATGTCCTGATTGGGAATGCCGGGAATGCCGGTGAAATTCCCCAGCTTCATCGACTTGCGATCCTGCAGGTAGTTGTTGTCATACGTACGCGTTTTTTCGAAGGCCTTGTCGACATCGACGCCGACCTGGGCGTGCAGGAAGTTGCGCCACGTCGCGACATCCGGCGTCGTGGCCGCGTCACCCCAGGCGATGAAGTGGAACGCCGTGCGCGTGTCGCTCATCGGCACATGCAGAATGGCGATGTTGTACATGTTGTTCGAGGGGATCTGCACCGTATAGGGCGCGATGAACAGCGTGGTGCGCACGTAGTCCTTCGTCGCGGCGTCCTTGATCGGACGGCGGATCGCCGAATAGCGCAAGCCGAAGGCCGTGCGATCAACAAACAGTCGCGGCGCCTTGTCGGTCGAGGGGCGCAGCCAGTTCTCGTTCGTGGCCTGAGCGCCCGCGACCGGCGCCGGCACCATGTCGGAGGAATGCAGGCTGGAAGAATGCGCGGAGTCGATGGCACCTTCCAGAATTTGCGCCCAGTTGCAGTCGATGACGATTTTGGCGATCGCGATCTTCGTCTCCGGCGTCGGCTGGAACACCGGAGCCTCGAATTCGGTCATCTCCGCCGCGGGGCCCATCCACACCCAGACAAAACCGGCCTGTTCATGCACGGGGTAGGACTTGATCTTGACCTTCTCGCGCAGCGTGCTTTCCGCCGGCTCCGACGACATGTCCACGCAATTGCCGTTCACGTCGAATTTCCAGCCGTGATAGAGGCAGCGCAAGCCGCATTCCTCGTTTCGCGCATAGAACAGCGACGCCTTGCGATGCGGACACATTTCGTCGATCACGCCGACGCGGCCTTCCGAATCGCGGAACGCGACGAGGCTTTCTCCCAAGAGTCTGACGCGAACGGGATCGCCATCGGGCTCGTTCAGCTGCTCGCTCAGGCAGGCAGGAAGCCAGTGGCGACGCATGATTCCGCCCATTGGCGCGTCGCCCTCGACGCGGCACAGCAGATCGTTCTCGGTCTTCGTCAGCATGGGACCTCCTCGCGCGTCTCGACGCTCCGATCGTGGACTATCTTAGCGATCTAAGATATTGATACACGATCGCCCCCGCCCTGTCGAGAGGGCGTGGGTAAAACAAGCGGTGGGGCGGTTTTCGCACTTGAATCCTCTTTATTAGACCTCTAAGTTCCGCCCGCGCCGACCCCGCGTGGGCGACCAGTCGAGGGCGCGGAGGGGACCATGCCGACCAGCCAGGAAACGCCGCTGACGCCACTCCGCGTGGTCGCCAAGGCCGAGATCGCCAGCGATATCCATCGCCTTGAACTAGCCCGCGCCGATGGCGGCGAATTACCTGAATTCACGCCCGGCGCCCATCTGACCGTGCGCGCGCCCAACGGGTTGGAGCGCAAGTATTCCCTCTGCAACGATCCGGCGGAGCGCAACCGCTACGTCATCGCCGTCAAGCGCGAAGCCAATGGCGAGGGCGGGTCAATCAGCGTGGTCGACGAGACACGCGTTGGCGCAGACCTTCTCGTCTCCGAGCCGCGCAACGATTTTCCTTTGGCGCCCAACATCCCCAATGTCCTGCTGATCGCCGGCGGCATTGGCGTCACGCCGATCCTGTCGATGATACGCCATCTCAAATCGACCGGCGCGGCGCGCTTTAAACTTTATTATCTCACGCGCGAGGCGGACATGACCGCCTTCCGCCAGGAACTCGCGGCGCCGGAATTCAATGGCCAGGTCGTCATTCACCATGACCACGGCGATCCCGCTCAAATGCTGGATCTCTGGCCTGTTCTGGAAAAGCCCCTGGGCCGCCATCTTTATTGCTGCGGGCCGCGGCCCTTGATGGAGGCGGTGCGCGACATGTCCGGCCACTGGTCGAGCGCCGCCGTCCATTTCGAGGATTTCGGCTCTTCCAAGCCGGCCCACAAGGCCGAGGACAAGCCCTTCTCCGTCACGCTCCGGCGCAGTGGCGGGATCATCGAGATTCCCGCCGACGTGTCGATCCTCGATGCCCTGCGCGCCAACGGTTTGGCGGTGTCGAGTTCCTGTGAAAGCGGCACCTGCGGCACGTGCAAGACGAAGTTGATTTCAGGCGACGTCGATCACCGCGATCTCGTGCTCGCCGAACATGAGAAGGCCTCGAACATTATGATCTGTGTTTCGCGCGCCGCCAGCGGCGACCTGGTTCTGGACCTTTGAGATGATCGATCCCGCGGCGCCGGACAGACTCCTCGGGCTCGGCGTCGCCGGAATCGGCCGCGCTTTCACGCTCATGCTCCCGACGCTTGTCGGCGATCCCCGCCTCAGGATCGTGGCCGGCGCCGATCCGCGAGCCGAGGCGCGGGCGCGCTTTGCCGAGGATTTTTCCGCCCGGGTTTACGACACCGTCGAGGCCATGTGCGAGAACCCCGACATCGAAGTGATCTACATCGCTTCACCGCATCAATTTCATCGACCCAACGTCGAGGCCGCCGCGCGCGCCGGCAAGCATGTGCTGGTGGAAAAGCCCATGGCGCTCAGCCTCGATGACTGTCAGGCGATGATCGACGCGGCGGACAAGGCCGGCGTCGTCATGATCGTTGGCCACAGTCACGGCTTTGACCGCCCTATCGCGCGTACGCGCGAACTTGTCGCAAGCGGAGCTTACGGCAATCTGCGCATGATCACCGCCATGCAGTTCACCGACTTCCTCTATCGTCCGCGGCGGCCCGAGGAACTCGACACATCGGCCGGCGGTGGCGTCATCTTCAATCAGGCGCCCCATCAGGTCGACAACATCCGCGTCATCGCCGGCGGAAAGGCCAAAAGCGTGCGCGCCGGCGCGGGCGTCTGGGACGCGGCGCGCCCGACCGAAGGCGCCTACAGCGCCTTCATGACTTTTGAAAACGGTGCCTTCGCGTCGCTGACCTACAATGGCCATGGACATTTCGACACCGACGAATGGCAGGAATGGATTTCCGAAATCGGTCTTCCAAAAGACCCCGCTCGCCATGGCCGGGCCCGCGCGGCGCTCGCCGACCTCGACGAGGCGGCGGAACTGAAACTGAAGGCGGAGACGAACTACGGCGGGCCGCGCTATACGCCGCCCCATGGAGACGAGGACGCGGCGCGACGTTGGCACCAGCATTTCGGAATGCTCATCGCATCCTGCGATGGCGGCGATCTGCGCCCGCGCCCGGACGGGGTCGTGATTTACGGCAACGCCGAACGGCGCTTCGAGCAGCTTGAACGCCCGCGTCTACCGCGCTCGGAGGTCATTGACGAACTTTATGGCGCGATCGTTCAGGGGCACAAGCCCTTGCATGATGGTCGATGGGCCATGGCGACGATGGAAGTGTGTTATGCGATCCTGCAATCGTCGCGCGAGGGGCGCGAGGTGACTCTGACGCGGCAATGCGAGCCGCCGGTCGTCTGATCAACGAAGGGCGCGGGGAGAAACCGTGGACACGCCAATCGCCAAACCTGGCAAGGACAAGAAGGTAGCCATCGACCCTGGCTTGCAGGCCATCGCGCGCCACTGGCGCGAAGCGGTGCCGAATGACCGACTGGCGCATCTTTTGAAGGATGCCACCCGCGGGCTAACGCGCGCGCTTCAGGTGCGTCTGGCCGAACATTCCGTGTCCTTCGGCCACTGGACTTTTCTCCGCATCCTGTGGGACGCCGACGGCATCACCCAGCGCGATCTCAGCGAGCGCGCCGGTCTGATGGAGCCGACGACCTATTCCGCCCTGCTGGCGATGGAAAGATTGGGCTATGTCGAACGGCGCCGCCAGCCCGACAGCCGCAAGAAGGTTTATGTGTTTCTGACTGAACGCGGTCGCGACCTGCGCGAAAAACTCGTGCCCTTGGCAGAGGAAGTCAACGCCATCGCAGTGCGTGGCGTCAGGCCCGAGACCATAGCCGCGGCTCGCGACATGTTGCTGACGATGATCCGGAATCTCATCGAGGACGAACTTACCCTGTTCGCCAGCGAACGGCGCATTCCCTCGACGCGGGAACTCTCGAACCGTATCGATCAGGCCGAAAACGCCGCGCGCGCGATCCCCGTCCGCAAATCGCGCGCGTCAAAGGGCTGACAGCCCGCGCGCGCGGCGGTATGACAAATTGAAAATGAACACTTGGGGGGATTGATGGCGGCGCGGGCGAGTTACGATTACATCATTGTTGGCGCGGGTTCGGCGGGCTGCGTTCTCGCCAATCGTCTGACCGAGGACGGCGCGGCGAAAGTGTTGCTGCTGGAGGCAGGCCCCCGCGACATAGACCCGCTGATTCACATCCCGCTCGGCATGGGCAAGATTCACGACTGGGGCCTGCACAACTGGGGTTACCATACCGAGCCCGAAGCGAGCCTTGGCAATCGCCGCATCGAGGCCTCGCGCGGCAAGGTTCTCGGCGGCTCTTCGTCCATCAACGTAATGGCCTATACGCGCGGACATCGCGGCGACTACGACCGCTGGGCGCAGAAGGGTTGCCAGGGCTGGTCCTATGCCGACGTGCTGCCCTATTTCCGCCGCGGCGAAACCTTCGATGGCGGTTCGGACTCCTGGCGCGGCGACGGCGGTCCGCTCAAGGTCGAATATTGCCGCACCGAGGACCCGCTGTTCGAGGCGTGGCGCGACGCCGCCCGCGACATGGGTATTCCAGTCACCGAGGATTACAACGGCCAGCAGGGCGAGGGTTTCGGCCGCAGCCAGTACACGATCGGCAATGGCCGTCGCTCTTCATCCGCCGTCGCCTATCTGCGCCCGGCGCGCAAGCGTCCCAATCTGACCGTCGAGACCGGCGCGCACGTCACCAACATCATCATGAATGGGGCGAAAGCGACCGGCGTCGCCTGGGCCAAGGATAGCCTCAGATACGAGGCGGACGCGGGAACGGAAGTCATCCTCTGTGGCGGCACCTTCAACACGCCGCAATTGCTGATGCTGTCCGGCATCGGCCCGGCCGAACACCTGAAAAAAGTCGGCGTCGCGCCGATCGTCGATCTTCCAGTCGGGCGCAACCTGCAGGATCATCTCGCCGTCCTCATCATGTTCACGCGGCCGAGCAACACCAGCCCTTTCCGCGACAACATGCGCTTCGATCGCATGGCGCTCGGCATGTTGCAGGCCTATTTCCTTGGTTCGGGCCCTGGAACCGTCGTGCCCGGAGGGATGCACGCCTTCATCAAGACCAATCCGGAACTCGCCGTTCCGGACATCGAATACATGTTCCGCGGCCTGCCGACCGACGCGCATATGTGGTTTCCCGCGCTCAAGCAGGCCTATCTCGATGGCTACGGCATTCGCCCAACCCTGCTGCACCCCACCAGCCGCGGAAAGGTCCTGCTCGGCTCCGCCGATCCTTTCGACACGCCGCGCATCCACTACAATTTCCTGAGCGCGCCCGACGATCTGCCGCGCCTGCGCAACGGCTTCAAGCTCGCCCGCGAGATCGCCGCCAACAAGGCGCTCGATCCCTATCGCGGCGTTGAACGAACGCCCGGCGAAAAGGTCCAGACGGACGACGAAATCGACGCCTTCATCCGCCGCACGGTCATCACCGCCCATCACCCCGCCGGAACCTGCCAGATGGGCATCACCCCTGACTGCGTGCTCGACCCGCAATTGCGGGTGCGCGGCGTCGAGCGCCTGCGCGTGGTCGACGCCTCGGCCATGCCGGACATGGTCGGCGCCCATATCAACGCCTGCGTGCTGATGATGGCGGAGAAGGCCTCGGACATCATCCGGAACCGGGAACCGATGGCCCCGGCGCTGGACGCCTGACCGGAAGCGCGCAAGCTTTTGGATCGCCTGTGGATTCCACCCGTCGCGGGATTGTGCGCGCCCCGCGAATCCACGACGGTGCAACGCCGCTAGGTGGCGTCGCAATCCATGCGTATATTCATCTAGCGTTTTGATTCGCCGAAGATTCGGGGCTCGACCGCCCCGGGATTCCGGCGGGTCGGCGCGAGGGTCCGGTTGAGCGGTCGCGTCCCCAGTCAGTGTCGCCGCGTTCCGATCAAGCGCCCAGAGGCCAAGATGCAGACCTACGAATCCGAACGGACTCATGAAAGCCATCCCCTCGATATCGTCGAGCAGATGGCGTCGCTCAATCAGTGGTCCTTCGACCGCGCGGACGATGATGAACTGTCGATTTCCGTATCCGGCGGCTGGACCGACTACCACATCGCCTTCACATGGCTGAAGGAAATGGAGGCGCTGCACCTCGGCTGCGCCTTCGACATCAAGGTGAGCGACCGCCGTCGCGGCGAATTGCTCAACCTGATCGCCTTGATCAACGAACAGCTCTGGGTCGGCCATTTCGGCATGTGGGACAAGGACGGCGTGATCATTTATCGCCACTCCATGCTGCTGACCGGCGGCGCCCAGCCGAACCGCGACCAGTGCGAGGCCGCCCTGCGGGCTGGCATCGAGGCCTGCGAGCGCTATTATCAGGCCTTCCAGTTCGTCATCTGGGCCGGGCGCAGCGCCCGCGAGGCGATGGACACAGCCCTGTTCGAGACCTCCGGAGAAGCCTGACATCGTGACCGCGCTGCCCAACTCGCTCATCCTGGTCGGCGCTGGCAAAATGGGCGGAGCCATGCTGGAAGGCTGGCTCTCGCTTGGTCTCGATCCCGCCCGGGTCGTTGCGCTCGACCCGTACCCCGGCCCGGCCATGGCGGAACTCTGCCGGACCAGCGGAGCCCGGCTCAACCCGCCACGCGACGCCCTCTCGCCGCCCGATGTGCTGGTTCTCGCCGTCAAGCCGCAGATGTTCGACGCCGCCGCGCCCGATCTGGCGCCGCTTGTTGGCCCCGCCACGCTCGTTCTGTCGATCATGGCCGGCAAGACCATCGGCAATATCGAGGCGCGTCTGCCCGCCAAGGCTATCGTCCGCGCCATGCCCAATACGCCCGCGGCGGTTGGACGCGGCATCACGGGCGCGGCCGCGAGCCGGGCTGTGACCCCGGCGCAACGCGCCATGGCCGACGCCCTGCTAACCGCGATCGGCCGGGTCGAATGGGTCGCCAACGAAGACCTGATCGACGCCGTGACCGCGGTCTCGGGCTCCGGCCCCGCCTATGTCTTCTATCTCGTCGAGTGCATGGCCGCGGCCGGCGTCGCCGCCGGACTGCCCGAGGACATCGCCATGCGGCTCGCCCGTGCGACCGTAGAGGGTTCTGGCGAGTTGCTTTTCCGCGACGCCGCCACGCCCGCCGCGCAATTGCGCGTCAACGTGACTTCGCCGGGGGGCACCACCGCCGCGGCGCTCGACGTGCTGATGGCGCCGGGCGGCCTCTCGGCGCTGATGGGCCGCGCCATCGCGGCGGCCAAACGCCGGTCGGGCGAACTCGCCGGCTGATCGCTCGCAAGCTTTGCCTTGCCGGCGCCATGGTCGGCGCCTACATTCGGCGGCTTACACGGGGATTGCCATGACCGAAGCCGCCATCTCCACGCCGCCCCACGACGTCAGGGGAAAGATCGTCGACGCGCTCATGGAGCTCGCCGCCGAACGGCGTTTCGAGGACATCTCCATCACCGATATCGCCACCCACGCGGGCGTGAGCCTCGCCGATTTCCGCGACGCTTTCCCATCCAAGGGCGCGATCCTCGGCGCGTTCAACCGGCGCATCGACCGTGCAGTCCTGACGGGCTCCAGCGACGGGCTTGAGGGCGAACCGGCCAAGGAACGGCTGTTCGACGTGCTCATGCGCCGCCTCGACGCCATGGCGCCCTGGCGCGAGGGTGTGCGCGCGGTCGCCGAATGGGCTCGCCGCGACCCGCTCGGCGCAGCCGCGCTCAATCGCGAGGCGCTCAACTCCATGCGATTCATGTTGGAGGCCGCCGGCATCGAGTCCGAAGGCGCGGTCGGCGCGCTCAAGCTGCAGGGCTTGGTCATCGCGTTCGGCCGCGTCCTCGATGTGTGGTTCCACGATGACGCGGCCGGCTTCCCCGCAACCATGGCGGCGATGGACCGCGAATTGACGCGCGGCGAAATGCTCGTTGGGCGCGCGGAAGACCTGCATCGCCTGACCTCGCCGCTGCGCGCGCTCGCGCGCGCCGTCTTCAACGCGCCCTTCGCGGGCGCGCGGAGACGCGATCCGGTCGATGACGGTGACGCGAGCGAGGGCGGCCAGCGCCACGCCTGAAGCCAAATCCCGACCGCCGCCATGGAAAATTCGCGGCGAGGCGACTACGATCCCCACAAGACCTGAATCGCCCCGGGGAAACGTCATGACCATCACGCGCCGTCGCCTTGCGTCCCTCGCGGCGGGCGCTATGACATTGACGCTTCCACCTCTCCGCGCGCGGGCGGCGACCTTTCCCGATCACCCTGTTCGGCTCGTCGTCACCTTTCCGCCGGGCGGCGCCAATGACGTGATCGCGCGCCTGTTGGGACAAGCCTTGTCCGAACGACTCGGCCAGCAATTCGTCATTGACAACCGCGTGGGCGGCGGCGGCAACATCGGCGCGGAGGCGGTCGTTCGCGCGCCACCCGACGGCTACACGCTGTTGCAGGCGACCGTGGCCAATACGACTAACACGACGCTTTACGAGAACAATCTCAACTTCAATTTCGTCCGCGACTTCGCGCCGGTGGCGGGCGTCTACAGCGTGCCGCTCGTTCTGGTGGTGCTTCCGACCTTCCCGGCGCGAAACCTCGCCGAATTCATCGCCTACGCGAAAGCCAATCCCGGCAAGATCAGTTATGCCTCGGGCGGCGTCGGCACCCTCGCCCATATCGCCGGGGAACTCTTCGGCATGATGGCGGGCGTCAAGATGGTTCACGTCCCCTATCGCGGGAGCCCCGCGGAACTCGCCGATCTGATTTCGGGGCGGATCGAGATCGCCTTCGATCCCCTGCCCTCCTCGCTGGAATATGTCAGGGATGGCCGCCTGCGCGCCCTCGCCGTGACAACCGCCGCGCGCGCCGAGGCCTTGCCCGACATTCCCGCGGTCAGCGAAACGCTCGCTGGCTACGACGCGATGGTGTGGGTCGGCATCAACGCGCCCAAGGCGACGCCCGCCGATCTCATCGGAAAACTCAACGCCGAAATCAACGCTGTGCTGTCAAATCCGGCGTTTCGCGCGCGGCTCGCCGAACTCGGCGCCTCGCCCCTGCAACTGTCTCCGACGAAATTCGGCGAACTGATCGCCAACGACAGCGAACGCTGGTCGAGAACCATCAAGGCGGCCGGCATCAGGGTCGAATGATGGGCAATGTCTTGCGACGATTGTTCGCCGCTCTCTTGGCCCTCTGCGCGGTCTGCGGCCTAGCGCGCGCGGCGGACCGGATCGTCATAGGGACGGTGCCAAACATTGGCGATGGCCCATTGATTTGCGCCATCGAGCGCGGCTATTTCCGTGAACAGAATATCGACATCGATCTGTCGCCATTCCGCACGGCCTCCGAGATGACGCCGATGATCGCGCGCGGCGACATCTCGATGATGGGCGGCGGCGTCAGCGTCTCCTACTTCAACGGCGTGGCGCGCGGCCTTCCGATGCGCTATTTCGTCAATCGCGCGCGCTCGCCTGTCTGGCATGGGCTGATCATCCGCAAGGAACTCGCCGGCAAGGTGGTTTCGGCGCGCGATCTCAAGGGTCTGAAAATCGGCACGACCGCGGTGGGCGGACTGTCTGAATACGAACTCGGCAAGACGCTCGAATCCGTCGGCCTGTCCCTGGACGATGTCGAGACCAAGCCGCTCGGGATGCCGGAATCCGTCGTCGCCATCGGTCAGGGCGCGATCGACGCCGCTGTCTTTGTTCCACCCTTCGACAGCGCGGCGATCAAGGCCGGCGCGGTCCATCTGCTCGACGCCGACGAGGCCGTGAGGCCGCGCATGGAGGTCAGCGGCCTCATCTACAATACCGACTGGGCGACGAAAAACGGCGATTTGCTCGACCGTTTCACGCTGGCCTATATCCGCGGCGCGCGCTGTTATCTCGAGGCCGCGCGCGGCGGCGCCAACCGCGACGAGGTGACCGATTATTTCGTCAAATATTCGCCCGTGAAGGATCGCGCCATCTTCGCGGGCATGCGTTGGTCGGAAATCGAGCCAGATGGTCGCGTGGCCGTCGACTCGCTCATGGACCAGCAGGATTTCTACGCGCGCCGCGGCTATCTCACGACGAAATCTCAAGCCACGGCGATCGTCGATCAGGACACCGTGAAGCGGGCGCTGGCGAGGCTCGGTCCCAATGCGAAATAGCGGCGCGTAAGGCTTCGTTGCATAGCGGCGGGCGCGCCTCTATTCTCAACGCCAACATTCGGGGGAGGCAATACATGGGCAAATCATTCGCCCTGGCCGCGTTCATGGCCTGCGGGCTGTCGGCCACGGCCGGCGCGGCCGACAAGATCGCCATTGGCTCCGTCGCGACCCTTGGCGATGGCCCCCTGATCTGCGCCATCGAACGCGGCTATTTTCGCGAACAGAATATCGAGGTGGATATTTCCTCGTTCCGGTCGGGCGCCGACATGGTGCCGCTGATCGTGCGGGGCGATCTGCAAATGATGGGCGGCGCCATGAGCGCATCGTTCTTCAACGCCATCGCCGATGGAATGCCGATCCGCTACTTCTCCAATCGCGCCCAATCGCCGGTTCATCACGCGCTCGTGCTGCGCAAGGAAGTCGCGGCGCGCGTCAGGGAGATCAAGGACCTCAAGGGCCTGCGCCTCGCCATCATCGGTACCGGGTCGCAAACCGAATACGAGACGGCGAAGGTTCTCGCCGCCGGCGGACTGGCGCTGGAGGATATCGACACCAAAAGCCTTGGAATGCCGGAAACCGTCGCCGCGCTGAAGGGCGGGGCGATCGATGGCGGCATTCTCGTGCCGCCGCTCGACGCGCTCGCCGTGCGCGATGGCGGCGTGCGATTCATGGATCCGGATGACGTGTTGCGACCGCCGATGGAGGTCAGCGGCATCTTCTACAATCTGGACTGGGCGAAAAGGAACGCGGAGACCCTCGACCGCTTCACCCTGGCCTATATCAAGGGCGCGCGCTGCTTTCTCGAGGCGGCGCATCACGGCCCCAACCGGGCCGAACTGATCGGCTATCTCATCAAACACACGCCGATCACCGACCCCACGGTCTATGAGGCGATGACGTGGGGCGATGTGAACCCGGATGGCGCGGTTAATGTCGAGTCCGTCATGGACATGCAGGACTTCTATCTCGGGCGTGGATACGTCAAGCAGTCGCTGGCGCCGCAAAAAATAATCGATCTGGAGCCGGTGCGCCGCGCCATCGCCAAACTTGGCGCCTTCGGAAAATAGGTCCGCAAGCCTTTGGCGGCG
>CAISJZ010000566.1 GCA_903885755.1 uncultured Hyphomicrobiales bacterium | reverse complement strand
GCTTGAACGGCACGTCGTCCGGATTCGGAACCTCGTCCTTGGTGACGAGCCAGGGGCCAATGACCGCATAGCTGTCGATCGACTTGCGGAAAGAGCGTTCCTCGTCGCCACGCACCGTCATGTCGAGGCTGAGGCAATAGCCCGCGACATAATCGAGCGCCCGCGCCTCGGGGATCTGCGATCCTTCCTTGCCGATGACGATCATGAATTCGAGTTCGTGCTCGGTGAGCCGATCAAGAAACCGGAGGTGAACGCCTTCGCCGGCGCCAACCATGGCGGAATTGGATTTCAGGAAGAGACCAGCCTTGGAAATGTCCTTGCTCGGCACCTTGTCGGGACGACGCGCGGCCATTTCCGCGATATGGGCGTGATAGTTCGTCGGCGCCGCGATCAGCTTCGAGGGGCGCTCGATCGGGCTCAGAAGCTTGACGTTCGCCAGCGGTTTGGCGGGATGGGCCTTGGCGTCGCCGACCGCGGCGCGGATTTCCGAGAGGTTGGCGACGAAGGGGTCGCCCCAGCGCAGCTTCTTTTTGCTGGCCAGAATTTTCTCCACGATGGCCGTGATGTCGTGGACCTTGTCGCCGACCACCACGCCATGGCGATCATCGTCATATCTGCAAAAACGCATGTCTTTCCTCCTGATGAGCGTTTGTTGGCGCGACCTCCCGACACGGACGCCGCGCGCGTTGGTAAAATCACTCGATGGCGTAACTGCCATCTGAAAAGTTGAGCCGTACGCCGAACGAGCCTTCGTTCAGCATCCAGCGCTGCAGGCGATACTTGCGGAAGCCGCCCTTGTGATACGGATCGGTGTCCGCGATCGCCCGCGCTTCGGCCTCCGAGCTCGCGCGAATAATGATCATCCCGGGCCCGCTCGGCGCCCCCGCCTCATCGACGAAGGGACCGGCGGCGAACATGACGCCCCGCTGCTCCAGATCATACTGGTGCGCGAGGTGTTCGTGGTGAACGGCGCGGCGTTCGTCCGCCGTCGAGGTCGGCTCGGAAAAGATGATGTAGAGCATCTTGCGCAAGTGCTTGCGCGGCGCGCCGGCCTCTGTCACCGAAATGCCTCTCAGCTCGCCAGCTTGCGCGCCATGATTTCCTCGCAGCGCAAGTTGTTCTCGTCGACAATCTTGCCTCCCATTGCCTCGCGTAGCAGCTTGGAGGGAACCGCCATGCCCCAGCGGTCGGGATTGCCGTTCATAACCTTCGCCCAGTAGTCCGGCGTGCCGGGCACATGGGCTGCCTCGTCGATGCGCTCGACCTCGGTGGTGTATTCCGTGACGAAGCCATTGGGCTCGATGAAGTAGCTGAAGATGTTGTTGCCGGGGCCGTGGCGTCCAACGCCCCACTCGACGTTGTAGCCGTTCTTCTTCAACCGGCCCGCGCCGCGCATCAGGCCGTCGAAGTTCGGCACTTCATAGGCCATGTGGTTGAGACCCGCGCCGTGGCCGCGCGCCATGGCGATCGAATGGTGGTCGGAGCTGCACCGAACGAAGTCCATCACCGCGGTGGAATCCGACAGACGGAAGCCCAGGACGTCGATGAAGAATTTGCCCTGCTTTTCGATGTCCTCGACGTTGAGCACGACATGCGAGAGTTTTTCGGGCTTGGAGCGATCGCTGTAGGCCTCTTCGTGGCGCAGCAGGTCGCTGGAAATCGAGATGGTCTGGCCCTCGGGCGTCTTGACCGAAAATCCGTAGCCGCCGCCGGCGACCTTCGCGAGGTCGGCGGGCTTGGACTGGATTTCGATGCCGTCCGCGATGGCGCGGGCGTAGAGCGCGTCCACCGCCGCGTGATCGCGGGCGGCGAAATCGATGGAATGCAGCGCCGCGCGCGGACGCTCGTGGATCGTCAGGATATGATGCTCGACGCCGCCGGCGCGCAGATACATCGTTCCATTGTCGCGGGCGACCTCCTCGAGGCCCCAGACGCCCTTGTAGAATTCGGCGGTCTTGTCGAGATCGAGGACATCGAGTTCGACGCCGCGAAGGTGGGTGACGCGTGGTTCGGCCATGGGGGACTCCTGTCTTGGAAAGGGGTTGAATAAAGCCTAGCTGGTTCCGTCGATTTACGCCACTTCGGAATGACCGCCGTCGCCCCGTAGCCGGGCGCTGACCCGCCGCTCGAACCAGCGCAGTGCGGCGACGATGCCGACGAGCGGCAGGATCTGGATGACGCCGAGCGCGCAAACCGCGCCATAGCTGCCGCCTTCCTCCCACATGGTCAGGCTGATGGTGCCCAGAACGTGGGTTCCAGGGCCGACCAGAAAGACCGACGCCGAGAGTTCGCGCACCGCCAGAACGAAGACATAGAGCCAGGCCGCGATGATGATCGGCGCCAGCAGCGGCAGGAGGATGCGCGCGAACATGCGAAACGCGCCGGCGCCCGCCATTTCGGCGGCTTCCTCCAATTCGCGGTGGATCTGCGTCAGGCCGCTGGTGGCGAAGCGCATCCCGTAGGGCAAATAGAGCGTGACGTAGGCGATGAGCAATATCCAGATCGTGTTGTAGACCGGGATCGGCAGCATGAGGTAGGCGAAGAGCACGCTGGCGCCCACGATGACGCTCGGCACCGCGATGGGGCTGAAGACCAGCGCGTCGAGCGCCCAGCCGAACCGCTGCCCGCCGCGCTGCGTCACCCAGGCGCAGGCGAAGGTTAGCAGCACCACGAACGTCGCGGCCATGGCCGCCAGAAGCACGCTGGTTCTAACTGCCTCCACGAATATCGGGTAGTTCAGCACGAAGGCGTAATTCGCCCAGGTGAAGGGCGAGGTCGTGGGCATGAAGGGCGTCGCGAGATTACGGAAGAAGGATTGCCAGACCAGCGTCAGCAGCGGCAGTCCGAGCGCGAGAGCGAACATGACGGAAACGCCGATCGAGACCGGCCAGCGCCAGCGCCCGAGTTCGAGCGGAACCGGCTTGTAACCCTTGCCGGTGACGGTCGCATAGGCCTGAGCGTCCTGCGTCGCGCGCCGATAGAGATAAACCGCCACGATGCAGATCGCGAGCAACGAGAAGGACAGGGCGCTGGCGACGCCAAATTCCGGCGTTGTCTGGCCGGTGGCGCGCTGCACCTCGGTGGTGAAGACGTTGATGCGCGCGGGATTGCCGATGATGCGCGGAATATCAAAACTCTCGATGCCGCGCACGAAGAGTAGCAGGATGGTCGACAGGATCGCCGGCCGCAGAATCGGCAGCGTGACCCGCGTCAGCGTCTGCCACGAGCGTCCGCCCGACATGGTGGAGGCTTCCTCCATCCGGACATCCAGCATGCGCAGGGCGGGGCCCAGCAGCAGATAGGCGAGGGGGAAATAGTGCGACGACAGCGCCCAGATCATACCGGGCATGGTGTAAATATTGAGCAGCGGCGCGGATGAGCCGGTGACGCCCTTATAAAGCGCGTTGAACCAGCCGATGTTCGGCGACAGGGTCAGCGTCCAGGCCATCGCGATAAGCAGGCCAGGCAGGGCGAATGAAATCAGCGCCAGCGAGTGGAAAATCTCTCGGCCGGGCGCATCGGTTCGCTCCACCACCGTTGCCACCGCGCCGCCCATGAGAAAGGTCATGGCCGCCGTCCCGAGCGCGAAAACCAGCGAATTGCCGAAGACCTTGAGAATACTCCAGCGACCGTAGGCCTCGGCGAAATTGTCGAGGGTGAAGGCGCCCGGGCCAAAACCGGTGTCCTCCGTGAAGGCGGTGTAGAACAACGCCGCCATCGGCACGAAAACGAACCAGGCGCAGATGACGCCGCAGACGATCATCCAGATCGTCGAGGGCCGGAGCGAGCCGCCAAGACGCGCGGCGAGCGGCGCGCGGGCGGAATTGATCTCCGGTTGAATCGCGGTCACGTCGCGGGCTCCCTATCGCGGCTGGAAGAGGTCGTTGAACTGCTTGATGCGGCGTTTGTCGTCTTCCGTCGACAGCAGGACGGTCTGAACCGCCTTGCCCTTGAATGCGTCGAGAATGTCGGGCGGGTTTGGCGTTACGTCGAGCCGCGTCGGGATGCGCCCGAATTTCGTGAGAAAGCGCTGCGCCTCGCGGCTGATGAGGAAGTTTGCCGCGAGCCTGGCCGCCGCGGGATGCGGCGCAAGCGCCGCGACTCCGACCTGTCCGAAGAACAGCGGGATCGGGTCCATGGTCCAGAAATCGGTCGGCGCGCCGCCGAGCTTCGCGTTCAGGGTCAGGTTCACGTAGTTGTTCAGCGCGAACCAGTATTCTCCCGAGCCGACCGCCCGCGCCACCGCGAGATGGCCGTTGATCGTGACGGGTTGCACCGCCGCGATGATGCTTCTCAGCAGCGCGACGCCTTTGTCCTCGCCGTAATGCATGAGGAAGGCCGTCATGAAGGCGTCGTCGGTTCCGTCGATGGCGACGTGGCCCGCCCACTCCTTGTGCGCGGCGAAATCCGCGTAGGATTTGGGCAGGTCTTCGCGCTTGATGAGTTTCGTGTTGTAGGCGGGCGAATTGTAGTTGGAATAGACGCCAAGCCAGCGATGGTCGGGCGCCACCGCTTCCTTGAAGATTTTGGATGCTTCGGGCGGATCGACCGCCAGCAGGAACTGGGGCGGGATCTTGTTAACGTTGGCCGTCTGCATCACGTCCCATGAATGCTGGCCGGCGCGGTTCTCGATCAGGACGCGCCCCAGCAATTGCGAGTCCGAGGCGCGGACATAATTGACCTTCACGCCCGTTGCGTCCTCGAACAACTTCCAGAGGGGCAGGCCTTCTTCCTCGTTGGTGGTCGAATAGACAACGAGCGAGCCCTCGCCGCGCGCCGCCTCCGCGAGGCTCTGGTCGAACCACGAGGGCCAGGCGTCCTGGCCGCGCGCCATCGTCGCTGACGCCATGGCGATACAAGCGGCCAAGGCTCGCGCGGCGACGCCGGAAAACCAACAGGACAAGCGTTTCTCCCCGGCGGCGACGCCACGCTGGATCATTGATCGGGCCTGTCTATCGGCGGCGCCGGGTGAAGTCCATAGGTTCGCCCAACGGCGCCGGACTTGCGCAATGCGCGGCGAACGCGGAAAGTCGTGGAATACACATTCCCAGGGGAGCGCGGCGTGGCGACGCAGGTCAAACCGATTTCACAGGCGGCGATGGACAGGTTCGACCTGCGTGGTCGCGCGGTGATCATCACCGGCGGCGGCAAGGGCATCGGCAAGGTCTATGCGCGCGAATTCGCGCGCGCGGGCGCGCGGGTGCTGGCGGCCGACATTGATGGCGAGGGCGCGGAGGCGGTCGCGCGTGAAATTGTCGCGGAGGGATACGAGGCCGTCGGAATGCGTGTCGACATCGCCGATCCCGCCGCGGTCGAGGCGATGGCGAAGTCCGCGCTCGAGCATTTCGGAACCGTCGATATTCTTGTCAATAACGCCTCGCTGATGAGCGTTTTGCCGCGGCGCGACTGGATGGAAATTCCCGTCGAGGAATGGGACCGCGTGATGGAGGTCAATCTGCGCGGCATGTTCCTGTGCTGCCGCGCCGTCGCGCCGACGATGAAGGACAGGGGCCGCGGCAAGATCGTCAATATCTCGTCGAGCCGGGTCTGGGAAGGAACGCCCTTGCGCCTGCATTACACGACGTCCAAGGCCGGGGTGGTCGGCCTGACCCGCGCGCTGGCGCGCGAACTTGGTCGCCATAACATCAACGTCAACGCCATCACGCCCGGCGCGACGATGAGCGAGACGCAGGTCGCCAGTTCGTCGGGCAACTATCTCGCCACCCGTGTCGGAGGCCGCGCGATCGAGCGCCCGCAGATTCCCGAGGACCTCGTCGGCGCGGTCATGTTTCTGTCGACACAGGCGAGCGATTTCATGACGGGCCAGACCATCAACGTCGATGGCGGCAAGGCGATGCATTAGCGTCAGCGAGGCTTGTCATGGGTGGTTCGCCTCTACGGATTTTCGTGGCCGCGCTTGCAGTGGCCCTCGTATTGTCCGCGCCGCGCGCGAGCGCGCAGACGCCGGTCGATCTGCAACTGGTTCTGGCGGTGGACGCGTCCGGCAGCGTCAACATGCGGCGCTTTGAATTGCAGAAGCAGGGCTATGTCGAGGCCATGCGCAATCCGAGGGTTCTGAACGCGATCCATTCGGGACAGACTGGCGCCATCGCCGTGATGATGTTTCAGTGGACCGGCGCGCGCCTGCAGGCCGCGGTCATTCCCTGGATGATCCTGAAGGACGAGGACAGCGCCAAGGCTGTCTCCGACGCCATCGCCGCCGTGCCGCGCAGACTGTTCGGCGGCGGCACGTCGCTGAGCGGCGCGACGGATTATTCCATGGGCCTCTTCCCACAAGGGCCTTTTCGCGGCGTGCGCCGCGTCATCGACATTTCAGGCGACGGTTCCAACAACAGCGGCCGCCCCGCGACATCGGCGCGCGATGACGCCGTCGCCAAGGGCGTTATCATCAACGGCCTGCCCATTCTCACGGTCGAGCCGGACCTTGAGGATTATTATCGCGACAACGTGGTGGGCGGCGAGGGCTCCTTCGTGATCGCCATCAAGGATTTCGAAAGTTTTTCCGAGGCGATCGTCAAGAAGCTGATTGCGGAAATCGCCGCGAACGATTACCCGAAAGGGGATGGCGGATCGATCCGCCGACGGTTCTAGAACAGGGAGAAAACGATGGCTGGCGCGAAGAAGATCGGCGATTGGCAAAATGTTCTCGTCGAACTGGAGGACAGGATCGCCTGGGTGACGCTC
>CAISJZ010000565.1 GCA_903885755.1 uncultured Hyphomicrobiales bacterium | reverse complement strand
GCGCCATCAGCGCCGCGCGCACGCCCGATTGCGCCGCCCAGCCCGCGTGCATGCGCTTGGTCCACGATCCCTCGGCGAGATATTCGATGATGCCGGAGGCCATGCTGCCGGCGATTCCCATGGCGGAGACAATCTGATCGCGCGGCAGTTTCAACGTGGCCGCGACCGCGCCGGCCGCCGCCATGCAGCCGAAGACGGCGGTGGGATGAAAGCCCGCCGCGTGGATGGCCTTGGGCGTCACCAGACTCAGGCGGCACAGCAGTTCGCAGCCGGTCGCCACGCCAAGCAGGAACCTGTCGCCGCCGAGCCCCTCGCGCTCGCAGATGGCCATGACGGCGGGAATGATGACGGCGCCCGAATGCACCGGCCCGCCCTCGAACGTATCGTCGTAATCCTCGCCGTGCGCCGCCGTGCCGTTGATCAGCGCGGCGCTGAAGGGATCGAACCCGCCGGCATGGCCGAAGGCGGTGCAGCGGCCGGGCTCGACCGCGGCGAGCGTCGCCTTGATGTAATCCTCGTGGCGCGCGGCGATACACAATCCCGCCACGTCGAGGAAGAGCTTGCGGCAGACCTCCGCGGTCGCCGCGGGGATTTTGTCCGTCGAGGTCGCGCACAGCCAGTCGGCGATCTCCTCGGCGATTGCAGTCTGGATTTTGTCGTGCATGGCGTTTTCCGGAGATAGAGAAAGACGGCGCGCCTCAGCGTTTCATCGTTACGTCCAGCGTGGCGAGCACGTCGGGCGACACGTTCGCGAGGGCGCGAATGATATCGTTCCCGCGCGCCACTGGCACGAAGGGATAGGGAAATCCATTCGCCGCGACAGAACTCGCGATGAATTCCGGATCGGCGTAGGCCTCGGTGAAGGCGGCGCGCAACGCCGCGAGCGCCGCGGGCGGCGCGCCGCGCGGCGCGAAGGCGGCATAGGCGAGTTCGCTCGTCTGCGATGTCAGCCAGTTCAGCGCATCCCAATTCTTGCCGGATGGCGGAGCGCCGCGAATCTCGCGATGGAGATCGGGGAAGGCCGGCATGTCCGTGACATAGGGGTTGCGCTCGAAGCCGCCCTTGGCGTCAACGGTGGCGAGATAATAGACGCCGAGGCCCTCGCCCGACTTGACGTAAGCCGCCGCGCGGGTGCGGAAAGTGCCGAGACTGGTGTTGTGGAACTGCACCTCGCCGCGCTGCATGGCGAGAAAAATATCCGCGCCGCCGCGATAGCCCACGACCATCCGGTGGCGAACGCCCAGAACGCTCAGCGACAGGTTCGATAGCGTGCCCTCGAAATCGGTGTTGCTGTAAGAGCCGACGAGAACGTCACTGGCCCTCGCGATATCCGCCGCGCTCTTCATACCGCCGGGCGTGGTATCACGGCGCGCATAGCCGACGCGCGTGTCGCTGACGCCGCCGAGATATTCGAAATCCTGATAGCGCGCGCGCAGGCTTGGATCGCCAAGCGCTTGCGCCAACGCCTGATAGGAGCTGTAGGCGATGGTGAGCCCGTCGGGCGCGGCCCGCTCGGCGAAATAGTTGAAGACCATGTTGCTGCCGGCGCCGGTCATGTTCTGGACCACCACCGTCGGATTTCCCGGCAGATGCTTGCGGAGGAAATCGGAGACGCGCCGCACGGTGGTGTCGGCGGTGCCGCCGACCTGCGTGCCGACCATGATGGTCAACGTTTTGCCGGCGTAGGAAAACGTGGGTTGCGCCCCGGCGGGCGCCGACGCGCACATCGTCAAGGCGGAGATCACGGCGGCCAGTCGCGCCGGGCGGGAGCGCATGAAGGCGCGCATGATGATTTTTATCCCTCCCTTTATCGACGCCCCTTTGGGCCTTCCGATCCCGCGCATGATTCAGACAACGATCTGGCGACTGTATCGCCCAACACGGACGCCGACGCCAGCGGGAATTGGCGAAGGCGATCGACCGGCATTACCGCGACGATTGAAACGCCACCTCTTGACCTGTATTGAATCGGTTGGCGGGGCTTGAAAAGTCGGGTTTCCTTCAACGCCGCCGATCACGAACGGGTT
>CAISJZ010000564.1 GCA_903885755.1 uncultured Hyphomicrobiales bacterium | reverse complement strand
CTGGCCTTCAACCAGATGCTGTTTTTCTTCTTTATCGCCCTGCAGAAATACGGCGGCGAGGATGGCCTACAAATTCTGGCCAATCTCAGTTTCGCGGGTTTCGATATCTCGAAGCGCGCCACATTCTATTATGTCGCGCTGGCCGTGCTCTGCGTCGAACTTTTGTTCTTCGCGCGCCTCGTGAACAGCCGCTTCGGCACCATCCTCCAGGCGACCGCGCAGAACGAGCGCCGCGTCACAGCGCTTGGCATTCCGACGCTGCGCTACAAGCTCGCGGCCTTCGTTATTTCCGGCGCCGTCGCGGGTGTCGCCGGCGCGCTGTGGGCGACGGGCCAGCAGTTCGTCAGCCCTTCCGAACTGTCCTGGGTGCGCTCGGGCGACTACATCGTCATGGCGGTACTCGGCGGCATGGGCCGAGTCTGGGGTCCGGTGCTGGGCGCCATTGTCTTCGTTCTGCTGGAAGCATTTTTGCCGTCGTGGACGCAATACTGGCAGGCTCCTTTCGGGCTCGTTGTCATTCTGATCGTCGTGTTCCTGCGCGGCGGTCTGCTCGATCTCATGGGCGCGAAATCAACGCGCGCGGACGGGGGGGGGCACTGATGGCCCAACCTATCCTCGCCGTTACCGGCCTGTTCAAACGCTTCGCCGGCATTGTCGCGACCAACAATCTGTCGCTGGACGTTCAACCCGGCGAGACACACGCGCTCATCGGCCCCAACGGCGCCGGCAAGACGACGCTCATCGCGCAGTTGCAGGGCGAGCTTGCCTCCGACAACGGCACGATCAGATTCAACGGCGCGGACATTACGCACGAACCAGCGCACCGACGCGCGACTCTCGGCATCGCGCGCTCGTTCCAGATTACATCGATCTTCCCCGGCTTCACCGCGCTCGCCAACGTGGCGCTCGCCGCGCAGGCGCGGCAGGGCCACGGCTTCCGTTTCTGGAAGGCAGCGGCGAGCGATCCCGCGCTGACCGGGCCAGCCATGGACGCTCTCGGGACGATCGGCCTCGACTCCCGCGCGCACATTGTCGCGGAAGACCTCTCGCATGGCGAGCGTCGCCAGCTCGAACTCGCCATGGCGCTGGCGATGAAACCCTCTCTCCTGCTGCTTGACGAGCCCATGGCCGGCATGGGCCGGCAGGATGGCCAGCGGATGACCAAAATCCTTTCCGGGCTGAAATCGACCTACGCGATCCTCATTGTCGAGCATGACATGGACGCGGTGTTCGCGCTGGCTGATCGCGTCAGCGTGCTCGTCGCCGGCGCCATCATCGCCACGGGCGAACCTGGGGTCATTCGCGCGGACCCGGCGGTCAAGGCCGCCTATCTCGGTCACAAGGGGTAGGCGATGCTGCTCGAGGTGAAAGGTCTTGAAGCCGGCTATGGACACGCCAAGGTGCTGTTCGGCGTCTCGCTCGTCATCGGCGAGGGCGAAGTTGTCACGCTGATCGGGCGCAACGGCATGGGCAAGACGACCACCGTTCGCGCGCTCATTGGCCTTGTGCGCGCCACCGGCGGCGAGATCACCTTCGCTGGCGAGCGCGTCGAAAAGGCCCCGCCGCATCGCATCGCGCGACTGGGTTTTGGCCTGGTGCCCGAAGGGCGGCAGATTTTCCCCAATCTCTCGGTGCGGGAAAATCTTCTCATGGCCGGCATCGCGCGCGGGCATGGCGCCGAGCCATGGACGCTGGAGCGGGTCATCGACTTCTTTCCGCGGCTCGGCGAGCGCTTGCAGCATAGCGGAACGCAACTGTCGGGCGGCGAACAACAGATGCTCGCCATTGGCCGCGCGCTGATGACCAATCCGCGATTGCTCGTTCTCGACGAGGCGACCGAGGGCCTCGCGCCCGTCATCCGCGATGAAATCTGGAGCCGGCTTGGCGCGCTCAAGCGCACCGGTCTTTCGATCCTTGTCATTGACAAGGAGCTGGAGGCCTTGTGCGAACTCGCCGATCGCCACTACGTCGTCGAGAAGGGCGAGATTGTCTGGAGTGGCGCTACGGCGGAACTGCTGGCCAATCCGGGCGTGCACGAAACGTATCTTGGGGTGTGAAAACGTCGCGTCCGTCATTGTAACGGCGCGCGCAAGAATGAGTATGGAGGGGCATATGGGGTGGCGTGAGTGGCAAGACAGGGACGCAAGCTTCGTCAAGCGTCGCTACGATTCCATTGCTGGATTGATCACTTTTTTTGAATGGTTGCTCTTCATGCCGCGCGGTTTCCGCGCGAAAGCGGCCGCGGCGATGGACCTGAAAGCCGGTCAATGCGCGCTGGAAATCGGCTGCGGTACGGGGCGAAATCTGCCCTATCTCCGCGAGAGTCTTGGCGAGCGCGGGCGCGTCTATGGAGTCGATCTTTCCGAGGGGATGCTTGAACGCGCGCGCGCGCTGTGCCGCAAACGCGAATGGCGCAACGTCGAACTCGTGACGGGCGACGCGACACAATACGAAGCTCCCGAAAAGCTCGACGCCATTTTGTTTGGCCTTTCCTACAATACAATGCCAAATCACCAGCAGGCGCTGGCGAACGCCTGGGAGCAGCTTCGGCCGGGCGGCGCGCTCGTGGTGATGGACGCCAAGCAGCCGCCAGGGTTGCTGGGCCGCCTCGTGATGCCGTTCAGCGTGTGGCTGATGAAGCAGACGTTGCTCGGCAATCCCTACATTCGCCCGTGGGAGCACGTCGCCGCGCTCGATCC
Source organism: uncultured Hyphomicrobiales bacterium (assembly GCA_903885755.1). Taxonomy (GTDB): domain Bacteria; phylum Pseudomonadota; class Alphaproteobacteria; order Rhizobiales; family Beijerinckiaceae; genus Terripilifer. Next base: position 266 of record CAISJZ010000564.1, on the reverse strand, counting down.
GGACTTGCGGATGGAGGAGTTTCTGGGTGGTTCCTATTATATCTGCCGCGCGACCAAGCCCCTTTCCCGGCCCGTTCCAAGGCTCGTTCCGGCGTCCGCCGCCAATCAGGAGATTGACGCGCTCATCTGTACTGCGGCCCGGTTTTGAGACACCCGGCTGATCTTATTCAGGCGGCCAACTTTACAGCGGCCGTAGCGTTCTGATCAAGTCGATATTGATTGGCTCGCACCTTGGCTGGGGTACGATGACCGTGGCGGGCAACGAG
>CAISJZ010000563.1 GCA_903885755.1 uncultured Hyphomicrobiales bacterium | reverse complement strand
ATCGTAATACCGCTCGAGGAAAAGTCGCCGGAGCGCCTCATCGAGCCGCTCACCTCGCTTGTCGCCGCCGACATGGCCCGCGTCAACGAGACGATTCTGTCGCGCACGGGTTCTGACGTCTCGATGATCCCCGAAGTGGCCAATCATCTGATTTCGTCCGGCGGAAAGCGTTTGCGACCGATTTTGACGCTCGCGACGGCTGGACTGTGCGGCTACAAGGAAGAGGGCCACATCAAGTTGGCCGCAGCCGTGGAGTTCATGCACACGGCTACGCTTTTGCACGACGACGTCGTGGACGAGAGCGACCTTCGGCGCGGAAAGGCCGCCGCGCGGGTGCTCTGGGGCAACGAAGCGAGCGTGCTGGTCGGCGACTTCCTCTTGGGCCAGGCCTTCAAGATGATGGTCGAAGTGGGCTCTCTGGCTTGCCTCGACGTTCTCTCCTCGGCCGCGGCGATCATCGCCGAGGGCGAGGTCATGCAACTGGCCGCCGCCAAGGACACCGAAACCACCGAGGACGCCTATCTCGCGGTCATTCGCGCCAAGACCGCGGCGCTGTTCGCCGCGGCCAGCGAAGTTGGTCCGATTCTCGCCGGTCGCAACAAGGCCGAGACGGCGGCCTGTCGCAGCTATGGCGCCAATCTCGGCATCGCCTTTCAGTTGATCGACGACGCGCTGGATTACGGCGGTTCCTCCGCCAAGCTCGGCAAGAACGTCGGCGACGATTTCCGCGAGGGCAAGATCACGCTTCCCGTGGTCCTGTCCTTCCGCCGCGGCAGCGAGGCCGAACGGGAATTCTGGCGCAGAACGCTCGAAAAGGGCGAGGTGCGCGACGGCGACCTAGAAACCGCGCTGGCCACCATGCGCAGACATCGCGCGATCGAGGACACGATCGAGCGCGCACGCCATTATGGCGCCATGGCGCGCGATGCCCTGGAGCTGTTTCCGGGCTCGCCATGGAAGCGCGCGCTGCTCGAGGTGGTCGAATTCTGCGTCAGCCGCGCGCACTGATAAGGGCGCCTAATGATCTGTTTTCATTTACTGAAATACCTTTAAATCAACCTGTTTCCGCCGCCTTTCAGCCACGCTCCAGATTCCTCTTGTTCGCATCGCGCAACAGGCGTAGAAGACTCGCCCGCGGCCGCCGATTTGCGCGGTTTTGGTATTGCGAGCACACATGGCCTTCGGTGCGAATGGGCAAACCGCCCAAGCCGACGCCGCCGCGACAAGCACGACACCGACAACGAACAAGGAAACCACGATTGGCCCCGTCGCGGCCCCCGCGCATGGCTCGGGCGGTTTCTGGACGCTGTTCGTCGGTTGCGTCGGCGTCGTTTACGGCGATATCGGAACCAGCCCCCTTTACGCGCTGAATACCGCGATCACCGCGGCGGGCGGCACGCAGGAACACGTGATCCGCGAGGACGTTCTTGGCGTTCTGTCGTTGGTCCTGTGGGCGTTGACCGTCATTGTCACGCTCAAATACGTCACCATTCTTCTGCGCGCCGACAATCAGGGCGAAGGCGGAACCCTGTCGCTGATGGCGCTGGCGCAGCGGGCCATGGGCGGTCAGACCAGACTGATATTTCTGCTGGGCGTCGCCGGCGCGGCGATGTTCTTCGGCGATTCGATGATCACGCCGGCTATTTCCGTTCTGTCCGCCGTCGAAGGCCTGAAATTGATCACGCCGGACTTCGCGCCGTACATCCTTATGATTACGCTTGTCATCATCGTCGCCCTGTTCGCGGCGCAGCGACATGGCACGGCAAGCGTCGCACGATGGTTTGGCCCCGTCATGATCGTCTGGATGATCGTGATGGCGCTGGGCGGCGCGACGCAACTCGTCAAGGATCCGATGGTCATCGCCTCGGTCAATCCCTACTACGCCATTCATTTTCTGACGACGCACGGCATTATCGGCCTTGTCGCGTTGGGCGCGGTCTTTCTCGCCGTCACCGGCGCCGAGGCGCTCTACGCCGATCTTGGTCATTTTGGGCGAAGCCCGATTCAGGCGGCGTGGCTGTTTCTGGTTTTTCCGTCGCTCATGCTGAACTATCTGGGTCAGGGCGCGCTCGTGCTCGCGGATCCCAGGGCGCTGGAGAATCCATTTTTCCGCCTTTATCCGGAATGGGCATTGCCTGGCATCGTCGTACTCGCGACGGTCGCCACCATCATCGCCAGTCAGGCCGTGATCACCGGCGCCTATTCACTGACGCGCCAGGCGATCCAGCTCAGGCTGTTGCCGCGGCTTGAAATCAAGCACACCTCGGAATCGCTGGAAGGGCAGATCTATTTGCCTCAGGTCAACAATCTGATCCTGATCGGCGTTCTGATCATTACGATATTGTTCGGCTCCTCCGACAAGCTGGCGACGGCTTATGGCATTTCGGTGACCGGCACCATGGTCGTCACGGTTTGCCTCACCTTCATCGTCGCGTGGAAGCACTGGAAGCTTCCTGTCATTGGGGCGATCGCGTTGATCGTTCCATTCCTCATCGTGGACATGGTGTTCCTTGGAGCGAACATGCTCAAGGTCGTCGAAGGCGGATATGTGCCGCTCGGCATCGCCGCGATGTTCATGATCTCGATGTGGACGTGGACGCGGGGCACGGGCATCCTGTTCCAGAAGACCCGTCGCGACGACGTGCCACTCAATGACCTTGTACAGCGCCTGGACAAGAAGCCGCCACATCTCGTGCCCGGCACGGCGGTCTTCCTGACAAGCGATCCGGACACGACGCCGGGCGCGCTGCTCCACTCGCTCAAGCACTACAAGGTCTTGCATGAGAAGAACGTCATGCTGACCGTGGTCTCCGCCGACGTTCCGCGCGTGCCCGCCGAGCAGCGCGTGCGCATGGAAGCGATCAATGATCATTTCTCGCGCGTCTTCCTGACATTCGGCTACATGGACGAGCCGAACGTGCCCAAGGGGCTCGCGCTTTGCCGCAAACTCGGCTGGAAATACGACATCATGTCGACGTCGTTCTTCCTGTCGCGCCGCTCCATCAAGATCGCGGCGAAAAGCAACATGCCGCGATGGCAGGACGACCTGTTCATCCTGATGGCGCATAACGCCACCGACGCCAGCGAATATTTCCATATTCCGACCGGCCGCGTCGTCGAAATCGGCACGCAGATTTCGGTCTGACGAAAGACGCGGCGTGACAGCGTCGGCGCCGCGTGCTTTTCTCCTGGAAACTCCGGGAGGACCTTTGCAATGGCCGAAGCCCAACGCACGTTTGTTCTCGTCCACGGCGCCTGGCATGGCGGCTGGTGCTGGCGGCGCGTCGCCGACATCCTGCGCGAGCGCGGCCACATCGTCTTCACGCCGACCCTGACGGGTCTCGCCGATCGTTCGCACCTGATGTCCGCCGACATCATGCTTCAGACCCACGCGGACGACGTCATCAACCTCATCCTCTGGGAGCGGCTCGATAACGTCTGCCTCGTCGGCCATTCCTATGGCGGGTTCGTCACCTCGCTTGTCGCAGAGGAAGTGGGCGACAAGATTTCATCGTTCATTTTTCTCGACGCCTTCGCGCCGGAGGATGGCGATGATCGACTCAAGATGATCAATCCCGCCGTTCGCGCGGAAATCGAAGCGGCGGCGGCGCGCGGAGAGGTTTCGCGCGCGGCGCCGCCCGCGTCCTATTTCAGGGTCCAGTCGCCAGAGGACATCGCCTGGGTCGATTCGCTGATGACGCCGCAACCCAACGGCGTCTGGCATGGCGCGATCAAGCTGACCGGCGCCCGCGAGCGCGTGGCGCGCAAGGCCTATATTCGCGCGGGCAAATATCCGAGCGAGAGTTTCGACGCGGCCATGGCCAAGTGTGGGAAGCGGCCCGGCTGGGAATGCCTGACGCTCGACGCTGGCCACGACATCATGGTCGACGCGCCGCGGGAACTCGCGGACACGCTGATCAGACTGGCCTGAAAATCAGCGCAGAACGGTCGCCTTCGCCCACCAGCCGGGATGATCGCGGCGGATGACCCGCGCCGCGGTCGCGGCGCCGGCGCATGTTTCGAACAAGCCGAAACAGGTGGCGCCCGAGCCCGACATGCGCGCGAGGCGGCAACCACGCGCCGCCGAGATCACCGCCAGCAGGTGAGAGACAACAGGCGCGACCACGGTGGCGACGTCCTCCAGATCGTTGCGACCCTTGCGCAGGACGGAGATGAGCGCGTCGAACGACATCGCATCTGAAATCGCGGGATGCTTGCCGAAACCGAATGTATCTCCAGGCTTCAACCCCAGGCGAGTGAAGACCGCGCGAGTTTCGACCGCGACGCCGGGATTGACCAGCACCGCGAACAGCGGCGGCAACTTGAACGCCGGGCCGAGTTGTTCCCCGACGCCCGTCATCATGCGCGCCCGCGCCTGGACGCAGACCGGCACGTCGGCCCCCAGGGAGCGAGCGACGGCGAGCACACGCGGATCGTCAAGCGAGATCGCGTTGGCGCGCGAGAGCAGGCGCAACGCCGCGGCGGCGTCCGATGAGCCGCCGCCCACGCCCGCGGCCACCGGTAATCGCTTGGTCAGTCGAAAGGCGCCGATTTTCAATCCATCAATGCGCTCGCCAAGACCGCGCGCGGTCTTCATCACGAGATTGTCGTCGATGGAGCCCGCCGCGTCCGCGGTCGGCCCGTCGACCAGCAGTGATAGCCGCGCGCCCGGTTCGAGGGTCAGGAGGTCGGCGACACCGGAAAACGCGACGAGGCTTTCAAGATCATGATAGCCGTCGGCGCGGCGGCCATTGACGTGCAGGGTCAAATTGATTTTCGCGGGCGCGCGCTCGATCAGCGTCATGGCGCCCTCTCAACGCGTTCGGCCATGCGCGCGGACGCCTCATCGCCCGCCGCGCGCAATCCCTCGATGACGCCGGCGCGATCCGACGCCGTTCGATTCTGACTGACTTTCCATTTGCCCTCGATCCCCGTGATCGTCAGTTCGAGGCCGATGACCGCCGCCATCATTTTATCTAGGAAGTCCGCGGGCGCGTCCGCCGGCGACCATGGCGCGGCGCGGGAGGCTTCGTGATCCGCGGTCAGAGCGTCGATCTGCCGGCGCAACCATTCGCGCTTATCGATCGCCCTCAATACGCCGCGCGCCTGAACGCAGACATAATTCCATGTCGGTACGACCTCGCCCGTCACGCGCTTGGTGGCGTACCAGGAAGGCGTGACGTAAACGCCGGGGTCCTGAAAGACGACGAGTGCTTCGCGAGCGCCATCGGCCTCGCGCCAGTGCGGGTTGGCGCGAGCGATGTGCGCGCGCAGGGTTCCGAGCTTGCCTTCGGCTTCGTCCAGATGAAACGGGACGAGGTTCGCCATGAGGCCGGCCTGGCCGCACGTCGTCAGCAGGGCCAGCGGATGGGCGCGCATGAACGCCTGCTGGAGCGCGAGATCATCGACCCGATGAAGTCTGGGTTGATACATCCCGCCCTCCGCCCGACTGTTCAGCCGCCGTCCTTGGCGGGCGCGGCTTCCGGCTTGGCTTCGGTCTTCGCGTCGTCGGGTAGACCGCCCTCGATCTTCTTGAGAATGCGATCGAGATCTTCCGGTTCCGGCTTCATGTCGCGCGCGTGGTTCCACTGGAAATGCGCCTCGAGCTTGCGGCCAACCTTCCAGTAAACATCGCCGAGATGGTCGTTGATGACGGGGTCGCCCGGCTTGAGATCAATCGCGGCCTCGAGTTCGCGACGCGCGTCATCGTAGCGACCGAGCTTGAAATAGGCCCACCCGAGGCTGTCGACGATGTAACCGTCGCCGCGTGACTGATCGACCGCCTTGCGCAACATGCGGAAGGCTTCATCGAGATTCATGCCCTGATCGACCCAGGAATAGCCGAGATAATTGAGCACCTGCGGCTGGTCGGGCTTCAGCTCCAGCGCCTTCTTGAAATCGGCCTCGGCGAGCGGCCATTGCTTCGAGCGCTCGTAGGCGATGCCGCGGGAATAGAAAAGCGACCAGTCTGAACTCGTGGGCGTCGCGATGAGATCGAGCGCCCTGGAATAAGCGCCGACCGCGTCGGTCCATAGTTTGCGCGCGCGATAAAGATTGGCGAGCGCGATCACCGCGTCGGTGTCGCCGGGGCGCTCGGCGACAATCCCTTTCAGATGGGATAGCGCCTCGTCGGAACGACCCATGGCTTCCAGAATGAGGCCGGTCTGGATGTCGGCGTTGGCTCGCAGCGGCGACCGATCCGGCATCGAGCTGTAGACATCCACGGCCCGTTCGTACTGCTTCAGGCGCTCGTAGGAATCGGCCAGCGTGACGATGGCGAGACCGTTTTCGGGCGCGAGGAAAAGCCCGAGGCGCAGATAGATCATGCCGGCAAGGGTGTCGTTGCCCTGCCCGCCCGTGGAGCCGAGCCCGTAAAGCACCTCGCCGGCGCCCGCGACGGCCGACGAAACCGT
>CAISJZ010000562.1 GCA_903885755.1 uncultured Hyphomicrobiales bacterium | reverse complement strand
GGGTCGAGCGGCTCGACGCGCTCGCAAGAAGCATGATCGCCGAGCGCATGGCCGCGCGCGAACGGGCCAAGGCGGGCGGCGGGCGCGCCGATCGCGCGCTGGGAAGTCTGCAACGCATCATCACGATCTGGCGCACGGACGCGGACCTGCGATGCTGGGATCTTTCGATTGAACCCTCGGACCGAAAATATGGTTCGCTCTGGGGCTCCGATCCTTACGCCTCGAATTTTGGCTCAGTCGGATTTGCGCGCCTGTGCACACCGGAAAGCTGGCTGTCGACCTGGTCCGGCCTGTCGTCCAACGCGAGCCTCGAGCGCGCCGCGCCATCGATCCAGCAGCCCACGATGATCGCCAGCTACACAGGCGATGTCGCGGTCTTCGCCAGCGATCTCTCGGCGATCAAGGCGGCGATTCCCGCCACCGACATGACCGTCGAGGCCTTCCGCGGCGACCACCACGGACAAGCTCTCGCGAAGGGCGAGCCCGCTGGCCGCGACCTCGCGGGCGAGCGCATCGGCGAATGGCTCAGCGCCCATTTTCTGTTATAGGCTATAACTGAAACTGATAGGCCAAGAGCGCCGCGAATTCCGGGGGATGCGAACAATGTCAGGAGGAAATGCGATGAAATCCTGTGCAATCGGTCTGGCGACCGTCCTGGGTCTGAGCGGCGCGGCCATGGCGCAGGAGCCATTCCGCATCGGCTTCCTCAGCACCATGAGCGGCGTGCAGAGCATTCTGGGTCAGGATCAGCGTCACGGCTTCGACCTCGCCATCGAGCAGCTCGGCGGCAAGATCGGCGGCCTGCCGGTGCAGGTCGTCGAGGCCGACGACAAGTTCTCCCCGGCCGACGCCGTTCAGCAACTCAGCCGCCTGCTTGATCGCGAGAAGATTCAGGTCATCACCGGCCTCGTCGCCAGCAACGTGTTGATGGCCGTGGCCAAACCAGCGCTGGCGCGGGGCGCTTTGCTGATTTCCGCCAATGCTGGGCCGAGCCCGCTCGCTGGCGCCGGCTGCAACCGCAACCTCTTCGTCATGTCGTTCCAGAACGATCAGTGGAGCACGGGCATCGGCAAGTATCTCACCGACAAGGGATACAAGCGCGTCTACTTCATGGGCATGAACTTCCAGGCAGGCTGGGACCATACCAAGGCGGCTATCAGGAACTACGGCGGCGAAAAGGTCGCGGAAGTCTATACGCCGCCGGACCAGCTCGATTTTTCCGCGGAACTCAGCCAGATCAGGGCCGCCAAGCCCGACGCCGTCTATAGTTTCTATGTCGGCGGCTCGGCCATCGCCTTCGTCAAGCAATATGCGCAGGCGAAGCTCGGCATTCCCCTCGTGGGCCCTACCGGCCTCTCGGAACCGCCGCTCTTCGAGGCTCAGGGTGACGCCGCGATAGGCCTTATCCTCGGAACGCATTGGTCGGCCGCGCTCGACAACCCGGCCAACAAGAAATTCGTCGACGGGTTTGTCGCGAAATACGGTCGGCTTCCCTCGGAAACCGCCGCCAATGGCTACGACGACGCGCTGTTGCTCGACGCGGCGGTCAAGGACGCTGGCGGCAAGACAACGCCGGACGCGTTGCGCGAAAGTCTGCGAAAGGTGAAATACCAGTCGATCAGGGGCGATTGGCATTTCAACAAGAACCAATTCCCGATCCAGAACATTTACATGGAAGAAGTGGTCAAGAACGCCGATGGCAAGCTCGCCACGAAATTCCTTGGCGTCGCGGCGAAGGATGTCGGCGATCCCTATGTCGGCGAGTGCAAGATGACGGACTGATCGACGCGGCGCGACCCTTCTCTCCCGAACAGTGGAAGGTCGCGTGACGATCATGCTTCAAAAATCCGGCGTCTGACTCAACCATGACCACCGCCCTTTTCATCGAACAGGTTTTCAACGGGCTGCAACTCGGCATGTTGCTGTTTCTCGTCGCGGTTGGCGTAACGCTGGTCTTTGGCGTGATGAATCTCGTCAATCTCAGCCAGGGCGCGCTCGTGATGGCTGGAGGCTATTTGTTCGCCGCCTCCATCAAGGCGACGTCCTCCTATTTGCTTGGCGCGACGATGGCGATCGCCGGCCTCGCGATCATCGCCGTGTTGATCGAGACCATTGTACTGCGCCGGCTCTACGCGCGGCCTCATATCGATCAGGTGCTCGCGACCTTCGGCCTGATGCTCATGTTCAACGAAGGCGTGGTGATGATCTGGGGTCGCGACCCCATGTTCATCGCGATACCCCCGGTGCTTTCCGGTTCCGTGCCACTGTTCCCCGGCGTCGAATATCCCGCCTATCGGCTCGCGGTCACCGGCATCGCGGCGGCTCTAGGGGTCGCGCTACATCTGCTCGTCACGCGCTCGCGATTGGGCATGCTCATTCGCGCAGGCGCTGACAAGCGCGAGATGATCCAGCTTCTCGGCGTTGATATCGCCTTTCTCTATCTCGTTGTTTTCGGGCTGGGCGCGATCCTCGGCGGCGTCGCCGGCATGTTGCTGGGCCCCATCGCCGCGGTGACCACCGGCATGGGCGATCCCATTCTCATTCTCGCGCTGGTGTGCGTTGTGATCGGCGGTCTCGGCTCCATCGGCGGCGCCTTCGCGGCGGCCATGGTGATCGGCATGGCCGACACATTCGGGCGCGTATTGCTTCCGCAAATGCTCGGCGCAGGCACGGGGCAGGCGGTGGCCAACATGATCGTCTATCTCGTCATGGCGGCGATCCTGATCTGGCGGCCATCGGGACTCGCCTCCCGATGAAAAAGCCTTGGCGCATATGCCTTGTTTCCGCCATTGTGTCGGCATTCGCCGCCGCGCCATGGTTGCTCGACGATTTTTCGTTGAAACTCGTGACGCGCATGTTGATCTTCGGAATCGCCGCCATGGGCGTCGATCTTCTCGTCGGCTTCGCCGGCCTTGTCCCG
>CAISJZ010000561.1 GCA_903885755.1 uncultured Hyphomicrobiales bacterium | reverse complement strand
CTGCCGAAGCTTCATGACGATCTCTTCGGCCTTGTGCCTTTTCCTTGCCATTTCGCAGTCCTCCAACTGGCCCAAAAGCCATACTTCAGGGAGGATCACTTTTCAGGGGGCAGACCATGTTCCCACACGGCGTCGGGCCACTGGTCGAGCATCGTGCCCAGGCCGCTGCTCTACTTCTTTGGTCTACCCCACAATACCAAGGCCTTGCGATTGATCGAGCCGGAGGCGAGCCGCGCGATGGGGCTCATCATCGCCGAGCGGGAACCCCTAAGCCCCTTGGCTAAAAGTCTTTTTTCCATTGTCCAGCCGCTTGATCCCGGCGCGGTGCTGGCCCCGCCGGCCGCATTCTCGCCGCCAGTTCGATAGATAAAAACTATTAAACCTTCCAAACATTCGATTGGAATTTGCGGGGGATTGGGCCCATCTAGGAGGCAGGAAGGCACCTTGCAAGGGCGCGACGGGGAACGCCGATATGGACGATTCGAAACGCGCGGGCGCGGGTCCGGCGGGAGAGTTCGACGAAACGCGGGCGCGGGCCATCATTGGCGGCCTCGCGGGATTGCAGGGCGCGACCCTGCCCATTTTGCATGCCTTGCAGCACGAATTCGGCTGTGTTGATCAGCGCGCGGTTCCCCTGATCGCCGACGCGCTCAACCTGTCGCGCGCCGAGGTCCACGGAACCATTTCCTTCTATCACGACTTCAAGAGCGCGCCCGCGGGCAAGCATGTGCTGAAGATCTGCCGCGCCGAGGCCTGCCAGTCCATGGGCGTTGAACAGCTCGTTGATCGCCTCGCCGTCGTGCATCGGCTCGACATGGGCGCGACGTCGACCGATGGCGGCCTCACGGTCGAGGCGGTCTATTGCCTCGGCAATTGCGCGCTGTCGCCGGCCGCCCTGCTTGATGGCGAGCCGGTTGGGCGTCTCGACAATGCCGCCATCGACGACATTGTCACGCGCCACACGGGAGCGCGGGCATGAGCGCGCGCATTTACATTCCCGGCGATTCCGCCGCGCTGTCGGTTGGCGCCAATGGCGTCGCGAAAGCCATCGCGGCGGAGGCCGCGAAGCGTGGCGCCACGATTGAAATCGTTCGCAACGGGTCGCGCGGCATGTTGTGGCTGGAGCCGCTCGTCGAGGTCGAAACCCCGCAAGGCCGTGTCGCCTATGGTCCAGTGAAGGCCGACGATGTCGCGTCCCTGTTCGACGCGCATTTCCTGACGGGCGGTTCGCATCGCCTCGCGCTGGGCAAGACCGATGATCTTGACTGGATGAAGCGCCAGCAGCGCCTGACCTTCGCGCGTTGCGGGCTGATCGATCCCCTGTCCATCGTCGAATATTGCGCCCATGGCGGCTTCATGGGCTTTGAGAAGGCGGCGCGCATGGCGCCGGCGGACGTCGTCGCTGAGGTGACGGCCTCGGGCCTGCGCGGGCGGGGCGGCGCTGGCTTTCCCACCGGTATCAAATGGAAGACCGTGCTTGGCGCGGAGGCCGACCAGAAATACATCGTCTGCAACGCGGACGAGGGCGACAGTGGCACCTTCGCCGATCGCATGTTGATGGAGGGCGACCCCTTCACGCTCGTCGAGGGCATGGCGATCGCCGGGCTCGCCGTCGGCGCGACGAAGGGCTTCGTCTATATCCGCTCCGAATATCCGCACGCCTTCCGCGTCATGGAAAAAGCCATCGTCGAGGCGCGCCGCGCGGGCCTGCTGGGGCCAAGCGTCGCCGGCTGTGGTCGCGCCTTCGACATGGAAGCCCGGCTCGGCGCCGGCGCCTATATCTGTGGCGAGGAAACCTCGCTGCTGGAATCGCTGGAAGGCAAGCGCGGTCAGGTGCGCGCCAAGCCGCCGCTGCCCGCCATCAAGGGTCTGTTTGGCAAGCCCACCGTCATCAACAACGTGCTGTCCTTCGCCGCCACGCCGTGGATCATGGCGCATGGCGCCAAGGCTTACGCCGATTACGGACTTGGCCGCTCGAAGGGCACGCAGCCTTTCCAGCTCGCCGGCAATATCAAGCGCGGAGGGCTCGTCGAACTCGCGCTCGGCGTCACCATCCGCGGGCTTGTCGAGAATTTCGGCGGCGGCACCCACAGCGGGCGTCCGTTGCGCGCGGTGCAGGTTGGCGGGCCGCTGGGCGCGTATTTTCCGGAAAAACTGCTCGACACGCCGCTCGGCTATGAAGAAATGCTGGCGGTCAAGGGCATGCTCGGCCATGGCGGCATTGTCGTCTTCGATGACACGGTTGATCTGGCCAAACAGGCGCGCTTCGCCATGGACTTCTGCGCCATCGAGAGCTGCGGCAAGTGCACGCCATGCCGAATCGGCTCGACGCGCGGCGTCGAGACGCTCGACCGGATCATCGCGGGAACCGAGCGCAAGAAGAACCGCGCGGTGCTCGACGATCTCTGCCAGTTGATGACGGACGGCTCGCTCTGCGCGCTTGGCGGATTGACGCCGATCCCCGTCGTCAGCGCGCTCACGCACTTCCCCGAGGATTTTGAAAGGCCGGGCGGTTTGCG
>CAISJZ010000560.1 GCA_903885755.1 uncultured Hyphomicrobiales bacterium | reverse complement strand
TTCAAAGGATGGCGGGGCAAACCGCCGACGCGGGCCGGGCGCTTGCGCGGGCTCCGCGACAACGCCCTCACGCGCGGCGATGGCCTCAAAGGATGGCGGCGCGAATGACCTGGCCGGGCTTTCGACCGGCGCGGTCAGCTTCGCCGCGCAGGCGTCCGAACAGGCGAGCCCCGGCTCGAAATCGCGCGCACAGCCCCCGCACAGGCCGCGCCCGCATTGCCAGCAGACGCCGACCGCGTCCGAGCCCCTGTGTGTGTAACATTTCATGGCGCGCCTATGGTTTTCCCGCCGACCCTGCGCGCGGGCGAGGCGGGCGGCAAGAACATCCTGAATTGTTCGTTAATTCCGGCTGGTCGCGGGAGCGCGGCGCGGCTACACCGGGCCATGCCGAAGTCTCCCGACGCCCGCGATCTGCTCGCCTGGTATGATCGCCATCGCCGCGACCTGCCATGGCGCGCCAGACCCGGCGCGACGCCCGACCCCTACGCGGTCTGGCTGTCAGAGGTCATGCTGCAGCAGACGACCGTGCCCGCTGTCAAAGCCTATTACGCGAAATTCCTTGCGCTTTGGCCGCGCGTCGGCGATCTCGCCGCGGCGCCGGTCGAGGAAGTGATGAAGGCCTGGGCCGGGCTTGGTTACTATTCGCGCGCCAGAAATCTCCACGCCTGCGCGAAGGTCGTCGCCAACGAGCATGGCGGGCGCTTTCCCGCGGATGAAGCCGCGCTACTGAAGCTGCCGGGCATTGGACCCTATACAGCGGCGGCGATCTCGGCGATCGCGTTCGGGCAACGCGCGGTCGTCGTCGATGGAAATGTGGAGCGCGTGGTGACAAGGCTATTTGCGATTGGCGAGGCCATGCCCGCCGCCAAGTCCGGCATCCGCGCCGCGACGGACCGATTGACGCCGCGAGAGCGCGCTGGCGACTTCGCGCAAGGCATGATGGATCTTGGCGCCACGATCTGCGCGCCGCGCCGGCCAATGTGCGCGCTCTGTCCGTTCATGGCGTGTTGCGCCGCGCGCATCGCTGGCGACATGGAGCGCTACCCCGTCAAGGCGCCCAAGACGGAACGCCCAAAGCGCGCCGGCGCCGTTTTCCATGTCCAGCGCGCCGATGGCGCGGTGCTCGCGCGAACCCGCCCGCCGCGGGGATTGCTCGGCGGCATGACCGAAATACCCGGCACGGAATGGAGTTCAGACTTCGACCTGTCGCGCGCGCTCGCGCGCGCGCCCATCGCGGCGAAATGGACGTTGCTGCCGGGCGTGGTGGAGCATGTATTTACCCATTTCGCGCTCACGCTATCGGTCTTTGTCGCCAGGGTTGGTCGGACAACCAAAGCCCCCGAGGGCATGCGCTGGGTCGCGGAAAAGGAGCTGTCAACCGAAGCCTTTCCCACGGTCTTTCGCAAGGCTCTCACCCACGCGAGCGGGGAGTGACAGGGCCCGATAAGGCTGGAATGATGGCGCGAAACAGGAGGACCGCATGACGACCAATGCCTTCGACCGCGCCGCGGAAGACCTCGGCAACATCGTCAATCTCGGCCACGTCAATCACCGTGTGCCCGACCAGCGGCTGGCGACGATTTTCTACATGACCGGCCTTGGCCTGACACGCGACCCCGCCATGATGACTGGCGTCGAAAATATGTGGGTCAATGTCGGAGACAGCCAATTTCACTTGCCAACGGGACCGGCCGTCGTCGCACCTGGCATCGTGACCGGCCTCGTGCTGCCAGACCTCGACGCGCTACGAGCGAGGCTGGCGCGCGTTGCGCCAATGCTGGAAGGAAGCAGATTTTCGTGCCGTCATATTGATGACGCGGTCGAGTCGACATGCCCGTGGGGGAATCGCATTCGCTGTCACGCGCCGGACACGGCGCGCTTCGGCGCCATGGGACTCGGCATGGCCTATGTCTCTTTCGAAGTCGCGCGCGGACAGGCCAACCGGATAGCGCGCTTCTATCGCGAGGTTTTCGGGGCGCTGGCGATGGTCGAGGCAAGTGATCAAGGCAATGAGGCGCGCATTGTCTGCGGGAACGGACAACGGCTTCTGTTCGAGGAACGAGCGGCGCCGGCGGACCCCTGCGTCGACCATCACATCCAGATTTACGTCGCCAATTTCTCGAAACCTTATCGCGCGCTGCAGGAATTCGGCGCGAAAATCGAGGAATCAAACCGCTACCAGTATCGAATCTTTTCCATCCTCGATATCGAGTCCGGCGCGCCGATGTTCACGCTCGACCATGAGGTGCGAAGCATGACGCACCCGATGTACAACCGTGCGCTCGTCAATCGCGACGCCGCGCAGACCGCGCGCGACTATCGCACGGGCCGGGATTATTATTTTCCCGCCTAGCGAGGACTCTCAACCCTGCTTCCAGGCCGGCGGCTCATCGCCATCGATCAGCACGAAGCAGATGCGGCAATTGGCCTTCGAGTTGTTGACCCAGGCGTGATAGGTCGCCTGCTGCACCATGATGTCGCCGGCGCGCATCGTGACTTCGGAATCATCGAGCAGCATATCGATCTCGCCTTCGAGACAGATCGCGTAGTCGATGCTGCGGGTGCGATGCATGAAGGGGTGGCGAAGCTTCTTGCCGCCCTCGTGATGCAGACCCATTTCCTTGAGCACCTGCTCGTGGCTGACGCCGCCAGTATCGCCAGCGGGGGGAAATTCCACCACGCGCAAAATCGAGCCGCGCGCTGGCGGCGCGACCGGCGACTCCCGCTCGGCGCGGTCGGTATTGAACGAAACATCGGCGGGCGATTCCTCCGTCACCCACAAAAGCGTCGAGGCCAGACCGGTCGCCGCGCGCACGCGCTGGTTTGGCGCCGGGCCGTCCATGAGGACGACGGCCTTGCCGCTGGCGTCGTGCCCAGTGACGATTCGGCGAACGGGTTTTGGCATGTCGGTCTTCTCCTAGGCGTCGAGATTGGCTGTTAAATCAGTGAACAGTTCGTCGACCGTCATCTTGCGCGGCAGCATCCGCTGCTCCCACGCGAACTGGATGATGAGTTCGAGGTTCTTGCGATTGTTGGCGAGACCGAAAGGATGCACATCGATACCGTTGGCCGGCGGCGGCATGGCCTTCTTGGTCTCGACGAGCATGCGCCAGATCTCGCGCACGACGTCGGGGCGTTTCGCCACTTCCTCCGACACCACGAAAAAGTGATTGACGCTGACCGCGCCGGTCTTGCGATGCCACTCCAGCGCCGCCTCTCGCGGGTTCGGGATGAGCGTTTTGGCGCGCGGTTCGTCGGGAATTTCACCACCCAGAATGACCGCGTCGAACATGTCGTCATCGAGCATCAACTGCTCCATTGCGCGACCTTTCGGATCGAACTTCGCGAGGAAATCCGGGTCCTTGTATTCGGCGACATGGGGGTCCTCGTAGGTCGTCCAATGCACCTTCGAGAGATCGACGCCATATTCGTGCTGAAGAATACCGCGCACCCACACGCCCGTGGTTTGGGAATAGGCGCGCACGCCAACGCGCTTGCCCTCGATCTGTTTGGGCGTGATTTCGCCCTTCGCGCAATTGTAGGAAATGCAGTTGTGCTGAAAGCGACCCATCATGACCGCTGGAAGCAAAACCAGCTTCTTGCCCCACGCCTTCGCTTGAAGAAACGTCACGATCGCGAGTTCGCCCGCGTCGAACCTGCCTTCGCGAACCATGGGCTTAAAGCCCTGGTTCGCGATCTTCGTTCCCAGAAACTCGAACTCGACGATTTCGGACGGCACGCCGCCCGATTTCAGCGCCTTCGTAATCGCGTAATCCGCGAGATTGGTTTTGAGCTTGACCTTGCCGGCCGCGGGCATCGGACTGAACACGAATCAAGCTCTCCCTGTCGGTATCCACCTATGAGCGACCGACGACGCCAAGCGCCTTGTTCAGCGTGTTGTAGCTGCGGGGCGCCGAGCACATGAGGAAGCGATAGCCCTCGCCCACGACGCGCTCGACGTTCGACACTTCCACATGCGGATGGCCGACGACGACATTGTGCTTCTTGCAGGTGTCGACAATCTGCGCCATCGCGTCGAGCACGACCTTGTGCTCGTACTGGCGGGGATAGCCGAGTTCCTGCGACAGATCGCCCTCGCCAATGAGAACCGCGCCGATGCCGGGCACGTTCTTCAGCATGTCCGGCAGGTTCGTGATTCCGGCGGTGTCCTCGATCTGGATGATGACGAAAATCTCGCCCTTCGGCGCGAGCGGCCAGACGTCGGCGATCTCGTAATATTCCTGCTGGCTGACGCCCCAGTAGCGCACGGCCTGCGTCGGGCCATCGCCGCGGATGCCAGCGGGCTCGTAGAGGGCCTTGCTCTTCAGGCGGGGATAGCGGCAGGCGGCGACGGCGTTATAGGCTTCGGCCACGGTCGAGATATGCGGCCAGACAATGCCATAGCAGCCAAGATCCAGCGCCTGCTTGGCGAGGAACTGGTTCATTTCAACGCCATTGGCGGGGATGCGCGCCATCGCCGTGACATTGGGGACAATGGAGCCGGACTTGGCGATCTGGCCGCGATTCAACATGTACTGCAGGCTATCGCGCAGGGATTTGATGTCCCAGCCGTTGTGCTCGCCCTCGAAGACGACGCTGTCGTATTTCGCGGTCTGCAACGCGATAGCGGAATCGACCTCGCAAGGCGAGAACGTGCTGAAGGCGTGCTGGCCTTCCTCGAGCGCCTTGATGACCTTGTTGAGACGCGGCAATGCCATGGGATTCTCCTGGAACATGGGAAAGCCGCGCGCGAACCCGTCCGCGCGCGGCGAGGGGTGGATGGATCAGACCTTCTTGCCCGGCTTGCCGCGCTTGGTCAGTATCTTGTCGAGCAGTGGGTAGACCGAGCGGGCGTTGCCCTCGAATATCTTGTAGCGGTCGGCTTCCGACAGGGTCTTGACCTGATCGATGTAGCGCTTGGT
>CAISJZ010000559.1 GCA_903885755.1 uncultured Hyphomicrobiales bacterium | reverse complement strand
GTGTCGATCAAGCAACTGTCCAGCACCGAGCCGCCGCGCGTCATCATGTTCTATTACGCCTTCTGGAACACGCTGTTCTCGATTCCGCTGGCCTGGGCCGAATGGGTCGCGCCGCGCGCCATTGAGGTTTTACCGCTGCTACTCATCGGCTTTCTCGGCATCGTCGGGCAAAGCATGATCACCAAGGGACTGACGCTCGGCGACACGACGGCGCTCGCGCCGCTGGATTACTCGCGGATCGTCTATGCCGCGATCGTGGGATATTTCCTCTTTGGGGAAATTCCGGGCGTCTGGAGCGTGGCCGGCATGGCGCTCATCATCGCCGCCTCGATTTATCTGGTGCTAACGGAAAAAAAGCGCGCTAAAAGCTGACCCCAAGAGGGAGATGGAACATGGCAAAGATCGTTCTCGGCATGGTCGCCTCGCATGGGCCGCTGCTCGGCACGCCGCCGGAGCTCTGGACCGGTCGCGTTCAGGCGGACCTGCAAAATCCGGCGCTGGCCTATCGCGGCAAGACCTACAATTTCGAGGAACTCGCGGCGTTGCGCGCCCATGAGAATTTTGGCCCGCAGATCGAACTCCCGGTTCGCCAGAAACGCTATGACGCATGCCAGACCGCGATGGCGGAAATGGCGCGCGTCTTCGCCGAGGTGAAGCCTGATGTGACCGTCATGCTCGGCAATGACCAGATGGAAATCATGGGCGAAGACAATCAGCCCGCGATCATGGTTTTTTACGGCGAGACGCTCGCCAACATTCCGTTCTCGGACGAACAGAAAAAGCTACTTGGGCCGGGCGTGGAGATCGCCGAGCCGAACCATCATCCCAAGGTCGCCAAGACCTATCCGGGCCATCGCGCGCTCGGACTGCATCTCATCGAAAAGCTGATGGACCAGAATTTCGATGTCGCGACCTCTCAAGTCCTGCCCGAGCGGCGGGAGTCGCGCCTGACCGGCCTGCCACATGCCTTCGGCTTCTACTACCAGCGCATCATGGGGGACAATGCGCCGCCGACAGTGCCGATCTTCACCAACACGTTCTACCCGCCCAACCGGCCGAGCGGGCGGCGATGCTACGATCTCGGCGTCGCGCTCGCCCGGGCTATCAAATCATGGGACAGCGATCTGCGCGTCGCCATTCTCGGTTCGGGCGGCATGTCGCATTTTGTCGTCGACGAGAAATTCGATCGCGAGTTTCTGGAGGCGTTCGCCAATCTCGATCCGGAGCCCCTGCTCGCCTTCCCCGACAATTTCTATCGATCGGGCAATTCAGAACTGAAGAACTGGATTCCCACGAAATCAGCCATGGACGAGGCCGGGCTCAAGATGACGCTGGTCGATTACCAGCCGCTCTATCGCTCGGTGGCCGGCACCGGCAGCGGGATGGGGTTCGCCTACTGGAGGTAGGGGCTGGCCCGTTCAGTCCGGCCAGAACTCCGGGTCCATCATCTGCTCGAAACCCCAGGGGCAACCGGCGGGATAGGACGCCTCCGGCAGTCCTGTCTCCGCCTCGGCTTCAATGATGGCGTTTCCGTACGCCTGCTCTATGGCCTCGCCCAGCACGGACTTCAGGCTTGGATTGTCCCGCATGTGAACGGCGAGGTCCCGGCGCTGCACGCGGATTGTCGCCCGCCATGATGGTCCTCGAAGCATCGGCTGGAACCGCCATTTCTGGAGATGCAGCAGGAGCACGGCGAGGCGGCTCACAAGCTCGCGCTTTTCCCCCTTGCCGATGCTCTCGATCTCCTCGGCGATATGTTCGATATCGGCCTGCGCGAGCCTGCCCGCGCGCAGAAGGGCGGCCTGATCGACAGCCCAACCGTAATAGTCCCGATCGTAGACTTTGCGCGGCATTGACATGCCTCCGGTTGACCCTCGTGAATTTATCCCCGCGCCGTCTTCAGATCAACGCTCAGGCCGCGTTTCACGGCCGGCCGCGCCATCATGGTTTCGTACCAGCGCTTCACGTGCGGAAAACTAGCGAGATCGACGTTGTGGCGCTCATGACGCCAGGCCCAGCCTAGAATCGCGAAGTCGGCGATAGAAATGTCGCTGGCGAAGAATTCGACATTGGCCAGGCGGCGATCGGCAACGCCATACAGGCGCAGCGTCTCCTTGTGGTAGCGTTCATAGCCATAGGCCTTGGCCGCCTCGTCCTTCACCATCAGGAAGTGGTGGACCTGTCCGGGCATCGGGCCAAAACCGCCCATCTGCCACATCAGCCATTCCCACGCCGCGATGCGGGCGGCGCCCTTCGCGGCGAGGAACTTGCCGGTCTTCTCGGCGAGATAGAGCAGGATGGCGCCGGATTCGAATACGCTGACCGGCTTGCCCTCGGGCCCCTCGGGATCGATGATCGCCGGAATCCGATTGTTCGGACTGATTTTCAGGAAGGCCGGGTCGAACTGCTTTCCATTGCTGATGTCGATGGGATGAATGGAATAGGGCAACCCCAATTCCTCCAGCGCGACGCTGATCTTGCGGCCATTCGGCGTGTCCCACGTGTGCAGTTCGATCGGCACGGAATTCTCCGGTGTTGTTTTCGGGTTGGGTCGGGATCATGCGTCGGCTGGCGCGCGCTTGGCAAGCGCGGCCGAATTGGGGATAACCATGGCCAACCACCGAAGTGGACGCGATAAATCATTGGAACGGGAGGTCTCGCATGGGCAACGGATCGCAATCGTCGGGCGTTCAGGGTTCGGTCCGCTTCGGCTGGCGGTTGCGTCTTGGCATGTTGCTGCCATCCAGCAATCAGGTGGCCGAACCAGAACTGCCCTCGATGCTGCCGGATGGCGTCGCCGTCCACACGACAAGATTGAAGCTTGTCGGCGGCGGCCCTGAACAACTCCTGAAAATGACCGAAAAGGTCGAGGAAGCCGCCGAACTTGTCGCCGATGCGGGCACCGATCTCATCGTCTTCCATTGCACGGCGGTCTCTACCTATGACGCCGAGATGGAAAAGCGCATTGGCGAGCGTATCCGCAAGGCGACGGGCAAACCTTCGATCGCGACATCCGAGGCGCTGACCGCGGCGTTTCGCGCCCTCAACGCGCGGAAAATCGTATTGCTGTCGCCCTACAAGGAAGACGTCAATCTGCGCGAGGTGGACTATTTCGCCCACAACCAGATCGATGTCATCAAGCAGAAGGGTCTTGCGCTGAGTGGCGGCAACGCCTACGCCGCCGTCGAGCCGGGCGCGTGGTATCGCATGACCATGGACAATCTCGACGTGCGCGCCGACGCCTACTTTCTGAGTTGCACGACCATCCGCTCAACGCCGATCATCGCGGCGCTGGAGCGCGATCTCGGCAAGCCAGTCGTCACCAGCAATCAGGCCATGGTCTGGCACGCGCTGCGCACCGGCGGCGTGCGCGACCAAATGCCGGGCTTCGGCAAACTGTTCAGCGAACACTAAAATAAAACAAAGTCCGGGGGAAACACATGACCGACGCAACGTCGATGGGCTACACGCCGGGCGAACGAAAGCTTGTCGCCGTATCGGCCGTGCTGGGCTATGGGCTCGATTTCTACAATCTGATCGTGCTCGCCTTCCTGATGCCAGTGATCCAGAAGTCGATTGGAATCACGCTTCCGCAGGTCGGGCTTGTCGTCGCGATGACGCTCGCGGGGTCGGTGGTCGGCGGCATCCTGTTTGGCTGGATGGGCGATCGCTGGGGACGCAAGAACGCATTGATGTTCACCCTGGTGCTGCTGTCGGGTGGCGCGATTCTGTCGGCCTGCGCGTGGGACTTCTGGTCGCTGCTGTTCTTCCGGTTTGTCGCGGGCGTTGGCGTCGGCGGCGAATGGGGCGCGGGCATGGTGCTCTTCAACGAGGTGTGGGACCGCAATCGCCGCGGGTTTGGCAGCGCCATCGTTCAGGCGGCCTCGTCGATCGGCCTGATCCTCGCGGCGCTCGTTGTCACCTGGGCGCTGCAGACCTTCACGCCTGATACCGCCTGGCGAGCCGCGCTGCTGGTCGGGGCCCTGCCGATCATCCTGATGTTCGCCGTGCGCCGCGGAATGCCGGAATCGCGCCTGTGGACGGAGTTTCACGCACTGGAAGCGGCTGGCAAACTGCCGGAGGAAAAGAAGCGGGAGCGTTCGCCGCTTATCGAGATCATGACGGGCCCGTCGTTGAAATACTTCGTTTGCGGCACGATCGTCGCTGGCGGATACATCATCAACTATCAGAGCATCAGCGTGTTCATGCCGGGCTTGATGATCCGGGGGCTCGGCGCAACGCAGAATAACCTGCTGGGCGTAACCCTGTTCACCGCCGTCATCGCCGCCGTCGGCATGCTTATCTCCGGCTATCTTAGCGACGCCTGGGGCCGCAGGAAGGCGATCATCGTCTCGACCCTTGTGGGCGTCTGCGGCGTACTGGCCATCTACGCGACCGGCGCGACAAAATTTCCCGGCGAGATTTTTGGCTGGTCGACGATGTGGGCCTTCGCGCTCTGGAGTCTCGGACAGGGTTCGATCGGTCAGTTCGGTCCCTGGTTCGCCGAACTTTATCCCGTCGAACTTCGCTCGACGGCGGCGTCCACCATCTTCACCATGGGGCGGCTGGTCGGCGCCATCGCGCCCTATCTCGTGCCGGTGCTCGCGGAGACGATGGGATTGCTAAACGGCATGATGCTGGCCCTTGTCGGTTCCGCGATCAGTCTACTCTTCACGCTCACCTTGCCGGAAACCGCCGGCAGGCGTTTCGACGTCATCGAAAGCAAGGACGTCGCCGATAACGTCGCGAGCGCGGCCTGAGCCGCCCGCGACGCATTGCCGCCATTCGGTGGCGACGGGTTGATTCCGCCGCCACGCTGGCCATAGTTGCTTCAGAGGAATTCAAGAGGAGGAACGCGCCATGGCGCCGCCAATCACCCGGCACAAGGTCAGGGATATAGACGCAAGGCTTCTACGAGCCGGAGCTGGCGCGCCGCTTCTGTTTCTGCATTCGGCGGGCGGTCTGCCCGTGTGGACGCCTTTCTTCGACAAGCTCGCGGCCAAATACGATGTCATCATTCCCGAGCATCCCGGGTTCGGCGACACGCCGGCGCCCAACTGGATCCGCAACATCGGCGACATGGCGATGTACTATCTCGACGTCCTTGATGGTCTGGGCGTCGGCAAGGTGCATCTGGTCGGCCATTCGCTTGGCGGATGGACGGCGGCCGAACTCGCGATCCGCAATTGCACACAGCTCCTCGATCTCACGCTCATCGCGCCGGCGGGTCTGCGCGTGAAGGGCATTCCCAGCGGCGACAATTTCATCTGGTCGGCGGAAGAGAGCGTGCGCAACATATTCCACAACCAGAAACTCGCCGACGCCGTTCTGGCGTTGGCGCCAAGCGAGGAAGACAACGATCGCGCGCTCGCCAACCGCTTCATGGCCGCGCGCATGGGCTGGGAGCCGCGCTGGTTCGATCCCGCGCTGGCGCGATGGCTGCATCGCGTCAACGTGCCAACGCAAATCATCTGGGGCGCGAACGACAAGCTCTTTCCGCCGGCCTACGCCGAGCCGTGGAAGGCGGGCATCGCCGGCGCGAAGGTTGAGATCATCCCGGAGTGCGGCCATGCCGTGACCGCC
>CAISJZ010000558.1 GCA_903885755.1 uncultured Hyphomicrobiales bacterium | reverse complement strand
TCGCTTGCGCGACCGATTTACCGAGCGAGGTCTTGCCGACGCCGGGAGGACCGACGAGGCAGAGGATCGGCCCCTTCACCTTCTTCATGCGCTGCTGCACGGCGAGATATTCAAGGATGCGTTCCTTGACCTTCTCGAGACCGAAATGGTCGGCGTTGAGCACTTTCTCGGCCGCCTTGAGGTCGCGCTTCACCTTCGTGCGCTGCTCCCACGGAACGGACAGCAGCCAGTCGAGATAGTTGCGGACGACCGTGGCTTCGGCCGACATCGGGCTCATGGCGCGCAGCTTTTTGACTTCAGCCTGCGCCTTTTCGCGCGCCTCTTTCGAGAGCTTGGTCTTGGCGATGCGTTCTTCGACTTCCGCGAGTTCGTCCTTACCGTCCTCGCCTTCGCCGAGTTCCTTCTGGATCGCCTTCAGCTGCTCGTTGAGATAGTACTCGCGCTGAGTCTTCTCCATCTGGCGCTTCACGCGGCTGCGGATGCGCTTCTCGACTTGCAAGACGCCGATCTCGGCTTCCATATGGCCGAAGATTTTCTCGAGCCGGCCGGTGACGGAATCCGTCTCGAGCAGATCCTGCTTGTCGGCGATCTTGAGTTGCAGATGCGAGGCCAGCGTGTCGGCGAGCTTGGTCGGCTCGTCGATCTGGTTGATCGACACCAGCACCTCGGGCGGAATCTTCTTGTTGAGCTTTATGTACTGTTCGAACTGCGTGACCGCCGTGCGCGCCAAAGCCTCGACTTCCTGCTGCTCGCCGGCATTCTCGGGAATGACCTCGGCTTTCGCCTGGAAGAAGGCCTCATGTTCGGTGAAGCCCAAGATGCGGGCACGTTGACCGCCTTCAACCAGCACCTTCACGGTGCCGTCGGGCAGCTTCAGCAGTTGCAGCACCGTGCCGATGGTGCCGACCGTATAAATATCGCCGGGCGCGGGATCGTCCTGCGCGGCATTCTTCTGGGTGACAAGCAAGATTTGCTTGTCGTCTTTCATGACGTCTTCGAGCGCACGCACGGATTTCTCGCGACCGACGAAGAGCGGCACGATCATGTGCGGGAAGACGACGATGTCTCGGAGCGGTAGGACCGGATAAAGCGTACCGCGCGTAATGTCGAGCATAGCAGCCTTTCTCGAAAAATCAGGACCGGACGGTTCCGACCCTGTCGGCACGCTTGCGAAAGCCGTGCCAATAGTGAGATGCCACTATAAGGTGGAGCCGGTGATGACGTAGATCAAGGGGAAGTGTGGCAAAAGGGTGCGGACCCCATCAGGAGCCCGCACCAAGCCAATATCAGGCGCTGGTCGCGCCCGTGTCGCCGCGCCAGTCGGCGTAATCGGCGCGTCGTTCGGAGTAGATGTAGAGAGGCTTCGCACGGCCCTCGACGACTTCCTTATTGATGACCATGCCGGTCACCCCGTCGAGTCCGGGCAGTTCGTACATCGATTCGAGCAAGATCGATTCCATGATCGAGCGCAAGCCACGAGCGCCGGTCTTGCGGGCGATCGCTTTGCCGGCGATGGCGCGCATCGCCTCGTCATTGAAC
>CAISJZ010000557.1 GCA_903885755.1 uncultured Hyphomicrobiales bacterium | reverse complement strand
GTCATTCTGGTCGGCAATCTGGGCCGCGATCCCGAGACGCGGCGCACCGGCAATGGCGACGCGGTCGTCAGTTTCAGCGTCGCCACCAGCGAGACCTGGCGCGACAAGGCCAGCGGCGAGCGCAAGGAAAAGACCGAGTGGCATAACGTGGTGATCTGGAACGAGAACCTCGGGAAGGTCGCCGAACAGTACCTCAAAAAGGGCTCGAAGGTTTACATCGAGGGCCAGCTCCAGACCCGCGAATACACCGACAAGGACGGCAACCAGCGCAAGTCGACCGAAGTTGTGCTGCAGCGCCTCCGCGGCGCGTTGCAGATGCTCGACCGGCGCGGCGAGGGCGCCATGACCGACGACGGCGGCGGCTATTCCCGCTCCGAGGGCGGCGGTGGCGGTGGCGGCGGCGGCGGCTTTGGCCGGACCTCGCCCATGGAGAAACGCCCGGCGGTGGCTGGCGGCGGCGGTCGCGCGCCCGCGCCGATGGACGACGATATCCCGTTCTAGGACTGCTCAAGGGCGGTGTGGACAATCCGCGCCCGCTTTTGCCGGGGATAGCCGGGGAAAACTCGCGCCGCCATCGCGGCGTGACCTTTAAGGCTTGAAAAAGCTTGGCTTTTCAGTTGCCCCAAATTTGGCGCGCGCTGGCGTCTCCGGCGGGAATCGGATAGTCCTCACGGAACGATTTCCGCTCACTGGATTGCGTTCTTTTGGCCGATAAAACCAACGACGAGACGCCGCCCGGCGGCGGTTCCGATATTCGCCCGGTCTCGATCACCGACGAGATGAAGCGCTCGTATCTCGATTACGCCATGAGCGTGATCGTTAGCCG
Organism: uncultured Hyphomicrobiales bacterium; assembly: GCA_903885755.1. Lineage (GTDB taxonomy): Bacteria > Pseudomonadota > Alphaproteobacteria > Rhizobiales > Beijerinckiaceae > Terripilifer. The sequence continues at coordinate 1,342 of CAISJZ010000557.1, read as the reverse complement.
CGCCTTGCCGGATGTTCGCGACGGCCTCAAGCCGGTGCATCGCCGCATTCTCTACACGATGTACGAGAGCGGATTCACGCCGGACAAGTCCTACGTCAAGTCGGCGCGCTCGGTCGGCGACGCCATGGGTAAATATCACCCGCACGGCGATCTGTCGATCTACGACGCCCTCGTGCGCATGGCGCAGCCATTTTCCATGCGTCTGCCGCTGATCGACGGACAGGGCAATTTCGGCTCGGTCGACGGCGATCCGCCAGCGGCGATGCGTTACACCGAGTCGCGCCTCGCGGAAGTGGCGATGTCGCTGCTCAAGGACATCGAACTCGACACGGTCGATTTCCAGCCGAACTACGACGGCAAGGACCAGGAGCCGACGGTACTGCCGGCGCGTTTCCCCAATCTGCTGGTCAACGGCGCCGGCGGCATCGCCGTCGGCATGGCGACCAACATTCCCCCGCACAATCTGGGCGAAGTCATCGACGGCGTCTTCGCCATGATGGACAAACCCGACATCTCCATCATCGAACTGATGGAATATATCCCGGCGCCAGACTTCCCGACGGGCGGCGTCATTCTGGGGCGCGGCGGCGCGCGCCTTGCCTATACCACGGGCCGCGGCTCCGTGCTGGTGCGCGGCAAGGTCGTGGTTGAACAGCTTCGCAAGGATCGCGACGCGCTGATCATCACGGAAATTCCGTATCAGGTGAACAAGGCGACGCTGCTCGAGAAGATCGGTGAACTCGTGCGCGAGAAGCGCGTCGAGGGTATCTCGGAACTGCGCGACGAATCCGATCGCGACGGCATGAGAATTGTCATCGAGATCAAGCGCGACGCGGTGCCCGACGTCGTTCTGCATCAGCTTTATCGCTACACGCAACTACAGTCTTCATTCGGCTGCAACATGATCGCGCTCAACGGCGGCAAGCCGGAGATGCTGCGGCTAGACGATTTCCTGCGGACCTTCATCGCCTTCCGCGAGGAGGTTGTCACCCGTCGGGTCAAGTTCCTGCTGAACAAGGCGCGCGACAGCGCGCATATACAGGTGGGCCTCGCCATCGCGGTGGCCAATATCGACGAGGTCATCCGGCTGATCCGCACCTCGCCCGACGCGGCGGCGGCGCGCGAGGCGTTGATGGGCCGCGACTGGCCGGCGCGCTACATGGATTCGCTGATCACCCTGATCGCCGATCCGCGCCATTCGATCAACGCGGATGGATCGTATCGCCTGTCGGAGACGCAGGCGCGCGCCATTCTCGATCTGCGCCTGCAACGCCTGACCGCGCTCGGCCGCGATGAAATCGCCGAGGCGCTCAACAAGTTGGCGGTCGAGATCGCGGACTAC
>CAISJZ010000556.1 GCA_903885755.1 uncultured Hyphomicrobiales bacterium | reverse complement strand
GTTCTGGGCGATGTCGCGGAGATAACCGGACAGGAGGAACTGGGTCGCGATGAGGCTGGCGATATCGCCTGGCGTCGCCACGCCCCGGCTCCACAGCAGGATGCCAACGCCGAGCATCACCGCCTGGATGACCATCAGCATCGCGTTCTGGGCAAGACCTGTCCAGGCGCCGCGATCCCACGCGACGACGGATTTTTCGCCCCAGTTGCGGGCGACATCCGCGAACAGCGCGTCTTCCCGAAGCTCGGCTGCGAAGGTTTTTACCGTGGCGTTGCCGGTGACGGAATCAGCCAGAGTGCCGCTCAGGCGCGAATCCCACTCGCGCGCCGCGCGATTGGCGGGGCTGACATAATAGATCGACAGCGTCACGCTGACCGCGATGAACACCACGATGCAGCCGCCGACGACCGCGCCAAGCATCGGCCAGCGCCACACGAAGGTCGCGGTCACGCCGATCACCACGATCAACGCCGGCACGAGATTGAAGGCCAGCGTATCGGTGAACGTGTCGAACGAATTCATGCCGCGGGTGATCTTGCGCACCGTCGCGCCGGCGAAGGAGTTGGCGTGCCATTCCGCCGAAAAGCGCTGCACCTTGGCGAAGGCGTCGCGACCGATGGCGGTGATCGCCCGGGCGCTCATGCGGTTGAGCAGAAAGGTGACGAGCTGCCGCGAAATCTGGAACAGCGCGACAAGCGCCAGCAAAACGCCCAGAGCCCTCAGGGCGGGCCACGGGTTGGCCTTGTCGCCCGACGCGATGGCGTCGACGAGCGTGCCGGAGGCGACAGGCACGGTCACGTCGACCAGCGTCGAGAGAATTCGCGCGACGACGAGGATGCTGAATAGTCGCGGCGACAACCACCAGTAATGCGTGACGAAGCGCAGGACGCGGGAATACTTGTTGCCGGGCTTGGACATGATCATCGAGTTGAGCCGTTCTCCTGGCCGAGCGCGGCGGCGCGGCGGAGGTTGGCGGCTTATAGCAACGCGCGCCCGGCCAGCGCCAGCGGACAGTATCGCCGCGCCGGAAACGCAAAGACCCCCGGCGAGCGCCGGGGGTCTCACGCCCGCCGAAGCGGGATCATTCATTGCGCGTCGTCGCCAGTACATCCGTGGTCGGCGACGCGGACAGGGCTCAGAGAGCCTTGAGGTTGTCCGCCGAGGAACGACCCGAACGCTTGTCCTGGGTCAGTTCGAAGCTGACCTTCTGGCCGTCCTGCAAATCGCGGAAGCCAGCGCGCTCAACGGCGCTGATGTGAACGAAAACGTCCTTGCCGCCGTCGTCGGGCTGAATGAATCCGAAGCCCTTCTGGGCGTTGAACCACTTCACGGTTCCGGTAGCCATGGTCTCTCTCCAATAGAAAGTTGGCCCGCATAACGCGGGGCCGGGGTCGATCGATATTTTGGAGAGGTCTTAAGCATGCATCCCTCGGGACGCGGGGCCAAGTCTTCCGGCCGAAATTCGATGGGAGCAACATAGTCCAAAAGGCCAAAAATGCAAGGGTTGGGCGGAAATTTCTTTTGCCCAGTTCAAGGTTAGTCAATTTCTGGCGAGTTTTTCGATGCCGAGCGAGAGCGCGAGGTCGTCGAGTTTCATCAGCAATGGCGCCGGCATCGGCACGCCCAACCGCGTCCGCTCGGTCCTGCGGATGGCGCGTTCGTCGCCGGGGAGACGGATTTTGTCGACGCCGGGCAGCTTGTCCGAGGCCCGCAATTCCTCGAGGTGGCGGCGGGCGGCTACGGCAAACACGGCGGGATCGATGAAGCGCTTTACATCCAGCGCGATGATGAACTGGCCGGTATTCGCGGCGGTCTTGTCGTCGAAGTTGAAATCGACGACATCGCGGCCAACCCCGGCGCCATTGAGCACGCCCGCCAGAAGCCCGAGCATGAGCGCAAGGCCGGCCCCTTTATAGCCGCCGATCGGGAGCAGGAAGCCTTCGCCGCTCCGGCTTGCGTCGGTCAAGGGTTCGCCAGTCTCCTTGCTGATCATCCAGCCCTCGGGCATC
>CAISJZ010000555.1 GCA_903885755.1 uncultured Hyphomicrobiales bacterium | reverse complement strand
GGGCGAGATCAGCAGGGTGTAACCGGCCGGCCGGGCGCGCGCGACCGTGGATGCGCCAAGCGCGCCCATGGCGCCGGGCCTGGGATCGACGACGAAGGGCTGGCCGCCCTTGCGCTGTATGACATCGCTGATCAAGCGGATCTGCAATTCCATGTTGCTGCCCGGCGTCGAGGGAATGACGACGCTAATCGGCCGGTCCGGATAGTTTTCTTCGGAATGGGCGCGATGGCCGAGCAGGTACACAACCAGTCCGGCGATCGTCGCGGCGCGCAGGGCGAGGAAGCGAGCGTCCATTTCCAGTCCTCCCGCGCCGGGCTTCCGGCTTGCGTCGCATTTTCGGCGCTCGTGAAATGGCGCGCGGCCCGCGCACATTAGCTGGCTTGCGCACCATCGGGAAGGCGTGCGCGGCAATCCGTCCACCCGCGGGCAGTTGACAGTCCGCACGTCGCCCGCCATTCATGCGGACCGAGATTTAACGGGGCGGTCGGTTGACGACAGGGGCAACGAACGGAGCCGGACGGCGCCCGCGACAGATGGCGCGGTCGTTTGCGTTTGGCCGCTTCGGTTCATGGCTCGCGACCCTCACGCTTCTAGTTCAGGTTCTCGCCGCCACGCCCTTCGCCCATGCGCGCGCGCCGGCCAACGATGATCTCACCGCGCTCGGCGCCGCCATCGGACAGACCGTCACGATCTGCGAGCACGCCACGGGCGACGGCTCTTCGACGCCCGCCGACGACCAGGCCGCCGCGCATGATTGCTGCACGTTCTGCCAGACTCTCCATGCCGGCTATTCGCCACCCGATGATCGCGGCTTTCTCGTCGCGCCGATCCGCTCGCCCATCGTCCTTGCCGCCGCGATCGATCGCGGCGTTCGCCAGCCGAATGACTGGCTTGGCGCGCGCCAGCGCGCCCGCGGCCCGCCCGCTCTCTCCTGACTGAAAAGCTGGCCCGTCCCGGGCCTTGTCTGTTCAACGCGGTGGACGCGTCCGCCGCCAGGGGATTTCAATGTATCGATCAGCTCTATTGCGCGGCGTTGGCGCGCGCGCGTTCTTTCTTGCCTCCATCTCGCTCGCGGCCTTCGGCCCGGCCGTCGCCGACGACACGGTCGCGCTGCCGACCGTCGAGGTCACGGCCGCCGCCGACAAGCCAGCCCAAAACCCCTCGGACACGCTGGCGCCGCCGCCGGTGGTCCAGAAATATCAACTGCCGCAGAAGGCCTTCAGCATCACGGCCAAACAGATCGACGAGACCGTCAATCTCAAGGACCCGGAGGACGCGGTCAAATACATGCCGAGTCTGTTCGTGCGCAAGCGCAACGACGGCGATAACTCCTCGGTTCTGGCGACGCGCACCTGGGGCGTCAATTCGAGCGCGCGCACGCTGATTTATTCTGACGACCTGCTGCTTTCGGCGCTGATCGGCAACAACAACAACGGCGCCTCGCCGCACTGGAATCTCGTGCCGCCGGAATCCATCGAGCGTATCGACTTTCTCAATGGTCCATACGCCGCCGCCTATCCCGGCAATTCCATGGGCGGTGTGCTGATCATCACGACCAAGATGCCGGACCAGTTGACCGCCACCGCCAAGCAGACGGTCTCGATCCAGCCCTTCACTCAGTATGGCACGAGCCGAACCTATGTGACGCATGAAACCAGCGTCTCGATCGGCGACAGGATTGAACAGTTCTCGTGGTTGTTCGGCGCCAATGTGCAGATCAGCGACGCGCAACCGCTGACCTATGTGACCAATGGCGCGATCCCGGCGAATACAACAGGCACATTCCCCGCGCTCAACAAGCAGGGCGTCGTAACCGACGTGGTGGGACTGGGCAATTCCATTCATTCCCAGCAGATCGCGGCCAATCTTAAACTGGCCTATGATTTTTCGTCGTCCATAAGGGGAACCTACACTGTCGGGCTCTGGAACAACCAGCAGACCTCGGCCCCCCAGTCCTATCTCACGTCCACCATCACCAACGCCCCGACATTCGCCGGGATATCGAGCTTCGCCGGCAGCGAATACACGTGGCGGCAAACGCACCTGAGCAACGCGATCTCGCTCAAGAGCGACACGAAGGGGGTCTTTGATTTCGACCTCTCGCTGTCGAGCTACAACTATCTCCAGGACATCCAATACAGCCCTTATACCGTCGTCGCCGCGCCCGGCCTCGGATTCTCGCAGAACGGCAAGGTGGCGCGGAACGACGGAACGAACTGGCAGCTTGGCGACGCCAAGGGAATCTGGCGGCCCGATGGACTCAATGGCGCTCACGAAGTCAGCTTCGGCATCCATGGCGACCGGTATTATTTCAACAGTCCGACCTATGCTTCGGCGATCTGGAACAACACATCGTCCACGGGAACGGGACAACTCTATTCCGTCGGGCTTGGCGAAACCCGCACTGGCGCCCTTTGGGTACAGGACGCGTGGAAGTTCGCACCGGACTGGAAGCTGACGCTCGGCGGGCGGCTTGAAACGTGGCGGGCGTTCGGCGGATTCAATCTGGGCACGGTTCAAACAAGCGCCGGCGCCATTACTTCATCGAAGAGCATCAACCAACCCGGCCTGAATTCGACGAATTTTTCGCCAAAGGTGTCGCTGTCGTGGGACGTGAACAAGGACTGGAACATCACGAGCTCGTTTGGCGTCGCCTATCGCTATCCCACGGTAACCGAACTCTACCAGAACCTTTCGGTTGGCGGCGCCGTGACCTTCGCCAATCCCAACCTGACGCCAGAGCAGGATCTGAACGGCGAAGTGAATTTCGAACGCAAACTGGATGACGGGCGCGTGCGCCTGACGCTGTTCCACGAAAACGTCAACAACGCCATCATCTCGCAGACCAATCTGGTGACGAACCCGGTTACTTTCGCGCAGACGCCGACCACGACAATTGGCAACGTCAACGCGATCATGATGGAGGGCGTCGAACTGTCCGCCGAGAAAAACAATGTCTTTCTCGAGGGATTGCAGCTCTTCGGCAGCCTGACCTACGTGGATTCCCGCATCCTGTCCGATCCCGGCTGGGCCGGAACAAACCCGTTGACTGGCGCTGCGACGACGGTTGTCGGCAGGCGCGTGCCCTACGTACCGGACTGGCGGGCCAAGGCCGGATTTACCTACAAGTTCGCCAAGGACTGGTCGTGGACGATCGCCGCCCGTTACAGCGGCAAGCAGTATTCGACCATGGACAACACCGATATCATCCCGCACGTCTATGGCGCCTTCGACAGCTTCGCGGTCGTCGATACGCGCCTGCACTTCGCGGCGACGGACACCCTGTCGTTTGACGTGGGCATCGATAACCTGACGAACACCAATTATTGGTTGTTCCATCCCTTCCCGGGCAGGACCTATGTCGCCGACGTAAAGCTGAAATTCTAGACGAGCGCGGCGTGACGATATCGATCGAGATGCGACATCGCCGAACGTTTCGGGCGATATCTGGAAGAGCGCCGCGGGTTGCATTTCCGCGGCGCCTGCGACACAGATTGCTGGATTGACAGAGGAAACGCATGGACGCGATTTCTATTTCTCCGATTGCGATGTTTCAGCACGCGGGCCTGGTCGGCAAGGGCGTCTTGGCGCTGCTGGCGCTGGCGTCCGTCTGGTGCTGGCTGCTGATCCTCGAGGGGATCGTTTCAACGGCGCGGTTGCGTGGCGCGATCCGACGCGCGGCGGATGGCGCGCGGGACAAGCTCATCGACCCGATCCGCGCGGACGGCTTCGAGTCCGCCCGCTTCGCCATCGCCGGGGAAGGCGTCGGCGAGCGACGCCAGCGCGTCGTCGAGGCGATGAACCGCGGCGGCCGCGAATTGCTGACGCGGGTCGAGGGAGGCCTGCCGAATCTGGCGATCATTTCCTCGGTCGCGCCGTTTGTCGGTCTGTTCGGCACGGTCTGGGGCATCATGACGAGTTTCGCCGGCATCGCCCAGTCACAGGACACCAGCCTCGCAGTCGTCGCGCCGGGCATCGCCGAGGCGCTCGCCGCCACGGCCTACGGTCTCGCCGCCGCCATTCCGGCCTCCATCGGCTACAACCGGATCGGC
>CAISJZ010000554.1 GCA_903885755.1 uncultured Hyphomicrobiales bacterium | reverse complement strand
GGCAGCCTTTATGACGCGCTCTACGGCACCGACGCCATTCCCGAGGACGGCGCCAGCGCCCGCGGCAAGGGCTATAACCCCGCCCGCGGCGCGCTCGTCATCGCGCGGGCACGCGCCGCGCTCGACACGGCCGCGCCGCTCGCCAGCGGGAGCCATGCGAAATCCACGGGCTATTCCATCGCGAACGGCGCGCTGGTCGTCACGCTCGAAGGCGGGGCGAAGACCGGCCTCGCCGATCCCAAAAAGTTCGCGGGCTGGCGAGGCGAGGCCGCCGCGCCGACCTCCGTCCTGCTCGCCAACCACGGCCTGCACCTCGAAATCGTCATCGACCGGACGAACATGATCGGCAAGACCGATCCCGCTGGCGTCGCCGACGTGCTGGTTGAATCCGCCATCACCACGATCATGGACATGGAGGATTCGGTCGCAGCCGTTGATGCCGAGGACAAGGTCGCGATTTATCGCAACTGGCTCGGACTGATGAAGGGGACGTTGTCGGCCAATCTTGAAAAGGGCGGCAAGACCATTGAGCGCAAGCTCAACGAGGATCGTAAATACACGCGGCCCGACGGCAAGACGCTCTGGCTCTGTGGCCGCAGCCTGATGCTGGCGCGCAATGTTGGCCATCACATGTATTCCGACATGATTCTGGGCGCCGACGGCAAGGAAGTCCCCGAGGGCGTGGTGGACGCGGCGATCACCGCCGTCATCGCCGTTCACGATCTCAGGGGTTCCGGCCCGCTCAAGAATTCGCGCAAGGGCTCGGTCTATATCGTCAAGCCGAAAATGCACGGACCGGATGAAGTCGCGCTCGCCAGCGACATCTTCGCCCGCGCCGAGGCGCTCGCCGGCCTGCCGCTGAATACGATCAAGATGGGCATCATGGACGAAGAGCGCCGCACGACGGTCAACCTCGCCAGATGCATCGACGCGGCGCGCGATCGCGTCGTCTTCATCAACACGGGCTTTCTCGACCGCACGGGCGACGAAATCCACACCTGCATGGAAGCTGGTCCCGTCGTGCGCAAGAACGACATGAAATCGACCGCGTGGATTTCCGCCTACGAGGACAACAACGTCGATGTGGGGCTTCGCCGCGGGCTTCCCGGTCGCGCGCAGATCGGCAAGGGCATGTGGGCCGCGCCTGACCGCATGGCCGACATGATGGTCCAGAAGATCGGTCATCCCCGCGCTGGCGCCAACACGGCCTGGGTCCCGTCGCCAACCGCCGCGACGTTGCACGCGCTGCACTATCACGAGGTCGATGTCGCCGCGCGCCAGACGGAGCTCGCCAAACGCGCGCCGGCGAAGCTCGCCGACATCATCACCCTGCCGCTGGCGCAATCAAACTTCGCGCCCGACGCGGTGGCGCAGGAACTCGACAACAATTGTCAGGGCATTCTGGGCTATGTCGTGCGCTGGATCGATCAGGGCGTCGGCTGCTCCAAGGTGCCTGATATTCATGACGTTGGCCTGATGGAAGACCGCGCGACGCTGCGCATTTCCAGCCAGCACATCGCCAACTGGCTGCGCCATGGCGTCGTCACCGAGGCGCAGGTCACCGAGACATTGAAGCGCATGGCCGCGGTCGTCGATCGCCAGAATGCCGGCGACCCCGCCTACAGGCCGATGGCGCCGAAATGCGATGGCGTCGCCTTCAAGGCCGCAAGCGATCTGATCTTCAAGGGCCGCGAGCAGCCGAACGGCTACACCGAATTCATTCTGACGGCGCGTCGCCGCGAGGCCAAGGCGGCGGGATAGCGCAGCGCTTACAGCGGCGCGTCGGCGAGCTTGCGCTCCATGTCCGGGAAATCGCGCGCGAACATTTTCGCGGTGTCGGCGCGCAGGCGCGGCGCGACGTGCTCGGCGAAGAGCTCCATGCTCTTGCGCGCGTGTTCGCTCTTCATGTTGCCAATGTGGAACTGGATGAGGAGATTGCCGACCTTCGCCACTTCGACGAGATCGCGGATCGCCTTGTAAACAGTGTCCGGGCTTCCAACCAGAATCGACTGCGCCTTGTGCAATTCGTCCCAGTCCCTGACGTCGCCGAGCATCGGCGCGCCGGGCGTCGAATGTTCGAGATAGCGACGATAATCCTCGACGCTCATGTTGGGGATGCCGGGCCCGCCGGTCATCGAGCGTCCCTCTTGCCGCAAGTGTCCCTTGAAGCAGTTCTTGATGAAATAGAAGATGCCTTCGCGCGATTCCTCGCGCGCCTGCTCGTCCGTTTCCGCGACATAGACCGACATCAAAATGCCCATGCGGAAGGGATGATAGGCGTCGTCATGCTCTTCCAGCACCTTGGCGAATTGTTCGCGACCCTTGGCGAGTTCCGACCCGTGCTGACGCGATGAGAGAAAATAGCTGAAGCCGCGTCGCGCCACCTGCGCCATGGTTTCGCGCGAGCGCGAGCCAGGCACCCAGATGGGTGGATGCGGTTGCTGAGTCGGCTGTGGCCATGGATTCACATAGCGCAGGGGATAGTGCTTGCCCTCATAGGCAAAGGGGCCGGGCGGGTCCAGGCGCGGCGGATGAGATCGACCGCCT
>CAISJZ010000553.1 GCA_903885755.1 uncultured Hyphomicrobiales bacterium | reverse complement strand
TGCCCGCCAACGGCGATCAGCGATGGATGGGCGGCGGGATTGGCCGATCCCGTCGCCGCCGTCGCTTCTGGCTGGATGCATGTGCGAGCATTCGCGAAACAACGTGGCGCGCAATTGCCGCTGGTTATTTCTGATCACGCGGACTGGGACGAATTGCGGATGACGATCCTCGAAACCGGCTGCGAGGAGTTGTGGGTGACGCATGGCGCGGAGGCCGCGATCATCCATTGGGCGCGCCAACACCGACTTGGCGCGCAACCGCTGCGCATGGTTGGCTTCGGCGAAGGAGAGGACGAGGCGGCCGAATGAACCGTTTCGCCGCCTTGCTGGACAGGCTCGCGCTTGAGCCCTCGCTGGACCACAAGCTGCGTCAACTGAGCGTCTATTTTCGTGAAACGCCAGACCCCGACCGCGGACTTGCGCTGGCGGCGATGACCGGCGGTTTGCCCGTCGCCAAAATTCGCGCGGATTTTTTGCGCGCGCTTATCGCCGAGCGAGTTGATCTCGAACTCTTCGCTCTCGGTCACGATTTTGTCGGCGATCTGCCGGAGACCATCGCGCTGATGTGGCCACTCGATGAAACGCGCGGACACAACCGGCCTCCGGGTCCGACGCTCCAGGACGTGGTCGAGGCTCTGCGCGAAGGGGACAGGCCGGGTTGGCGGCCCGAATTGCGGGGCTTCTCGACGAGCTCGACGAAAACGGGCGCCGGGCGCTTCTGAAACTCGTTACCGGCGCATTGCGAACGGGCGTGTCCGCGCGCCTCGCCCGGACCGCCGTCGCCATGCTGGGCGAGATTTCCGTCGGCGAAATCGACGAGGTCTGGCATGGCCTGTCGCAGCCGTACGCCGAACTTTTCGCCTGGGCCGAGGGTCGCGCACCGCGTCCGGCAATTGACGATCCCGCGCCATTCCGCTCGCCCATGCTGGCGCATGCCATCGAACCCGCGGATTTCAACGCGCTCAATCCCGCCGATTACCTCGCGGAATGGAAATGGGATGGCGTTCGCGCGCTAGCCTCCGTCGCCACCTTGCCGGATGGGCGACGCGTGGCGCGGCTCTATTCGCGCGCGGGCGAGGACATGAGCGCTGCTTTCCCCGACGTAATCGAGGCGCTGCTTACTTTCAGCTTCAAACAGGCGACATTCGATGGCGAATTGCTGATCGGTTCGGGAGAGGCGATCCGGCCCTTCGCCGACCTGCAATTCCGGCTTGGACGCAAGAAGCCCTCGGCGAAAGCACTGAAGGAATTCCCAGCATTATTGCGCGTCCATGACCTGCTGATGGACGCGGGCCAGGACATACGTCCGCTGCCCCTGCGCGCGCGGCGCGCGCGGCTGGAGGCGCTAATGACGGACAAGCGCCATACCGCTTTCGACCTGTCTCCACTGATCCCCTTCGCGACATTCGCGGACCTCGCCGTCGCGCGCGAAAGCCCCCGGCGCGACGGCGTCGAAGGCGTCATGCTCAAGCGCGTGGATTCGCCCTACGTGATCGGACGACCGCGCGGCCCATGGTGGAAATGGAAACGCGATCCGCGCGTGATCGACGCGGTGCTCATGTATGCGCGGCGCGGCCCGGGCGGCGGCTCGCTCCATTCGGATTTCACGTTCGGCGTGTGGCGCGGCAAGGATCTCGTGCCGGTCGGCAAGGCTGAATTCGGGCCCGCCGAAGCGGTACTCGGCGAAATCGATAAATGGATACGCGAAAACACCCGCAACCGCTTCGGGCCCGTGCGCGAGGTCGCGCATGATGGCGACGATGGTCTTGTCCTTGAAATCACATTCGAGGGATTGAGCCGCTCGGCGCGCCACAAGTCCGGCCTCGCCATGCGCCTTGCCCGCGTGGCGCGCATTCGGTGGGACAAGAAGGCGAGCGAAGCGGACGCAATCGGAACCCTGGAGGCCCTTTTGCCTAGGCGCCCTTGTCCGGATTGAGCAGGTCCTTTTCGCCGCGCAACATGCCGTGCACAAATGCGCCGCCCTGGCTCGTGGGGTCGGCGGAATGTATGAAGCTCGCGCCGAATCCCGTCAAAAAGCTGACCGCGCTGGCAATGACAGCGGCCTTGCCGACGGCGTCGAGCGAACCGACGCCACCGAAAAAGTAAATCATGACCTCCGCGGTCGCGAGGCCCGCGAGCAACGCGGCCGCGGCGTCCGCGCCCTCCGCCCGCGGCCAGATCGACAGGGCCATCAGAGGCGTTATGGTCGCGGCGCAGAAGACGATCGCCAAACCGATCAGCGCGCGCGTATCGGGCATCCCGCCCAGCAAAAGCGCGCCAACGCCAATCACCGCGATCAGCATCAAAAGGCGCGTCACCGCGAGCCGACGGCTCGTCATCGCGGTCGCGTCGCGCACGCGATAAAACGCATCGTGCCCGAGCGCGGTGGCGACGGACTGAAACCCGGCGGCGGCGATCACCAGCCCGATGGCGATGAGGCCCGCGCCAGCCAGCCCCGCGAATGCCTCGCCAAGACCGCGGAGGTCGGAAAGGCCGAGGAGCAGATACTGACCGCTGGCGGCGACGTCGCCGCCGCGTAAAACGCCGGAGTAGCCTGGCAGGCCGGCGCAAGACGCGCGCGCGGCCGAAGCGGTGGCCGGGTGGCCGCCGCAGATTTCGAACAGACCGGACCGGCTGGCGTCAATGATGGTTGTGGACAATTGCTCCGGACGCGCGCCGATGGTCGAACCATCGAGGGCGAGGGTCGCGAGCGCCATGCTGGCGGCGGTCATCGCGGCGATGACCAGACACCAGAACAAACCCGCGAAGCCCGCGCGCCGGGCATTGGCGCGGTCGCTTGTCGCCGTGGCTGGCGCGAGCAAGGGCGCCAGCGTGCCAATACCAAGCACGATGGCGACGATAACGCCCGCGCCGATCGTCTGCGCCGAACCCGCATGTGTATTCCAGTCGGTCATGCGCGCGAGCGCCCCGTCCCAGGCGGCGCGATCCCCAACCAGCGGCAAGGGGAGGCCCGCGCCGCCGACGAGCAGTATCCCCAGCGGCAATCCAAGCCCGGCGAGCAATAACCCGGCCGCGCCGGCCGAGGCCCACACCACACCGGCCACGCCGCCCGGCGCAATGATGAACATCAGCACCAGCCCGATGAGCCAGACCGCGATATCGCGCCGGGCGCCGGTGGCGCGGACGAGCGCATCGACCGCTGCTTCATAGCCGGCGATCGCGATGAGCAATCCAATCGCCGCGATGACCGCGACGACCCCAAGCCGCAACGCGAGATTCGGAAAACGCCCCGCGATGAGGTCGGGAATCGAAAAGGCCCCCGTCTTGCGCAGGAGCGGTCCCCCGACCAGCGCCGCGACGACGGAGCCGCACGCAAAACTTCCCAACAGTAGAACGAATGGCGGCCCTCCCGCGACCGGGGGGAGAAAGGGCAGGAAGAGCCCCGCCGCCAGCGAGGCGAAGGCCAGCCCGGCATAGGTCGCTGGAACCGCGCGTCCACCAGCGTAAAAACGCGAAATTCGCATGGTGCGGACCAATAGGCCTACCGCCGCCAATCCAACCAGCGCCACGGCGGGACCGAGGATGGCGACGAGACGCGGCGGGGCCCCGACCCGATCAAGCAAGGCGACCAACGCCGCCGCCGTGGCGAAGGCCCCGGTCGTGAAGGCGACGCGGCCATTAATCGCGGCGCGCACCAGTAAATCTTCGTCGGTCAGCGGCTTCTTCACCGTCGCTTCCTCGCTATGGGCTTGCGCCCGCGGCCACGGCGATGAACAATATGACAATCGTTCCGAATGCAAGCGCCGGTCCGCCATGGGGAGTGGCCCGCGCGTCCGTTTCGGGGAGGAGGGGTCTTGAGCGCCGCAAGTCGAATTGTCATCGCCGACGACCACCCGCTGGTTCGCGGCGCGCTGCGTCAGGCGGTCGAGGGGGCCGCGCCGAACTGTGTCATCACTGAATGCGGCGATCTTTCTGAACTTACAAAGGAATTGGACGCCAACCCCGACGCGGATCTGGTCATGCTCGATCTATCCATGCCAGGCGTGCGCGGCTTTTCCGGGCTGATGTATCTGCGCGCCCAGCATCCGGGCGTGCCGGTCGTGGTCGTCTCCGCCAACGAGGATCGCGGCGTCATGCGGCGCTGCATCGACTTTGGCGCGTCGGGTTTCATCCCCAAGACAACCGCCATTGATTCGATGCGGGTCGCCATTCGCGCGATTCTGGCCGGCGATACCTGGACCCCGCCCGACGTTGTGCTCGACGGACCCGTGGACAAGGAGACGGCGGATATCGTGCGCCGCCTGTCCTCCCTCACGCCGCAACAGGTGCGGGTGCTGATGATGCTGTCCGAGGGCCTGCTCAACAAGCAGATCGCCTACGAACTTTCCGTGTCGGAAGCGACGGTCAAGGCGCATGTTTCGGCCATTCTGCAAAAGCTGGGCGTCGAAAGCCGCACGCAGGCGGTCATCGCGGCGGCGAAGATCGAGGCCGGTCAGTGGCAGAGCGATTTCCCGGCGGGATAGGGGTCCCGTGAGGCGCCAAAATTGACAAGGTAGCTACCAGTAGCTACCTTGCTCCGATGCGCAAGGTTGGCATCAAGGCCCTCAAGAACGATCTCAGCCGCTATATCCGCGCGGCGGCGGCGGGGGAGACCGTGCTGGTGACGGATCGTGACCGCGTGGTCGCGGAGATCAATCCGCCTCGCCCCGCGCCAGAGGGCACGGAGGCCGAGCGCAAGTGGGCCGAACTGGTGGCCAGCGGCGTCGTGCGGCTTGCGACCCGCAAGCTGACTGGTCCACCGCCAAAAACTCCCATCATGACATTTGATGAATTGATGGCGGACATCGCGGCAGACCGGGACGATCGATGATCTATCTCGATACTTCGGTGGCGCTTGCAACTCTGTTCACCGAAAAGCGCGCGCCATCGGCATCCCTGTGGGCGCAACCACTTGTATCCAGCCGTTTGCTTCAATTCGAAATCATGAATCGCGTATACTCGCGACAACTTGGTCCAACTCTCGTCGCCGACGCGATTGCCTTGGTAAATGGCGTCACCCTGCTTGACTTGACGAATGAAAACATGGCGCGCGCGCTCAAGCCCTTTCCGGTGAATGTCGGCACCCTCGACGGCCTGCATCTGGCGACCATGCATTTCCTGCGCGAGAACGGCCAGACGATCGAGGTCGCCAGTTACGACAGGCGAATGCTCGCGGCTGCCGCGGCGCTGGGATTTCCGCTCGTCGAGCTTTGAAAACGACAAACCGGCGCCCTTGTTTCGCCATTTCGCCGGGCCATATAGCGTGGGCTTCGCCCGGGAGGTTTCCATGCGCTTGCGTCTCGCTCTTGCCGCCCTGCTGCTCGCCACGCCCGCCGCGCTCGCGGAGGGGCCCGCCGCCGATTCCGGGCGCTATTCCATGACGCCGACCACCAACGGCTTCCTGCGACTCGACAAACAATCGGGCGCGGTGTCGCTCTGCACGGTGAATGGCGCCGCGGCCGAGTGCCGGGCCGCGGCCGATGATCGCGCCGCGCTCGCCAACGAAATCGATCGGCTCGCCAGGAAAAACACCGATCTGGAACAGCGCCTCGCCGAGTCGCGTCGTCCCTCCGCGCTCCAGTCCCTGCCAAGCCGGGAAGACATGGGAAAAGCGATGGACTATGCCGAGGAGTTCATGCGGCGCATGATGCGGCTGATGCGCGAGGATGATAAGACCGGACGCGACCACATCTGAATTGCAGCAACCCCTTGCCCGAGAGATCATTGCCATGACGCAGACCATCGAACCGCCGGCCGCCAATCCGCGCTGGACCTCAACCCAGCCCTCCGCGCCGCCGGTGAGCGACAATCCGGTTTACCGCTTTCTCGGCGGCACCCCGCTCAACGTCTTCATCCGGCTGTTCTTCATTTCGCTGATTGTCGGCGCGCTGCTGATGTGGCTCGACATCCGGCCGCTCGACGTTTTTTACGCTGTCAACCGGTTGATCAACCGGCTGTGGAACCTCGGCTTCGACGCCATTCGCGAGATCGCCGAATACGTGCTAGCCGGCGCGGTCATCGTCGTGCCGATCTGGTTCGTCACGCGGCTACTGACGCAGCGCCCGCCGCGCTGAACCGCGGCGAATATCAGGTGCCGTGGCGGGCCAGAACCTCGCGCACGGCGTCGACCATCGCGTCCTCGGACACTGTGAACTGCGCCTTCTGACGCAGTTCGAGATAGTCGGCGCGATCTTTTGTCGAGGCGGCGAGTTCCGCGCCGAGCACGAGATCGCGGATGGCGACCTCGCCCTTGTCGCGTTCATTCGAACCCTGAATGACCGCGCAGATCGATTTGCGGCGGTCGGCGTATTTGAGCTGCGCGTTCATGCCGGCGGCGCCGAGATACATTTCGGCGCGAATGCCGGCGGCGCGCAGTTTGCCGACCATGGCGAGATAGGCGGCTGGCTGATCTTTGTCCATCGCCAGCACAACGACCGGGCCGCGCGCGTCGTCGGCGCGGGTCAGCGGCGAGTTGATCGCGCGCAGGGCCGAGAAAAGGCGCGAGACGCCGATGGAAAATCCGGTGGCTGGCACGGGCTCGGCGCGGAAGCGCGCGACAAGGCCGTCATAGCGTCCGCCGCCGCCGACCGAGCCGAAGCGCATCGGGCGACCGTGCTCGTCCTTCACTTCAAACGTCAGTTCGGCCTCGTAGACCGGCCCGGTGTAATATTCGAGGCCGCGGACCACCGCGGGATCGATCACAACGCGCCCTTCATAGCCGCCAGCGGCGCACAGAGTCGCTATCTGTTCAAGCTCCGCGACGCCTTCCCGCCCGCGAGCGGAATCGCCGACCGCGGAAGCAAGATTTTTCAACGTCGCGGCGTTGTCGCCAGCCCGCGCGGCGGTAAAGGCGAGAATCCGTTCGATCGCCGCCGTCGAGAGATCGGCACCCTTGGTGAAGTCGCCGGATTCGTCCTTGCGGCCCGTACCGAGAAGCATCCGGACGCCATCGGCGCCAAGGCGATCGAGCTTGTCGATGGCGCGAAGCACGATCAGCTTTTGCGCGCCACGACCCTCGCCCTCAAGGCCCGCGGATTCAAGCACGCCATCCAGAACCTTGCGGTTGTTCACCTTGATCACATAGTCGCCGCGCTTGACGCCGAGCTTTTCCAGCGTATCGGCGGCCATCATGCAGATTTCCGCGTCCGCCGTGACGGAGGCCGAACCCACGGTGTCCGCGTCGAACTGCATGAACTGACGGAAGCGGCCGGGGCCCGGCTTCTCGTTGCGAAATACCCAGCCAACGCGATAGCTGCGATAGGGCTTGGCCAGCTTGTCGAAATTCTCCGCGACATAGCGCGCCAGCGGCGCGGTCAGATCATAGCGCAGCGAGACCCATTGCTCGTCGTCGTCCTGGAGCGAAAAAACGCCCTCGTTGGGCCGGTCGAGATCGGGCAGGAACTTGCCGAGCGCCTCGGTGTATTCGACGAAAGGCGTCTCGACGGCCTCGAACCCGTAGATCTCGTAGGAAGCGCGGATCGCCTCGATCATCCGGTTGGTGGCGAGAATTTCGGACGGGCCCCGGTCCGCGAAGCCACGCGGCAGGCGCGCGCGAACAGTCTGGGCAGCGGGCTTTTGGTCCGAAGAATTTTTGGGGTCCGAAGACATGGGCGTCCAGACTTGGTTTGACAGCGAGCCCGCTGTTTAGGTCGGCGGCGGGCGGCGGGCAAGGCCGGGAGCCGGAGGGCCATCCAGTCGCGCGGAGGGGTTCCCTCCGGAACGTCGCGACACCAGATGGCGGCGCTTTCGTTTCTCGGGCAGGCCAGGCGCCTCCCTCCCCTCAGGGGAGGGTCCGCCGCGCATTGCGCGGCGGGGGTGGGGTCGACGCTCCCGGTCAAAAATCGAACCGACCCCCTCCGTCTCCGCCATGCGGAGACACCTCCCCCTGAGGGGAGGAGACGCGAACCCGCGCTCGGTTCAAGCAGGGGTAAATCTCGATTGACGGGGATCAATGCCCGCTTCTGCCTTCGGGGCGATGCTTGTTATCAATGGAGGGTCATATGCGCGCCTTGGACGCCCTTTCGGGCCTGATCGAGAAGCTGAAAGCCATCGCGGGTTCCTCGCGGACGAATGATTTCACCTGCGGCGACTGCGACCGCTGGGAGCGTTGCGGCCAGAAGCCGAGCGAAAAATGCATCGCGCGCGCGGCGCAGATCGAGTCCGAACGCGGTCGTCCGCCGAGAAACTGGCTTCCCACGGAATATTGAGCGCGGGTTTATCCCACGCCCGGTGAGTTGATCAGGGCCGCGCCGTAGGGACCCGTCCGCCAAGCCCTCAAGCGCGCCCGTCGTTCAGCGCCTCGACGAGCTTGCCGGTGCGCGCGAGCATCAGATTTTCCGATCGCCGCGTCGCCATCCGCCAGGCGCAGGGGCCGCCGCCGGGACGGTTCTCGCGCCACCATCGGGCGTCGCGCACGGGATAGGTCGCGTCGTCAATCTGCTCCATCTCAGTCGTATATTCGCAGGCAAAACCATTGGGCTCGACGAAAAAGCTGAAGATGTTATTGCCCGGTCCGGAATGCCGGCCAACGCCCCATTCCAGATCATGGCCGCTGGAGCGCACGCGACCGCAAGCGCGCATCAGCGAATCGAGATTGGGAAGCTCAAACGCCATGTGATGCAGGCCAGGTCCTTGCGCCTTGGCCAGCGCGACGCTGTGATGATCCGGCGAACAGCGGAGGAAATCGATGCCATCGGTCTCGTCCGACAGTTTGAACCCGAGCAGATCGACAAAGAAATCGCGCTGCGTCGGAAAATTCGCGACCCGCACGACAACATGTGAAAATTTGCTGGGCCGCGTGGCGTCGGCGATCAGGTCGTCGTGGCGCTCGACATCGCATGACACGGTCTGCATCAAGCCATCGGGCGAGCGGAACGAAAATCCGTAGCCGCCTCCTGCTTGCGACGGCATTTGATGGGGCGCGTCAAGCACCACGGCGCCAAAGCCGCATGCCCGCGCATGCAAGGCATCCACGACGGTCTTGTCCGATGTCGCCAGACGCGTTCCCAGAAACGCCGATCGGGGCGCTTCATGCAGGGCGAGGACATGATGTTCCCGCCCGGTCGCGCGCATGTAGGCGACGCCCTGTTCGCGACGAACCTCCTCAAGCCCCCAGACCGCGTTGTAGAACCGCGCGCTGGAATCGAGGTCCCGCACAGCCAGATCGATCCCCCGGACTCCCGTGACTTTCGCCTCGCTCATGCGTTCCTCTCCCTGATCGCCGCCTTCGCCGAACGGTCGAGCCTTCCTCGCGCGCCGACATTGATCTCGCGCAAGGATGACCGCCAAAGCGCTGAGCATGTTGTGCTCTCCCATCGCGCGGCATCGTCGCGCGGCGCGCGTTCGGGTCGCGTTGGGCCAGACAATCCTTGGAGGAACGCTCATGCTGAAGGCGGAAGACAACGAACGCATCACGCGCGTGGGCAAGGGTACTCCCTGTGGTGAACTCTTCCGTCGTTACTGGCAGCCGGCGCTTCTGTCCGAGGAACTGCCGGGGAATGATTGCCCGCCGGTCCGCGTTCGGCTGCTCGGCGAAAACCTCGTCGCCTTTCGCGACAGCGAGGGCCATGTCGGACTGCTTGAGGCCTTCTGCGCGCATCGCCGCGCGCCGATGTTTTTTGGCCGCAACGAGGAATGCGGCCTTCGCTGCACCTATCACGGCTGGAAGTTCGACAGGCATGGCGCCTGCACCGATCTGCCGACGGAGCCGCCAGGCTCTCCCTATCAGGCGCAAGTCAAGATGATCGCCTATCCCACGATCGAGAAGGGCGGAATCGTCTGGGCCTACATGGGCGCGCCCGAGCACCAGCCCGAGCCGCCGGACTATGAATGGACGCGCGCGCCGGAGACGCACCGCTTCGTCTCGAAGACATGGGAGGACTGCAACTGGCTGCAGGCCATGGAAGGCGGCCTCGACACCGCCCACTCATCCTACGTGCACAACGATTTCATCGGCAACAAGAACTCGCTGCGCAATCAGGATCGCGCGCCGCAACTCGAGGTCGAGCAGACCGACTATGGCTATTACTACGTCTCGACCCGCAACCTGCTCGACGGCACGAAGTACGTTCGGCTTTATCACTATGTCATGCCGAACCAGCAGATGCGGTCTGGCACCGTGAATTTCGTCGCCGGCCTCGGCAAGGACGATCCTCACGCCGTTCCCAAGATGGATGGACATCTCTGGGTGCCGGTCGATGACGAGCACTGCTACGTCTACAACTGGACATGCGCCGTCGAATATCCCTTCCCCGAGGGATATCTGGCGGGCTGGGAATCTTTCATGGGGCGCGGCAAGGACGACCTCATCCCCGACACCTACAGGCTGAAGCGCAACGCCTCGAATGACTACATGATCGACCGCGAGTTGCAGCGCACGAAGACCTATTCGGGCATCAAGGGAATCAACACACAGGACTATGCGCTTCAGGAGGGCATGGGACCCATCGTCGATCGGTCGCGCGAGTTTCTTGGCTCCACCGACCGGGCGATCATCACGATGCGCCGCCAGCTTCTCGAGGCGACGCGCAAGGTCGAGCAACTGGAGACGCCGCGTGGCGTCAACCCGGCGTCCTATCGCAAGGCGCGTCCGGTCGACCGCATTCTCAAGGCGGGCGAGGCCTGGAAGGATGTGTTTCCGGCGCTGACCACCGCCGTCTGGTAGGTCCGGCCCGGATTTCGGTTTTCGATCCCGGGGCGAATTGATTTGCATCGCCGGATTTCGGCGATATGGATCGGCGCCGCGCGCGGGAGCGCGGACAGCTCGGGAGGTTTCCATGACGCGACGATCGCGCGCGGCCGTAATGACCGGCCTGCGCACAACGGAAATCCGCGAGTTCGATCTGCCCGAGATCGGCGCGGACGCCGGCTGGTTGCGCGTCGAGGTCAACGGCATCTGCAGTTCCGACTGGAATATGTACAACAACGACAAGCCGGGTCCGCGGATTCTCGGCCATGAAATGGTTGGCCGAATCGAGCAGCTCGGATCGATCGCAGCCTATCGATGGGGCGTGAGCGAGGGCGACCTCGTCGCGCTTGAGGAATATCTGCCCTGCGGTCATTGCGAATATTGCCGCGCGGGCGAAATTCGCTCCTGCATCGCGACGGACCAGCGGTTTTCCGGCGGCGTGCGATATGGCTCGACGCCGCTCAAGGTCGCGCCGGCGCTATGGGGCGGCTACAGCCAATATGTCTACATGCCGCCGCGCGCGATCATCCATCGCGTGCCCGACGGCGTGCCGCCGCGCATCGCCGCCATGTGCCTGCCCGTCGGCAATGGATTCCAGTGGACCTATTACGATTGCGGCGCCGGCCCCGGAAAGATCGTGGTCATTCAGGGGCCGGGCCAGCAGGGTCTGGGATGCGCGCTCGCCGCTCGGATCGCCGGCGCCGACATGATTATTGTGTCGGGCCTGTCGACCGACGCGGAGCGCTTTGAACTGGCGAAGCTGTTCGGCGCCGATCACACGATCGCGGTCGACAAGGACGATCTTCTGGAGACGGTGGCCGACCTGACGAAGGGCCGCATGGCCGATATCGTCATCGACACCAGTGGCCTCGGCCCGAACAACATCAATCCGTCATTGCGCCTGTTGCGCAAGCGCGGCGTCATGGCGACGCTGTCGCGCAAGGGCTCGGCCAGGGACTTTGACGCCGAACTGCTGATAGGCCAGCAACTGACGCTCAAGGGGCTGCGCGGCCACAGTTACGACGCGGTCGAAATGGCGCTGCGCGCGATGGCGTCCAGGCGCTATCCCTTCGAGCGCATGTCGACCCATGTGATGGGCCTTGATCAGGTCGACCACGCCTTGCGCATGGTCGGCGGGCAACTCAAGGAACGCTCGATCCACGTCTCCATCGATCCGTGGATCTGAAGCGGACGACGCTGTTTTGATCCTCCGCGCCGCGCTATCGCGGCCCGGAGGATCGGCTGTCGCGGCGGATATCAGCCGATCTCGCCATGCGCGAGGGGCTTTGACAACATTTCGCGAATACGACCCTTCATCTCGGACTGATCATAGCTCTTCATCAGATTGATGCGATTCCGGTTGGGATCGCCACCATGCCAGTATTCGTAGATGTCCTGCCGCATGCCGAAGGACGACGCGGCAAGATCGTGAGCGAGGCGAAACAGGCGCGACTTGTATTCCACGTCCACCGATTTTCCGCGCATGTAGCGGTCAAGGTACTTGCGCAGTTCGGGATTGGCGAGATCGCGCTCGCTCGGCTGCATGATGATTCCCGATCCACAGATTTCCCGCAGCAATTCCGTCATTCGACCTGAAATCTGCGCGAACCAGATGTGCAAGCCGCGGCCCGGTCCAAGCGACCATTGCCCGACGCTGGTCGGCTTCGCGTCATGCTCGACGCCTTCCATCGCGTGGCGCCAGACCTCGCAATACGTCACCATCTCGCCGAGTTTGGCGGCGACTTCGCGATATTCGATGACGCCGATCGCCTCGGCGACCATGGTGGCGACGGTCGTCATCAATTTCATGCGCTCGTGGGCGCGGCACAGGTTGGCCCAGCCCAGAAAGTTGAAATTGACGCTGCCGCCCGCGGCGCCCAGCATTTTCACCATGGGCGTGGGATCATAGAGCATGAACAGCCGATCCCACGGGATCAGCACGTGATCGAAGAACAGCATGGCGTCCTGTTCGTCGAGCATCTGGAGTGGATGGCCCCAGGTGCCAAACCAGCGGGAGACCGGCTCGCGCGCCAGAACCTTGAGCCCTTTCGCATTGGTGGGAATGGCGAATGCCAGGACGCATTTGGGGTCATTGCGCCGGGCGAAGGTCGCCGACAGCGAAACGTAGCATTCGTTGCTGTGCGGCGCGGCGGTGGACAATTGCTTGCCGCCCGACACGATCACGCCCTCGTTGGTCTCCTCAACGACGTGAAGCGAAATCTCCTCGTCCTCGCGCGTCTTGCGTTGTTCGTTCTGGACAGTCTCGCTGCGATCGACCTGCGGATCGCCGAGCGCATGGGTGAGAAACAGATCGTTGCGCATGCAGTGCTTGTAATAGTTCTCGAGATTCTCTCCGAAATCGCACCTGGGATGCTTGATCGCGCTGAATTCCGGTTTCAGGTGAAGCGCCGAAATGATGTAGGGAGCGAGAATATCGGGACTGCGGCCCAATTGCCCCCAGGTGAACTCGCTCCACAATTCGCTGTTGCGCCGCTTGCGCCTCAGATCGACGGCCGAGCGCGGAAGAAGCCAGGACACGCTGGTGCGCAGGCCCGATTCCGGTTCGACGAAAGTCATGTCATCGCGATATTTCGGCGAGTTCTGCAGATCGTAGATGCGCGCCAGTTCGCCGATCATGTCCTTGAACGCGGGGTGCGTCGTGACGTCCGCGACGCGTTCGCCATCGATCCAGACCTCGCGGCCATCCCTGAGGCTCTCGATATATCGGGCGCCGGTCATGGCGCCGTGATCGGCCTTACCCTCGACGGGCGTTTTCGTGATGGCCGCGGTGGCGCTCATGTGCATGGCTCCTTAATTGGGCAAATTATTGCCAGATGGCGAAGGCGTTGGCGGTCCCCGTGCCGGCGAGGCTGCGGTAGCAGGGTTGATAATCGACGAGTCGCATCTTGAGCCCGACCGCGTCGCAGGCCGTCGTCACAGGCAACCAGTTCTTGATTTCCGAATTGCCGGATTGCAGCAGTTCCTCGGGCAAGGCGGCCATGCCGCGTCGATCGGCGCGCGCCATTAAGTCGAGGGCCTTGCGATCCAGGTCTTCATAGATGACGAAATGCGACAGGCCACCCGACCCGATAATCGCGACGCGCGCCTGCGTCGGCCAGGCCGCGACAATCGCGGCGATATGATCGCCAAGCTCCACGCACCGCGCGGCCGAGGGCTGTGTTGGCGGAAAGAACGTGTTGATGAAGAACGGGACATGCGAAGTGACCTCTCCCCGCATGATCTGTTTGTAAATGAACCCGTAGGCGTGCGGCATGCCCGCCGCCGACCACGGCGCGCCCTTATGCGTCCATTCACTCGCCTGATGGATATCAAAGCCCCGCTCGCGCAGGCGCGCCGCGAGTTCGCGCGCAAGGCCCGGGTGACAAGGATAGGTCTCCCGGCGCGTTGGTCTGTGACCGCCATCGGCGATCGCCACCCCCGGCGGCATCATCGCGAGTTGCTCGGGCGTCGCGGGTTCATCAATAACGGTTTCGCCAGTGAAGACGAAGAACGGCGGCGAGTTGACCGCGGGGAACATCTCGTTCTGGTCATCGCCAACAATGATCGCGACATCGACGCGCGCGGCCTTGAATGCATCCGCCAGAACCTTCAGCGCGGACTGGCAGGCCGCGTGCCGATCGCGCCAGCGATCTGGACGGATTTGCTCGCCCAGATTCTCTTTCGCGCGTGCTTGAACGAGTTCGTCAAACCCATAGGTCTTGCCACGAAAGGGATGGCGCGCGGACTTGTCGGCGGGCACTCGCGCGTCCCATTGTTCCGGCGGCGTCGAGATCATTGGCCCGTGCGAGGCGGCAAGACCCAGAACAACATTCGCCATGGCGTCCAACCCTTGCGCGTCCCGCTCCTTCGCCGCGTGTCGCCGCGCTATAGAACGGTGTTTGCGTGGATCGTTCCCTTTTCGGGATTCGAACCGCCATGATTCAAATCAATCGGACGCGTCGCGGCCAGACTCCGATCGGCATCGCCAGGCGAGGCGTCCGACACATCAGGTCCGGCGAGCTATCGCGGAAATTGGAGAATTGGTAGCAGAGGAGGGACTCGAACCCCCGACCCCAGGATTATGATTCCCGTGCTCTAGCCAGCTGAGCTACTCTGCCCCAAGGGCGGCGCGGCGAGGCCGCGAAGACGTGGGGGTATAGGGGCGCGCGGCGCGACGTGTCAAGGACGCGAGATGCGGCAGGGCCGCTATTTGCGGCGCATCCTGATCAGCGTAAACAGCCGCGCCGGCGCCACGTCCCGGCGCTCCAGGAGTTCGATGTCGTCGCGCCGGTCGATCCAGTCGCCGATGATCGGCCACGGAAATTGCGGTCGCCACCCCAGCTTGTGAGCGCGCTTGCCCAGCCAGGCCTCGATGGTCGCGACGGGCCCCTTCGTCGCGCCGATATGGTTGACCAGAACAATCTCGCCACCGGGCTTCACCACGCGGGCCATCTCGTCCAGCGTCCGGCCAGGGTCGGGAACAACGGTCAGGACGTAAGGGCCAATGACCGCATCGAAGCTCGCCGCGGGAAAATTGAGGCTCATGGCGTCCATAACGAGCAGCGCCTCGATGTTCGAGAGACCAAGGTCGGCCACGCGGCGATGCGCGATCTCCAGCATGGGTTCGGACAGATCGATACCCGTGACTTTCACATGGTCCGCGAACAGCGGCAGTTCGAGCCCGGTGCCAATGCCTACGTCGAGAACGCGTCCGCCGACCCGGTTGATCGCGGCCGCCGCGGCCTTGCGGCCCGGCCCCATCACCGCGGCAAAGGCCGCGTCGTAGACCGGAGCCCAACGCGCATAGGCGTCCTCCACGTCGGAATGGGAGAGCGAGGTTGTTGTCATGCCACGTCGGCCCTTTGCTCGGCGGAACGCGTGGCGCGAATGAAGCCGCCGCCGAGAACCCGCGCGCCGGGCTGAGCGGTCTCGTAGAAGACACAAGCCTGCCCCGGCGCGACACCCTCCTCGCCAGCGTAGAGCTCCACATGGGCGCCGCCGCCAGGCGCGGCGAACAGACGGGCGCGCGCCGGCGGGCGGGTTGAGCGCATGCGAACAGCGACCTCAAGCCCTTCGCGCGAAAGCGCCTCGAAAGCGCCATCGCCAATCCAGTTGACGTTGCGCAGATCAACCAGAGTTGTCGCCAGCGCCTGCCTGGGGCCGACGATGACGCGTTTGCGGGCGGCGTCGAGCTTGAGAACGTAGAGCGGCTTGCCATCGCCCCCCTCGGAGAGGCCGAGGCCCTTGCGCTGTCCCACGGTGTACCGCATCAGACCGGCGTGGCGGCCAAGCACCCTGCCGTCAAGGTGGACGATATCGCCCGGCTCGGCGGCGTCCGGCGCCAGCTTCTGCACCAGATCGGTATAGCGGCCCTCCGGCACGAAGCAGATGTCCTGGCTGTCCGGCTTGTCGGCGACCGCCAGACCAAATTCGCGCGCGAGGTCGCGGACGGCGCTCTTGGGAAGGTCCCCGAGGGGGAAGCGCAGCAGTTCAAGCTGATCGGCGGTGGTCGCGAAGAGGAAATAGCTCTGGTCTCGATCGGCGTCGGCCGCGCGGAAGAGCGCCCGCCCGCCGCCGGGGAGCTCCCGCGAGGAGATGTAATGGCCTGTCGCCAGTACGTCCGCGCCAAGATCGCGAGCGGTGTCGAACAGGTCAGCGAACTTGATGTGCTGGTTACAGGCGACGCAAGGGATCGGCGTTTCGCCAGCGACATAACTGCGCGCGAAGGGGTCGATCACCTTTTCGCGGAATTTACTTTCATAATCAAGAACGTAGTGCGGGATGCCCAAGCGGTCGGCGACGGCGCGGGCGTCCGCGATGTCCTGCCCGGCGCAGCAGGCGCCCTTGCGGTGCGTCGCCGCGCCGTGATCATAAAGCTGGAGCGTGACGCCGATGACGTCATAGCCGCCCCTGTGCAGGAGGGCGGCGACAACCGAGGAATCGACGCCGCCGGACATGGCGACGACGACGCGCGTCCGCGCCGGCTCCTTGCCCGAGCCGAGCAGGTCCGAAACGGCGCCAGGCATCGCGGGCCGGGCATCGGGATCGCGGTCGATCAACTGCGGCATGGCCTCGTTTCCCGGAACACTTTCCGATCGTGGGGACCGGAAACGTCCCAATTCCCTTCATGGTCGCGCGTTCAAACGCGGACCCCTATCTCACTTCGCCCGAAAACAATCCAGCCGTTCAGAAAAACCATTTGGCCGGGGATTGCAACCGCCCCGGTCAAGAGCGGCATCCGGCGCGAGCGGATCGTGGCGGAATTCGGGCCGATCCGCGACATGGTTAACAGCCAATGGCGGGTTGTGCCGAAGGAGGACGAAACTGGTCGAATGGTAACACATTCGCAATAAAGCCCCCGTTTTCAGGCTATTTTCAGTCGTTTTCCAAACCCGACGTTTAGGCAAATCTTAAATGGAGAGGGCTATGGTCATCTTCAACGCCAGTTCGCCGAGTAGTGAGTAAGTATCATGGCCGAACCCCACCGCCCGAGGGTCAAATATGTCATCGGGCCCGATGGAAGCCCCCTGACGATCGCGGATCTTCCGCCGCCGTCCACCAAGCGCTGGGTGATCCGGCGCAAGGCGGAAGTGGTTGCCGCGGTTCGCGGCGGCCTTCTGTCGCTGGACGAGGCCTGTAGCCGTTACACCCTGACGGTCGACGAGTTCCTGAGCTGGCAGATGTCGATCGACCAGCATGGGCTGGCCGGACTTCGCACAACGCGCATCCAGCAATATCGGCAGTAATCAAAAGATTTCCGTCCCGGACACGACGTCGGCCCGCGAGGCCGGCGTTGGCGTTTGGAGGGCCAATGCGCTCGATCAGTGGGAACCTGGCGGCGGCGCGAGCCCACGCGTCGACTTGCCGATCTGCGAGCGCTCGAACAGGATAATCACTGGAATCGACAGGGCGAGCGGCAACAGAAGATAAAACAGCCGCCAGACCAGCAAAGCCGCGAAAACC
>CAISJZ010000552.1 GCA_903885755.1 uncultured Hyphomicrobiales bacterium | reverse complement strand
CGTGTCCTCGAAGGCCTCGCGAACGCGCCGCAGATCGTGGCTAACTCCACAAGTCAGGCATACCGCATGGGTTCCATTGCCATGCAGTTCGACGACCTTCTCCGGCGGAGCGCCAGCGGCCTGATGCAACGCATCGATATTCTGCGTGATGATCCCGATCAATTTGCCGTCGGCAAGCAAGCGGGACAGCGCCTTGTGGCCCCTGCCCGGTTTCGCGCCGCCATGGAGATCGTCCATGGCGAACTTGCGCGTCCACGCCTCGATCTGATTAGCCTCGCTGGCGAGAAAATCCCGAAACGGCATCGGCGGATGACGCGTCCAGGCGCTGTTCTTCGACCGGAAATCGGGAATGCCGCACTCCGTGGAAATGCCGGCGCCAGTGAACGCCACGGCCACGCCGGAATCCTCTATCAGGCGCGCCAGCTTTCGCGAGTCCGCTTCCACGGTCATGCCGGCCCCGCCTCCGCGTCATTGCACGCTCGAAAGCTAAGCCCGGACCAGCGGGCAGACAAGCGCGCAAGGACAAAATCGGAAACATTCAAAATTGGGGCCGCTTTACCCCGGCGCCAAATCGTGGTGCATTGCGCTCAAATATTGAACCGACGTTCGGTTCATGGGGGAGAAAGCGCCGATGAAGACGCGTTTGGTCGTTTTACTGGGTCTGTCGTGTTCGCTCGCGGCCTTCGCCGCGACGGCGGGAACGCGCAAGACGCCGCCAAAACTGGGCGATCCTCCGGAGGCCAGCAACGTCCGCCTCGTCGGGCACGACGATCTGCAGGCGCGTAGCGCGTACCAACCCATTGTTCACAAGCAGGGCAATCGCTACATCGCCTATGTCGGCCATCACGGCGGCACCGCCGACGCGCCCAAGCCGATCAATCCGATCACGGGACAGGCGGAGTTCAACGGTACCTCGATTATCGATGTGACCGACCCGAAACATCCCAAATACCTCGCGCACATTCCCGGCGTCGAAGGCCTCGACGAAGCGGGCGGCGGGCAGATGGTGCGCGCATGCGATGGCAAGGACCTGCCCAAGGGCGACAAGAGCGCCGTCTACCTGCTGCGCACCTTTGGTGGCCTCGCGCACGAAATCTGGAACGTGGCAGAGCCGGAAAAACCCAAGCTGGTGTCGCGGATCGACGGACTCGCGGATACCCACAAGAATTTCTGGGAATGCAAGACCGGCATTGCCTATCTCGTTTCGGGCGCGCCGGGCTGGCGCGTCAAGCGTATGACCCAGGTCTACGACCTTTCCGATCCCGCCAAGCCCGTCAAGATTCGTGACTTCGGCATCCTGGGACAAGAGCCCGGCGCGACAGGGCCGATCCCCATGGCTTTGCACGGCGGCATCTCTATGCCGGACTCCAACCGGGTCTATCTCGGATATGGCACCAACAAGGAGGGTATGTTGCAGATCCTCGATCGCGAAAAGCTGATCAAGGGAGCGGCGGAGCCAAACAAGGAAAACCTGATTTACCCGGAAGTCGGACGGCTTCAACTGTCGGCTTTCAACGGCGCGCATACCGTCTTCCCGATGCTGAAAATGAACGTGGACGAATACTCCAAGGAAACCGACGGCAAGACTCGCAATTTCGCGATGATCGTCGACGAGGAGATCGTCAATGAATGCCGCGAACCGAGGCAGATGGTGTGGTTCGCCGATATCACCGTCGAGAACCGGCCCACCGTTGTCTCAAGCTGGACGGTCCCGGAAAAGAGCGGCAACTTCTGCGATCGGGGCGGTCGTTTCGGCTCGCACTCCTCGAACGAAAGCATGGACCCGGTCTTTTACAAGAAGCTGGCGATGATCACCTTCTTCAATGCTGGCCTGCGCGTGCTCGACGTGCGCAATCCCTATCAGCCGAAGGAGGTGGGCTACTTCATTCCGTCCATCACCAAGAATACCTACAAGCGCTGTGTCAAGGACGAGAAGGGCGCGGATCGCTGCAAGGTCGCCATCCAGAGCAACAACGTGGAGACGGACGATCGCGGCTATATCTACGTCGCCGATCGGGCCAACACTGGATTGCACATTCTGGAGCTGACCGGCGAGGCGCGAAAGATCGCGGGGTTGAAGTAGAAAGCCGAATTCAAGCGCGGGCCTTGGGGCTCGCGCTCTGATTTTCTATCCGCCGCTTTGCTTGAGCGCGATCCATCTGCTGAGTTCCAGCGTGTTGATCAACGCGGCCGCCGCCGCCGCGCCCGCGGATGTCACATCGCCGACGGCGATCGCCGAAAATGCGTTGCAGTCACGCCCGCCCGCCAGAGATAGAACACGATGGGGCTTGGCCTCCATCGTTTCGTAAAGCCGCGTGCGGCCCGCCATGCCCGCGAGCGGGCGGGGTTCGCTCGTCGCCAACGGGTGGAATTCCGGCGCCACGAGCATCACGTCGCCGACGCGATCGATCTCGTCGTCGTCCGCGACGCCTCGCGAACAATCGCAAAATCCGTTTTTCACGCGCGCGTAGAGCGCTAGTTTGACGCCGCAGGCGCCTCCGACGCACTCAAACGCGCGTCCGTTTGGCCAAGCGTCGCGCAGAAAGGGCCACGCGACTTCCTTCCATTCCGCGGGCGCGCCTTGTTGTGGCAGACAGGCGCCGCCCGCCAGCAAAAAGGAGGCCGCGGCGATGGCTAACCCGGACTGCGCCCGCATGGATATTTTCCCCGACTACGCGTAGGCCTTCATCACATGGCGCGCGATCACCGTCCGCATGACCTCGCTCGCGCCTTCCGTGATGCGATAGCTGCGCTGCTGGCGCCACATTCGCTCGATCGGCAGGTCAGTGGTCAGACCGATGCCGCCATGCACCTGCAGGCAACGGTCGACGGCGGCGAACGCCATTTCATCGGAGAAATATTTTGCGTGATAGGCCTCGACGCGCGCCTCCTTGCCATCGTCGATCATCGCGGCGGCACGGCGCACAAGCATGGTAGCGCGATCCATATCCATCCAGATATCGGCGAGTTGCCACTGTATACCCTGCCGCTCGGCCAACGGACGTCCGAAGGTGGCGCGCTGATGCGCGTATTTCACGCTCATTTCAAGCGCGCGCTCGGCGACGCCCAGCGCGCGCGAACCGTGCTTGACGCGGCCCGCGCCAAGCCATTTCTGCGCGAGGCCGAAACCCTTGCCCTCCTCGCCGACAAGGTGGGAGACCGGCACGCGCACATTGTCGAGCACGATCTCCCAGGGCCTGTCGCCCATCATGGTCTGATATTGCGACGTCAGTTTAACGCCGGGCGTATTCATGTCGACGATGAAGCAGGAAATGCCGCCACGCGAACCCTTGACGCGGTCGGTCGCCGCCATCAGTTGCATGTAGTCCGATTTGCCCGCGCCAGTGATGAATCGCTTGACGCCGTTGATGACGTAATGATCTCCGTCGCGCACGGCCGTCGTGCGCATGCCACCGGGATCGGAACCCGCGTCCGGCTCTGTCTGCGCGAAACAGGCGCGCTTCTCGCCACGCAGGGTCGGCGTGAGATATTTCTCGCGCATCTCTCCCTTGAGCTGGAAGAGAATGTGGCGAACAACAGGGCCCGTGATGCCATCCTCGCGCGCGGGCAACGCGATGGTGCGGCCAAGTTCCTGCCAGACAATGGATTTTTGCAGCAGCGTCAAGCCGGCTCCGCCAAACTCCTCGGGCGTATCCATCATCCACAGGCCGAGCCGCTTCATGCCCGCCTGGAACCTGTCCCGCCATTCCGGCTTCAACTCGCCGTCGTCCAGCGTATTCATTTCATTCGGGATCATTTCCGTGTCGACATAGCGACGCAGATTGTCCCGCAGCATCTGGAGCTCTTCGGGCAGATCGAAGTTCATCATTTCATTTGTCTCCCCTGAGCCACGCAGCTCATTCAGCGGCGGCGCGCGCCGGCTCGAAACCGCGATAGTCCCTGTCCGTGAGGCGCCGGATGGCGGGCATGACCTCGCTGGCGAAGAGACGGATATTCTTCTCCGAAATGTCCGCCGGCATGGATCCAAACTGCAACATGCACATGAACTCCGAGAACCCCATGCGTTCGTGCATCTCGGTGATCTTCTTGCGCACGGTGTCGGGGCTTCCGCACACGAAAATGCCGCGTTCGATCAGCGTCTCTATCGTCACGTTGCCGCGGTTGCCCTTCTTGGCCGTCAGCACCGCCATCAGCGATTGCGCGGACATATAACCTGGCGGCATGAACATGAGCTCGGACACGCGCGGCAACAGCACGTTGAACATCATCTCGATGTGCGGGCGCGCCTCGTCGATGGCCTTTTGATCCGTTTCGCCGACATAGACGGGCGCGCACCAGCCAATCTGGTCCGATGTCGCCTCGTAGCCGAAGTCGTGCGCGGTCTGGCGATACATATCGAGAAACCGGGTAATGACATCGACCGGCGAATAGGTCTGGACGTAGACATATTTGCGATCGGGATGCGCCGCCCATTCGATGGTCTCGCGGCTGCCCTGCGACGGGCACCAGATCGGCGGATGCGGTTGCTGATAGGGCCGTGGCCACAGGTTCACATACTCGAAGTGGTAATGCTTGCCCTCGAAGGCGAAAGGCCCCGGCCGCGTCCACGCCTGAATGACCAGTTCGGCCGCCTCCTTGTGCCGTTCAAGCGAATGAACGGGATTGGCGCCGAAGGAAAAATATTCAGAGCCAACCCCACGCACCATGCCGGTGATCAGCCGGCCGCCCGTGATCACGTCGATCATCGCGTGTTCCTCCGCGAGGGTCAGCGGATTGTCGCGCAGGCAGAATGCGTTGCCGAGAATGGCGATGCGGCAGTTCTTCGTGCGCCTGGCGAGCGCGGAGGCGGTCACCACCGGCGATGGCATGAGTCCATAGGCCGTCTGGTGATGCTCGTTGATAACGACGCCATCAAAGCCAAGCTCGTCCGCCAGTTCCAGTTCGTCGAGATAGCGGTTGTAGAGCCGATGCCCGACTTTGGGATCGAAATTCGTATTGGGCAGCACGACCCATGCGCTGCGGTATTCGCGCGCGGCGTTCTGATCGAGTTCCGCATAGGGCATCAGGTGAAAGCTCATCACCTTCATGGCGCGTCTCCGTCCCTTGTGTCGTCCGTTTCTAGCCTAGCGTGGCGTCGAGGACGATCTTACCCATTCCCGCGTCGCTTTCCATCATTCTGTGCGCGTCCGCCGCCCGCGACAGGGGCAGCACGTGAGCGATCGGCGGTTTGATCTTGCCGTCTGCCGCGGCCTGAAAGCACAATGGCAGGTCGGAAGGCTTTGATCCCGGCATGCCTCGGATGGTGATCTTCTTGTCGTAGAGGTGGAAAAAGTCGATTGGCACAACCGGTCCGCCATGGGCGCCCGCCGTCACCAGCCGCCCGCCCTCGCCAAGCGCCATGAAGGCTTGCGGCAGCACCGCGGGGTTGGCGATATTGTCGTAAAGCACATCGACGCCCCCGCCGCCGGTTATCCGCATCGCCTCGGCAAGAATGTCTTGTGAGGAATAATCGATGGCGTATTCGGCGCCGAGCGCGAGGCCAGCGTCGGCGCGCGCCTTCGACCCTGCGGCGCAAATGACGCGCGCTCCGCAAATGTTTTTCGCGATCTGAATGCCAACCGCGCCAAGATTGCCGCTGGCGCCCATGATCAACACCCATTCGCCAGGCTTTGTCCCCGCGATATTGCACAAAAGATTCCACGCGGTCGGGCAATGCCGCATGACCACCGCCGCCTCGTGAAAATCCAGACTGGCCGGCAAGAGATTGCACTTGAAAGCAGGCACGCAGGTCAGTTCCGCGAAGCCGCCGGGGCGATGAATGCCCATCATGCCCTGCGGGCCGCTATAACCCTTGCCGTCCTCCGAACAGGGATCGAGCGGCATTGTACTGGCGATGGCGACGTGGTCGCCAGGCTTGAACCGTGTGACGCCTTCGCCAACGGCGTCGACGACGCCGGCGCAATCGACCCCGGGAATAAGCGGCAGCATCGGCTTGCGATGGGCCTGCGTGCCCGCGCGCACGGCGACATCGAGCACCCGGTTGACCGTCGCCGCGTGAACGCGGACGCGGACCTCGCCGAAACGCGGAACCGGGTCCGGGGCCGTCTCGTATTTCAGGACATCGGGCGGGCCAAATTCATGGATGACGATGGCTTTCATCTCAGGCGCGCGGCCCCGCGCCAATCAGTTCAAGCGCGGCGCGACCAAGCAAGCCGAAGGGATTGGCCAGCGTCTCGGCGATCTCGAAATGGTTGTAGCCCTGCCCGACCTGCAGCTTGACCTTCTTGCCAACCTTTTCGACCGCCGCGGCGAATTCGCAGTTCTGGCGCTGGAATTCCGGCGATT
>CAISJZ010000551.1 GCA_903885755.1 uncultured Hyphomicrobiales bacterium | reverse complement strand
GCCCGCGTCGGCGGTTTGCCCCGCCATCCTTTGAATCGGTCAAGCCGCGAGACTCCGTCCGGAACCAGCCACACCGGTCGGCTCGCCATTTCGAGCCGCCGCGCTATGAGGCGATCGAGGCGCGGGCCGTCATACAGGCGCCTCGATCGCCGACGCTTTTTGAACGCGCGCTCGACTGGAAGATTCGCCCGGTCAAGGCGTTGATGCTCGTCGCCGCGGCGACAAGCCTCGCCATCATTGGCGCGGTGGCGATGAGTTGAATGGTCGCCGCGCGGCCAATTGACTCGGGGTTGAATCCCGCTAACGTCAAAATTGTATTGGTGCCCTTGGGCCTTTGGGTCCGGGGTAAACGGGAACGCGGTGAGGGATTGATCCCGAATCCGCGGCTGCCCCCGCAACTGTAAGCGGCTAGCCGCTCTCGATGATGTCACTGGAACATTCGTGTTCTGGGAAGACCGGGAGAAGCTTCGATCCGCGAGCCAGGAGACCGGCCAATGCATGTGCAACTCACAATCCGTCGGCGGGACGGAGGGGGAATACATGTCTGGTCCACGTTTGCGCCGCCTTTGGGCGGTCGTGCTTTTCTGCCTTTTCCCGAAAATCGACGAATCTGTCGCGCAGGACGCCGTCGTCCCGCTGCCGCCCATTGTCGTCACCGCGACGCGCGGCTCGCTGGATGTATCGCGCGCGGGTAGCGCCATCAACGTTATCGACCACGATGAAATCACGCGACTGGGCGCGACAAGCGTCGCCGATGTCCTGCAATCAGTCCCCGGGCTGTACGCGCATGGCAATGGCGGCGTCGGGTCGGTGACGAACGTGACCCTGCGCGGCTCGAACCCGGGGCAGACACTGGTGCTGCTCGACGGCGTCAGGATCGGCAATCCCACGGGAACCGATGGTTCGCTCGATCTGGGGAACCTGGCGATTACCGATATTGAACGAATTGAAGTGCTGCGTGGACCGCAATCGGCGCTGTACGGTTCGGACGCCATGGGTGGCGTTATCCAGATCATTACGCGCAAGGGCGACGGGCCGCCCCGGAAATCCGTTACCGTCGAGGGCGGTTCATATGGAACCCTTCATACAAACGGATCGATATCCGGGAGTACGGATGGTCTTTCCTATGCCTTTTCCGTTGATCTTCTGCATTCCGACGGGTTCCCGCGTTACGGTTATCGGCCAAACCATCCAATTTTTCTTTCGGATGGCGTGACGCCGCTTCCGCCCCTGCCGCGCGACGATCCAACCAACCGATCGGGCGTCACCGGACGGGTGACCTATAAACTGGGCGACACGTCGGAGGTTGAGTTTGGTTTCGCGGGCTATCTGAACCGGCTGTCGATCGATAATCCCTACGCCAGCGCGCCGGGCAATGTGTATAATTCCTTCAATCAGTCGAGGGCGATGACCGGGCAGGTCTATTCCCGGTTCATCAATCATGCCTACGACGGCCGCCTGACAAATCAATTGACGGTTTTCGGGAGCGCCATTGATAGCGCGATATCCCAAACCGAATCCTGCCCCGAGGACTTTGTTTCCAATTGCCGGACCAACTATCAGGGAACGCGGGCTGGCGCCGAATACCAAGGTGACTTGAAGTTCGGCGAGCTCGGGCAACTGACTTTCGGCCTGCGCAATGAAACCGAACGCGCCATCTTTTCCCACGATCGTCCCGCGAACCTCGGTGGCGGACATGTGCCTGATTTCTCGGGCCAGCAGACGACGAACTCGGCGTTCGCGCTTTATCAACTGACGCTGCTTGACCGGCTTGATTTGTCGCTTGCCGGGCGGGAGGACGCGGTTACCGGTGGCCCATCCTTCGCGACGGGGCGCGCGACGATCGCGTGGCGATTGACTGAATTTGGAACCAAGCTGCGCGCCAGCATCGGAACAGGCGCCAAGATTCCGACTCTCTATCAGCGCTATAGCGCTTACGGCGATCCCACCCTGAAACCCGAGGAGAGCACGGGCGTCGACGCGGGCATCGATCAAGCCCTGTTCGGTGATCGGGTCCAACTGTCGGCGAGCGTCTTTAATAAT
Organism: uncultured Hyphomicrobiales bacterium; assembly: GCA_903885755.1. Lineage (GTDB taxonomy): Bacteria > Pseudomonadota > Alphaproteobacteria > Rhizobiales > Beijerinckiaceae > Terripilifer. The sequence goes on along the minus strand of CAISJZ010000551.1, from coordinate 17,164 downwards.
CGCTTTCGCAATCTGATCGGCTTCAACAACGGCCCCGCTGGCTGTCCGCCACAAGATATCTTCGGCTGCTATTACAACGTTGGCCGGGCGACGACACAGGGAATCGAGGTCTCCGCCAAGGCTGATCCCGTGCCGGGCGAGTGGCGGACGACGGCGAGCTATACCTATATGGACGCCATCAACAATGTGACGTCGCAGGGCCTGCTCCAGCAGCCGCGACACAAGGCGGTGGGATCGCTCATCTATACGGGCATCCCCGACTTGCGGCTTGAAGGCAGGATGTCGGTCGTGGCTGGCGTCCTCGATTACGCTTTCCCCGCGCCTGTTCGTTTGCCCGCTTACTACAAGATCGACGCCTATGCGAACTATCGTGTCAATTCGAACGTCAACCTTTTCGCGCGTCTGGAAAATCTGACCGATGCGAGCTATGAAGAGGTCCTCAATTACGGCGTTGCCGGCCGCTCCATCTACGCGGGCGTCAGGATTGATTGGTGATGGAGTCGGCGAACCGGGCCGATCGCGCGCGACATGACCGCCAGGGTCGCGCTTCCCGAGTTGGCCCTTTCCCATCAATCGCGTAATCTCGATACATGCTTGCCCACGCACGCCAGGAAACAGGGATTGTCTCATGCTAAAATTGTTTGCGAAAATCGAATCGCGGAGCGCGATTTTGATCGCCGTGCTAACGCTCGCGAGCGTCGCCTTCTCATTCGGCTTCGCTTGTGCCGCCCCGCTCGCGGCCATCGCGGCTTTCGGCGCGCTCAGGATGGAAAGGTCGCGGGCCCTGGCGCTCGCGGTCTCGGTCTGGCTGGCCAATCAGGTCGTGGGTTATATTTTTCTGTCCTATCCTCTCGACACGGAAACTCTTGCTTGGGGCGGGGCTCTCGGCCTCGTTGCAATCCTGTCGGTTGAAGCCGCGATGCGCGCGAAGAGCCGGCCGGCGCCAGCCGTTCTGGCATTCGCCGCGGCCTTCGCCACATACGAAGGCGTCCTGTTCGCGATCACGGTGCTCTCGGGATCGGCGATGGATGCTTACGAACCGGCGGCTGTTGCGCGCGTGTTCGCCATCAACGCGATTGCGTTCGCGGCGCTTTTGGCTGTCGGCAAGGCCTTGCGGGGCGCCAATCCCGTGGCTTCGCTGGCGCGGCCCGAGCGCGCGGCCTGATCCCGGCGCGGCCTATCGCGCCCAGTACATTGCCGCCAGCACGATGGCGATGACCCATAGCGCCGCGTTGCCCCAGCGCGCGCGGCGCGCCTCCGCCCGGCCGATGGCCTCGACCGAGGCGGGCGAGAGTTCAAAACCATGCTCTGACGCATGTTCCAGCTTGCGCGAAATTCTTTCGACGCGGCCGAGGAATTCCGGAAGTCCGCCCGCGGCGCGGCCAAGCAGGCCAAGGCCGCGTCCCGCGTCCGCGAGCTTGCCAAGCGGCCCGAGATTTTCGGCGATCCACCCGCTCACCACGGGTTCCGAGGTCGCCCAGATGTCGAACTTGGGATCAAAGCCGCGCGCCACGCCCTCGACCACCATCATGGTCTTTTGTAGCAGTACGAGTTCGGTGCGCGTGCGCATGTCGAACAGGGCGGTGATCTCGAACAGGAGCGTCAGCAGCTTCGCCATCGAAATCTGGTCGGCGGTGCGCGAGTGGATTGGCTCTCCGATAGCGCGGATCGCCTGTGCGAAGTCCTCGACCCGATGAATGGCGGGCACATAGCCGGCCTCGAAATGCACCTCCGCCACGCGACGATAATCACGCGTGATGAATCCGTAAAGAATCTCGGCGAGAAAGCGTCGCTCCTTCAGGCCGAGCCGGCCCATGATGCCGAAATCGACGGCGGCAAGGCGTCCTTCGCGATCGACGAACAGGTTGCCCTGATGCATGTCGGCGTGAAACAGACCGTCACGCATGGCGTGGCGTAGGAAGGACTGAATGACGATGCGACCCATGCGCGGCAGATCGACATTCGCATTGGCCAGAGCGGGGCTGTCGGAAAGCGGAATGCCGTCGATCCATTCGAGTGTCAGCACGTCCTTGGACGTACGGTTCCAGTCAATGGACGGAACGCGGAATTCCTTGTCCCCCGCGCAATTTTCGGCGAATTCGGAGGCAGCCGCCGCTTCGAGCCGGAAGTCCATTTCCATCCGCACGGTGCGCGCCAGCGTATCAACCACCTCGATCATGCGCAGTCGCCGCGCCTCGGCGAAATGTTTCTCGGCGAAACGCGCGGCGAAATACATATCGGACAGGTCGCGCGAAAAGCGCCGCTCGACGCCGGGTCGTAGAACCTTGACGGCGACATTCCGGATCTCATCGCCATCGCGCGTCTTCGCGCGATGCACCTGCGCGATGGACGCCGCGGCAACGGGCTCGCCGAATTCGGTGAAGACCTCGCCCAGCTTCTGGCCGAACGCCGTCTCGACGATGTGAACCGCCACGTCGCGCGGGAATGGCGGCATGCGGTCCTGCAATTGCTCCAGAACGCGCGAGGCCTTGGCGCCCACGACGTCCGGGCGCGTCGCGAGAAACTGGCCGAGCTTGACGTAGGAGGGCCCGAGCCGCGCGAAGGCGGCGACGAGGCGGGTGGACCCGTCGCGCGCGTCATGGCGCGCCATCAGCCGGGCGACCGCCAGCAAGGGCCGCGCGGCGGGCGGCGCGAGACCAGGATCGACGCTTTTGAAAACCCCCTCGCGCGCGAGCACGAAGCTGGCGCGCGACAGTCGCAGCAAATGGAACATCGAGCCGATCACTTAAAGCTCCCAGCCCGAGTGGATGGCGACGATGCCGCCGGTGAGGCGCGTGAAGGAAGCACGCTTGAACCCGGCGTCGGCGATCATGTCGCGGAATGTTTCCGCCTCGGGAAACTTGCGGATGGATTCCACGAGATAACGATAGGGCGCGCCGTCGCCGGTGATCGCCTTGCCCATGGCGGGAATGGCGGTGAAGGAATAGGCCTCGTAGAGCCTGTCGAGGACCGGCGTATCAACAGGCGAGAATTCAAGGCACAGGAAACGCCCGCCCCGTTTGAGCACCCGGTAGGCTTCCTTCAGCGCCAGTTCAATGCGCGGCACATTTCGGATGCCGAAGGCGATCGTGTAGGCGTCGAAGGTCTTGTCCGGAAAGGGTAGAGCCTCCGCGTTGGCCTCGACGAAATCAAGGCCTTGGATACCGAGTTTTTCCGCCCGCTCGCGCCCGACCGCCAGCATGTCGCCATTGATGTCGAGCACGGTGACGTGGGTCGCTGGCCCCCCGGCGCGCGCCACGCGGAAGGCGACGTCTCCAGTGCCGCCGGCGACATCGAGGTGGTTGAACGGCCGCCCCGGGGTCGGGTGGACCATCGCGACAAGCACGTCCTTCCAGACCCGGTGCAGCCCGGCGGACATAAAGTCGTTCATCACGTCGTAGCGCGAGGCGACCTTGTGGAACACGTCGTCGACGCGCGCCTGCTTTTCCTCGAGCGGAACGCTCGAAAAGCCGAAATGGGTCTCGTTGGGGGCGGCGTCATCGCCGCCCGGACGGGCATAAGTCATCGACGCCTCCGGACGCGGCGGGACAATAGCCCGCGCGGCCGGGGAAGACCATGCGGGGGTTTGTCCTATTTCAGGAGGTGGGCCGCGCTTGCGCGACCTTCCCGGCCATGAAAGTCTGGCGCAAAGCCGCCGGGAGGACGTGATGATCGATCTCTATTTCTTCACCACTGACAATGGTTACAAGGCGCGGCAGGCGGTCGAGGAATCAGGCCTCGCCTACCAGATCAAGCTGGTCAACATTCGCGAACGCCAGCAATTCGCGCCCGATTATCTCAGGATCAGCCCCGGACACAAAATCCCCGCCCTTGTTGATCCCGAGGGGCCGGGCGGCGCGTCGATTTCGCTGTTCGAGACGGGCGCTATCCTCAAGTATCTTGGCGAGAAGAGCCGCAAGGGCCTTTACCCCACCGATCCCGTCAAGCGCCTGAACGTCGACCAATGGCTGTTCTACGGGTCGGCCTCGTTCACCACGCTCGCCCAGCAATTCGGATTTTTTTATCAGCGCAATCCGGAGAAGGTGCCTTCCGCCATCAAGCACTATACGGAGGTCCTCCGGGACATGCTCGGCACGCTCGACCGCCATCTGGCGTCACATGAATATTTCGCCGGGGATTTTTCCGTCGCGGATATCTCAATGTATCCGGACACGCATCTGCATGGGGTCAATGATATCGGCCTCGCCGATTATCCCAATCTGCGCCGCTGGCATGACGCGATCGAGGCGCGCCCGGCCACGCGGAGGGCGTGGGGGCCGCACTGACCCTCGCGAGACGTTTCAAAATTCACCAAGGAGAAGCGCCATGATCCACCGCCGCGCCCTGGTCCGGTCGGCCGCCGCCGGCCTCTCCGTCTCGCTGCTGCCCGCCGCCGCGCGGGCCGCGGATAGCGCCTCCAGAACGGGGCGTGTCGCTTCGGGCGATGTTTCTCTGTTTTATCGCCTGTTTGGCGCGCCCGGCAAAACGCCCGTGATTGTCATGCACGGCGCCAATTACTTTGATTCCTACGACTGGATTGGCGTGTGCGAGCAACTCGCCGTGGATCGCCAGGTCATCGCCTTCGATCATCGCGGCTTCGGCGAGTCGACCTGGAGCGCCTCGAAGAACTATTCGATCGACGCCAAGATGAACGACATGCGCGCGCTCCTCGCCGCGCTGGGCTGGAAAAAGCCCATTGTCATGGGTCACTCCGCGTCAGGGCGCATCGCGACATCCTACGCCGCAGCCTATCCCGAGGATATTGAAAAGCTGATCGTCGTCGACAGCGGTTTTGCGCGCGACGAGGAAGGCGGCAAGGGACCAACGGTCGGCAATCCTCCCCTCGTGTTTCCGAGCGTCGAGGCCGCGATGGAGCGTTTCGCCAAACTCAAGCAGGTGCCGCGCATCGGGCTGGATCGCGGGCGCGCGGAACAGGCGCTGACAAAGATCGACGCCGGCTATCAGTTGAAGCGCGACCCGGATTTCCAGAACGCCACGCCCGTCGGCGGCGCGGCTGGCAAGCTCGAACTTGATGTCTGGGAGTCGCTGGCGAAAATCCGCGCGCCAGTGCTGATCGTGCGGGGATTGAAATCCGACCGCTGGACTCCGGACCTTGTCGCGCGTGTTCAGAAAGACTTCCCCCAATACCAATGGGCGACGGCTGACTCGTTCCACGACATAGCTTATTACGCGCCCGCTGAATTGATCGCGGCGACGCGCAAGTTCTTCGGCTGAAGAAGTCCGGTTCTCGCGCTCTACCGGACGCCGAGCGCGCCAGTGTTGCTGCCGCCCGACAGACGCGCGCGGAAGATGATCAGGAAAACGCCAATCAGCAGCAGCACGTCGAGCAGAAAACCCAGCCTGAACCAGCGCAGATCATCCCAGAGGTAGCCGGCCAGGCTGCAATCATGAATCCCCGTCCGCAGGCCGCAACGTCCGTGATAAAGCTGCGCGCGGGTCCAGAAGAAGATGCCCCACGGGGCGGCCCAGACGATCAGCGCCGCGGACGTATGAGCCGTCATCGATGCGCCGGTCGCGCCGCGATCCCGCGCGACCCAGAGCCAGAGAAAGACGATGCTCGTGCCAATGATGACCTTGAGCCAGACGAGCAACACGTAAAATACGATCAGCACGGCTGGCTCCCTCTATCTCTTGGCTATTTCGGCGCGAGCACCATGATCATCTGGCGGCCTTCCATTGAGGGCTCCGCCTCGACCTTCGCGTAGGGCGCCGTCTCGGTGCGAACGCGGTTCAGCACGGCATAGCCAAGATCCTGATGCGCCAGTTCGCGACCGCGGAAGCGCAGCGTCAGCTTGACCTTGTCGCCCTCCTCGAAGAAGCGCCGAACGGCCTTCATCTTGGTCTCGTAATCGTGGTCATCGATGCCTGGCCGCATCTTGATTTCCTTGATTTCGACGACCTTCTGGCGCTTGCGCGCCTCGGCGGCCTTCTTCTGTTCAAGAAAGCGAAACTTGCCGTAATCAAGGATTTTGCAGACCGGCGGTTCGGCGTTCGGCACGATCTCGACGAGATCGAGGCCCGATTCCTCGGCGAGTTGCAAGGCGTCCGATAATTCCGTGACGCCCTTTTTCTGCCCTTCGCTGTCGATGAGCATGACTTGCGCGGCGCGAATTTCCTGATTTATCCGGGGGCCCGTCTTGGTCGGGGTCGGCGGCGCTTTCATTGGACGGCGAATGGCTGATCTCCTGCGATTGTGTCTCGGACCCTGCCGTCCAGCCTTCCCGGCTGTTCAACACCTCTCGGCCCCGCGACTCGCGCCACGAGGATTGGACCCACCGGTAGAATCCGTCCTTCGGTCCCAGGAGTCAACCAACTTGCCGGAAATGACCAATTTTTACAGGGTATCGCGTCGTTCAATCAGCGCGGCGTAGACATCCAGCGTCTCGCCGGTCATCCGTTCAAGGGAAAAATGCGCCTCGACATGCGCCCGCGCCCGGCGGGCGAGGGCGTCCTTCGCGCTGGCCCCGAGCGACAGCGCCCATTCGATGCCGTCGGCCAGCGCCCCGGGGTCGTCGGCGGGAATTCGCCAGCCGGTGCGGTCGGCGGCCTCGACCTGAGGCGGCGCCAGCACGGTCTCGCCAACCGCGCCAAGGTCCGAGACGACCACCGGCGTCCCGATCGCCTGAGCTTCGACGGCAACCCGGCCGAAGGCCTCCGGTTCGGTGGACGGCACGGTCACGACCGATGCGGCGAGGCATCCAGCCGGCATGTCCGCGCAGTGTCCGGCGATCCTGACAATGCCGTCGAGCCCGGCGGCGGCGATCCGGCTTCTCAGATCGTCCACATAGCCCGTGCGTCCCTGATCGTCGCCGACCATGATGAACCTGACGTCATGAACGCCCTTGGCGAACAGCAGCCGGGCCGCCTCGATCAACACGCGCTGCCCTTTCCAGCCGGTCAGGCGGCCGGGCAACAACACGATCCGTTCGTCGGGTTCGACGCCCCATTCCTCGCGCAGGCGTCTCACCCGCTCAGGCGTGACAGTGGCGGCGGAAAACCGGCGCAGATCCGTGCCGCGCTGGATGACGCGCACGCGGTCCTGCGCGAAGGGATGCAGCACGACAATCCGGGAGGCCGTGAATTCGGAATTGGCGATGACCGCGTCGCCGCGCGCCATGACCGAGTTGTAGTGGATCTTGATCGCGGACTGTCCGTTGTAGGTTCCGTGATAGGTGGTCACGAAGGGGCGTCCCGTCCGCCGCGCCGCGCCCAGAGCCACCCAGGCCGGCGCGCGCGATCGCGCGTGGACGATGTCGACTCCCTCGTCGCGGATCAGTTTCGACAGCCTGAACACATTGATCGCCATGGCGATTGGGTTTTTGGTCCTTGTCGGGAAGGGTATCCAGACTCCGCCCTTGGCCTGCAATTCCGGCACAAGCCGGCCGCCCATGCTGGCCACCAACGGACGCACGCCCGCCTCCGCCAGCGCCGCCGCGACATCGATCGTCGTGCGTTCGGCGCCGCCCGCGTCGAGCTGCGGAATGATCTGCAAGATGACGCGGCCCGCCAGCGATCGCGGAATACTGGGAAGCGGGCGCTGGTTGGGATCGGGCGTCAAGGTTTGCGGGCTCGGCGGCGAGGTTGCGGGATGGAAACGGGCGGCATATGCCTGCTGTCCCTCAACAAGACTTAGGCGTCGGGATATAGAGTGACCGAGAAGCCCTCGCAAATCGCGCCGCCCGCTTTCCTCGATGTTGGCGAACGCCGCATTGCCTGGCGCGGTCGTCCCGGCAAGGCGCCGGGCGTGGTCTGGTTCGGCGGCTTCAAGTCCGACATGCTCGCGACCAAGGCGTCAAGGCTCGACCGATGGGCGCGGGCGGCGGGTCGCGCCTTTATGCGGTTCGATTATTCCGGCCATGGCGAATCCTCGCGAAAATTCGACGATGGAACCATCGGCCAATGGCTCGAGGAAAGCCTGGCCGTCATCCGCTCTCACACGGAAGGCCCGCAAATCCTTGTCGGGTCCTCCATGGGCGGCTGGATCGCGCTGCTCGCGGCGCGGGAGCTTGCGCGCGCTGGCGAGGCCCAGCGCCTCGCCGGCCTTGTGCTGATCGCGCCCGCGGTCGATTTCACGCAAGCGCTGATGTGGGAGCGCATGAGTCCCGAGGTGCAACAGGAAATTCTGGATCAGGGCCGCTGGCTGCGCCCCTCGGACTATTCCCCCGAGCCCTATGCGATCACGCGCGCGCTTATTGAGGAAGGCCGCGACCATCTGCTGTTGGGCGGCATGATTCGGGCTCATTGTCCTGTGCACATCCTGCAGGGCATGGAAGATCCCGACGTGCCGTGGCGTCATGCCATGGAACTGGTTCAGCGTCTCGCCCACGATCCTGTTTCGGTGACGATGATTCGCGACGGCGACCATCGTCTGTCTCGCGAGGAAGACATCGAGCGCCTCATCAGGGCCGTGGAAACGATCGCGTGACCGGGGCGTAGTCGAGCCGCGCCTTCGCGCTCATGTGAAAGATCAGGAAGGCCAGCGCCCCCGACAGGCTTGTCACGATCGCGAGGGGCCAGGCGGTGGCGCCGAGCGTTGCGCCAACGATGGTGCCGACGATCGCGCCCGAAGTCATCTGGATGAATCCCATGAGCGAGGATGCCGCGCCCGCGCGTTCGGGAAATGGCGTCAGCGAGGCGGCCTGCGTCTGCGGCAGAAGAAACCCGACGCCGAGAAAGAACATCATGTAGGGGATAGTGATCGACAGGAAGCTTTGTGGCGCGACGTAGAGCGCGACGACCTGGGCGATTCCGCCCGCGAGTTCGCAGGCGACGCCCAGCCCGATCATGCCGTCGATGCCGCGCCGCGCGACCATGCGCGAGCCGACAAACGTCCCAACGACGAAACTCATGGAACAGGCGGTGAAGGTAAAGCCGAACTGCGGCGCGCTCAGGCCATAAACCCGTTGCATGACGTGCGACGACGACGAAATGAAGCCGAACAGGCCATTGAAACTACAGGCCTGAATGCCGAGATAGGCGCGATAGGCCTTGTTTTCCAGTACGATTCCGTAGCTTTCCAGCACGCTCCGGAACGACAGTGGGCCGTCTTGCTTGCTTGTGTTCGTCTCTGGTAGCAGCAGCAACGCGATGCAGCCGAGGCCTATGCCGAAGCTCGCCATGACGGCGAAGCTTGATCGCCAGCCAAACCAGGCCTGCAGGAACCCGCCAGCGATGGGCGCCACGATGGGCGTCACGCCCATGATGGTGCTCATCAATCCATACTGGCGCGCGGCGAGACGCCCCTCGTAGAGATCGCGCACGATCGCGCGGGACAGGATTATCGGTCCCGCCGCGCCAAACGCCTGCACGAGCCGTCCGACGATCAGGACTTCAATCGAATTGGCGAGAAGACACGTCAGCGATGCCGAGATGTAGAGGGCATAGCCGGCCAGCAGCAGCGGGCGTCGGCCAAATTTGTCCGACAGCGGACCATAGATGATCTGCGCGGAAGCGAAGCCGAGGAGATAGCACGTCAAAGTCAGTTGCACCGCGGCGGTCGAGGCGCCCAGCGCCAGACCAATGTGCGGCAGCGATGCGACGTAGATATCGGTCGATAGCGGTCCCAGGCTCGTCATGGCGGCGAGCAGGAAAGTCATGGCGAGCGTGCCGGGAATGATCCGCATGTGTCGGGGGGCTCTGGGAGGAGAGCCCCTATTTAGGCGGGCGCGGCGATGAAGTCGAGCGACGAGCGGGGCGTCGCCGACCAGCCGGGGTTCAGCCCATCAATATTCGGCTCACGCGTGCTTGCCGCGCTTCATCGCGGGATGCATCTACTTGCCCAGGATGTGCTCGGACCGCGCGATGACATGGGCGGTCGAGCCGACGATCAACGGATCGGGCGCGCCGACGACATGCTCGTCCTTGTTGGGGTAGTCAAGCGTCGAGAGAAAATGCTTCATGCAATTGATGCGCGCGCGCTTCTTGTCGTCGGACTTGATGATGATCCACGGACAGTCGGCGGTGTCCGTATAGAAGAACATCGCCTCCTTGGCCTCGGTGTAATCGTCCCACTTGTCGAGCGACGCGCGATCTATCGGCGACAGTTTCCATTGTTTCAGCGGATCGGTCTCGCGCGCCTTGAAGCGACGGAACTGTTCGTCGCGCGTCACAGAGAACCAGTATTTGTAGAGGCTGATTCCGGAGCGCGCGAGCATCACCTCGACCTGGGGACATTGCCGCATGAATTCGAGATATTCGCCGGCGGTGCAGAATCCCATCACGCGTTCGACGCCGGCCCGGTTGTACCAAGAGCGATCGAACATCACGATCTCGCCCGCCGAGGGCAGGTGCTCGATGTAACGCTGGAAATACCATTGCGTGCGTTCACGCTCTGACGGCTTTTCCAGCGCGACAATGCGCGCGCCGCGCGGATTGAGGTGCTCCATGAAGCGCTTGATCGTACCGCCCTTGCCGGCCGCGTCGCGGCCTTCGAACAAAACGACGACCTTTTCGCCGGCCTGCTTTATCCAGTTCTGGGCCTTCAGTAACTCAACCTGCAATTGCTCCATGTGCTCCATGTAGCTCTTGTTGGTCATGCGCGTGTGATAGGGATATTCGCCGGTCTCGAAGGCGCGACGAATGGCTTCGGGGTCGCGCCGCATTTGCGCGGCGTTCTTATGGGCCTCGCCCTTGTCCTTCTTGCTCGCGCCGTCAAGCGCGCCCGCGGACCTCGCAATGAGACGCGCGCCGTTCGCGCCTTCATCCGGCGCTTGAATGGGATCGGGGACCGCGGCTTCGGTCTGGTCGTTGCCTTGGGTCATGCTTGCCTCGAAATAGTACGCGCGGACCCGCGCCGTCGGCTCGATTTAGCGATTAATCAGTAACACATACCGCGCTTGCGTCGGAATTGACCGTGATCGGGATCAAGGCGGTCGCGCGATCACGTTCGCAGGCGATATCCGGTCTTGAAGATCCAGGCGATGACTCCGACGCAGACCGCGAGGAACGCCACCGTCATGCCAAGGCTGACGCCGACCGCGACATCGGCGATATCATAGAAGGCCCAGCGGAATCCGTTGACGAGATAGACGATGGGATTGAGCAGGGCCACGGTTCGCCACGGCGGCGGCAGCATGTCGATGGAGTAGAACGTGCCACCGAGAAATGTCAGCGGCGAGATGATCATCAGTGGCACGATCTGGAGCTTCTCGAATCCATCCGCCCAGACCCCGAGAATGAATCCGAACAGGCAGAACGTCACCGAGGTCAGAATCAGGAACGCAAGCATCCAGAAGGGATGAACGATCTCGAATGGCACGAAGATTCGCGCCGTCGCCAGAATGATGAGGCCGAGCACGACTGATTTGGTGGCGGCTGCCCCGACATAGCCGGTCAGGACCTCGAACACCGACACCGGCGCGGACAGCAATTCGTAAATCGTGCCGGTAAAGCGCGGCAAATAGATGCCGAAGGAAGCGTTGGAGACGCTTTCGGTCAGCAAAGTCAGCATGATGAGGCCTGGCACGATGAACGCGCCGTAGGCGACCCCGTCGATGGTCGACATGCGGCCGCCGATCGCCGAGCCGAAGACGATGAAATAGAGCGATGTCGAGAGTACCGGCGAGGCGATGCTCTGGAACAGCGTCCGCAGCGTCCGGTCGATTTCGAACATATAGATAGCGCGTATGGCGTGAACGTTCATGCGTTCTTTTCCACCAGATCAACGAAGATATCTTCGAGCGAGGACCGGCTCATGTTGATCGTCCTGAAGTCGATGCCCATGGAGGCGAGGCGCTTCAGGAGGTCGGCGACCCCGCTGTCCTCCGCGTCGTCTTCGCCAGCCTGTGTGAACGTGATGGTAAGGCCGTCGTCCGACAGGGTCAGGGGCCGGTCAAAAATATCCGGCGGCAAGGCGGCAAGCGGCTGCTTGAGGCCAATCGTGACCAGTGTCTTGCCGAGTTTGCGCATCAATTCGCGCTTTTCCTCGACGAGAATGATCTCGCCCTTGTCGATGACGCCGATCCGGTCGGCCATCTCCTCGGCTTCCTCGATATAGTGGGTGGTCAGGATGATTGTGACTCCCTGCTCGCGCAGGCGGCGCACCATGCCCCACATATCGCGCCGGAGCTCGACATCGACGCCCGCGGTGGGCTCGTCGAGAAACAGGATTCGCGGCTCGTGCGCCAACGCCTTGGCGATCAGCACCCGGCGCTTCATGCCGCCCGACAGCGCCGCGATCTTGCTTTCCTTCTTTTCCCACAGCGACAGATCGCGCAGCACCCGTTCAATATGGGCGGGGTCGGGCGCCTTGCCGAACAGGCCCCGGCTGAAACTGACGGTGTCGAATACTTTTTCGAACATATCCGTGGCAAGTTCCTGCGGCACGAGGCCGATGGTCGCCCGCGCGGCGCGATAGTCGCGGGCGATATCGTGTCCGTCGGCGATCACCGTTCCGCTGGTTGGCCGCACGAGGCCGCAGACAACGCCGATCAGCGTCGTCTTGCCCGCGCCGTTGGGGCCAAGCAGCGCGAAAATCTCGCCGCGGCGGATTTCGAGATTGATCGACTTCAGCGCGCGAAAGCCGCTGTCGTAGGTCTTGTTCAGGCCGGAAATGGCGACGATGGGATCCAAGCGGCGACCTCTGGGGAAATTCGAGCGACAGTCATAGCGGGTATGGCGCGCAAGGGAAGCCGCGCGCGGGCGAAGTCACGCTCTTGTCAGCGTGACGACGTGTTCGGCCAGCGCCAGCGAGGAGGTCAGCCCCGGAGATTCTATGCCGAAAAGGTTGACAAGCCCCGGGAGCCCGTGATCGCGCGGCCCCTGGATGACGAAATCCTGTCCGGGCGCGCCGGGCGGAACGATTTTGGGGCGGATTCCGCTGTATCCCGGTTGCAGCGCTCCGTCCGGCAGGTCTGGCCAGTAGCGGCGGATGGCGGCGTAAAACCCTTCGCCCCGGCGCGGATCGACGGTGTAGTCAATCTTTTCGATCCATTCGACGTCGGGTCCGAATTTCGCCTGTCCGCCCAGGTCAAGCGTCAGATGCGTGCCAAGACCGCCTGGCACGGGCACGGGATAGATCAGCCGCGAGAATGGCGATCGCCCGGCGAGGGTGAAGTAATTGCCACGGGCGAAATATTCCCGCGGGATTTTTTCGCGAGGCAAGCCCTCGATGGCGCGCGCCAGCGCCGGCGCGTGAAGCCCGGCTGAATTGATGAGCAATTTACAGCCAAGCCGCATGGGATCGTCGCCGCCGACCTCGACCTCGAATCCGTCGGCGATGGCGCGGGCGGAGAGAACCGGCGCGTGACAGGCCAGCGTCGCCCCGTCGTTCTCGGCATCGCCGAGCAAGGCCAGCATGTAGCCGTGGCTATCGACAATGCCGGTGGAGGGCGACAGAAGCGCGCCAGCGCATTGGAGCGCCGGCTCCAGCGCGCGGGCCTCGCTGGCGGAGAGAAGGCGCAGGTCCCCGACGCCATTCGCTGCCGCTCGGGCCTGAATGCCCGCCAGCAGGTCGATTTCGCTGGCGTCCGTCGCGACGATCAGCTTGCCGCAAGTCCTGTGCGCCACGCCGCGCTCGCGGGCATAGTGGTAAAGCGCCGTGCGCCCCTCGACGCAGAAACGCGCCATCAGGCTATCGCGCGGATAATAAATCCCGGCGTGGATGACCTCGCTGTTGCGCGCGGACGTCTCCGTGCCAACAGCTTCCGCCTGTTCGAGGATCAGAACCTCGCGCCCGGCCAGAGCCAGCGCGCGGGCGATCGCGAGCCCGACGACCCCGGCGCCCACGACGATGCAATCGACCTGTTCCATGACGACCCCGCGCTAGCGCCCCTGATAACGAATTGGCGGGCGCAAGCGAAGGGCGAGGAAAAATGACGGCTTGCAAATATGTAATTACATTGTATATTCATAAAAGTACAGAGGCAAGCCATGCCAGCGACACGCCAGCCCAAGGACGAGACATTCAATTTTCGCGTCGATCCGGCGCTGAAGACGGCTTTCACCGCGGCGGCCGAGGCCGAGGACCGCCCCGCGGCGCAGGTTTTGCGCGATTTCATGCGCACCTATGTTCGGGCGCGGGAGGATGACGCCTTCGCGCGCGAGGCTCGGCGCCAGTCGCGCTTGATCGCCGAAGCCGCCGCCACGCCAGGTAGCGATGAAGCCACGCTGACGGCGGAACTGGACGCGCACGCCGACGCATTGCTGTCGGACCTTGAACGCCCATGACGCGCGGCGACCTTGTGACAGTTGCCGTGGCCGGCGAATACGGAAAGCCGCGTCCGGCGCTGATAGTTCAGGATGATGGCTTCGCGGCCATTCCCTCGGTGACGGTGCTGCTGTTGACGAGCCAGTTGATAGCGGCGCCATTGCTGCGCATTGCCCTCGAAGCCAACGCGGACACAGGTCTCGAAAAGCCATCGCATGTCATGGTGGACAAGACGATGACGCTGTCCCGCCAAAAGCTCGGACGGCGAATCGGTCGCGTGGATAACCAGACGATGGCGCGGGTCTCGCGCGCGCTTTCCGTTTTTCTCGGGCTCGGCTGACGGTCGGGCCTACAAAAATCCCATCTCGCCGCGACGATAATCGTCCATCGCCCGCTGGATGTCGGCTTTGGAGTTCATGACGAAGGGGCCATACGCCTCGATTGGTTCATCCAGCGGCTTGCCCGACAGCAGCAGGATCATTGATTCCTCCTCCGCCTCGATCGTCACGCTGTCGCCCGCCCGTTCGAACAGCGCGACCTTGCCGGCGCCGACCGCGCGACCGCCGATGGTCACCGCGCCATGAAACACCGGCAGAACGAGATTTTCGCCCTCGCCGAGCGGGAGTTCGATTTTGGCGCCCTTTTTCAGCCTGACGTCCCAGACGTTCATCGGCGTGAACGTGCGCGCCGGGCCCTTCGCCCCGTCGAGCGAGCCCGCGATCACCCGCGCGACGCCCGCGCCTTTGGCGAGCTCCACGCGCGGAATATCGGCGTCGTGAATGTCCTGATAGCCGGGGGCGGCGGATTTGTTGGCTTTTGGCAAATTGACCCAGAGCTGCGCCATCGATACGACGCCGCCGCGCTTGGAGGCGTCGCGGGAGTGGAACTCCTCGTGGACAATGCCCTTGGCGGCGGTCATCCATTGCACGTCGCCGGGGCCGATGACGCCAGTATTTCCAGCCGAATCGCGATGCTCGACCTCGCCGTTGTAAACGATGGTCACGGTCTCGAAGCCGGCGTGCGGATGCGGCCCGACGCCGGGCGGCTTGGCGCTGGGCTTGAATTCCACCGGCGCGGCGTAATCCAGCATCAGGAAGGGGCTGACCGCGTTGGTGAAGGCGAGGTCGGCGAATAGCGGTCGCACGAGAAAGCCGTCGCCGACCCAATGGGGCTGAGGCGTGTCAATGACGCGGGCGAGCTGTTTGGCGGGCATGACGGAAACCTCGTTGTCGCCCACAGATAGGAAAGGGCGCGGGAGATTGCCACCCCCGCGCCCCGTCACAATTCGGCGAAGTCGCCTCCGGGAAACGTTCTATTCTGCCGCGGCCGCCTTGCTTCCCACCACGTTCGTCGCGATGCGGCGGAACTCGTCATCGCTGACAAGGCCGCGCTTCTTGATTCCGAGATCCTTGACCTGCTTCAGCATCTCGCCGATAGCCGCGTCTTCCGGCTCGGGAATGCCGAGTTTCTCGAGCGTGTAAGTGATGGAGGCCTTGCCGCTCTTCTTGCCGAGCACGACCTCGCCGGCGCGGCCAGTGAGCGCGGGATGGGTGCCGAACATGGCGAGTGGTTCGCGCACGACGAGGTCCACGCCAATTCCACTTTCGCGCGTAAAATTGCGCGAGCCTAGGATGGGCTTGTTGGCGGCGATCGGCAGGCCCGAAACGCGGCTGACGATTTCGCCGAGCTCCGGCAGCTTGGCCAGATTGTACTGCTTGTCGTAGCCATAGAGCACATGCAGCGCGACAATCAGCTCTTCGAGAGCCGCGTTGCCGGTGCGCTCGCCAAGGCCGTTGGCGCAGCTATGTACGCAGGTCGCGCCGGCTTCGACGCCGGCCAGTTCCGTGGCGACCGCCATGCCGAAATCGTTGTGCGTGTGCACCTCGATCGGCAGGTTGGTGAGCTTGTTCATCCAGCGCACCATGTGCTTGATGGCGCCGGGCAGGGCGCAGCCCATCGTATCGACGAGACCGACCGAATCCGGCGGCGCCTCCTGCATCAGGCGGGTCAGGACGTTGGTCAAGTCCTCCTCGCGCGCGCGTGTCGTGTCGTAGGGAAAATAGACGGCGTGCAGGCCGCGCTCCTTGGCGTAGCGCACGACGTCGGCGCTCTTCTTCAGCACGTCTTCCCACGTCCATTTGAACTGGTACTTGAGTTTGGGATAGCCGATCGGCACCTCGATGATGACGCCGTGGCAACCGCATTCCAGCGCCTTGTCGATATCGCCGCGCGTGGCGCGCGCGAAACTGTAGATCTTCGATTTGAGACCGAGCTTCGCGATCTGCTTGATAGCCTGGAAATCGTCGTCCGACACGGCGGGCATTCCCGCCTCGATACGCTCGACGCCAACCTCGGAGAGCTTCTCGGCGATCTCGATCTTGTCGCGCACGCTCATCACGACGCCGGGCGTCTGCTCGCCGTCGCGCAGCGTCGCGTCGTGGATTTCAACCTTCGGCGGCAGCTTGCGCTCGGCCTTCACATCGGGGGCGTCGTTGTATGGGCACACCCACCACTCGTTCTCTCTGTAATAGGCTTCGCTCATCGTTTCGCTCCGCGAGTTGAATGTTATATCGCCGCCAATTGCACGTCGGGGGGTCCAGTCCAACCCCTCCACCACGTGGGCGTCATAGTTCCTTGTTCGGTCAAGGACTTGAAATACCATCGCGCCTTGATACCGGAAACCTATACGCGCGAGGCATGGTTTTGCAAATTGCCCTGGAAGGGTGCGCAGGCAGCCCTACTCCGCCGCCTGCTTGGCAGCGTGGGGCGCGAACGTCCGCCAGTCCGTGGTCTTGGGGACCACACGCTCCCATGAACCATAGGAATTGTAATCCGACGCCTTGACGCCAATCCCCGGCGGCTGCTGGCCCGCCTGGAAATCCCGCACGGCCTGCAACATCGTGCGGCGGAATTGCACGATGGCGAGGTCGCTCGCGCCAAGCCGCTCGTTGCCGCGATCGGCGATCGGCCCCACCGATTCCTGCATGGCGATGTCCT
>CAISJZ010000550.1 GCA_903885755.1 uncultured Hyphomicrobiales bacterium | reverse complement strand
TGCCCGAGCCGCAGGGGCACGGATCGTTGCGGCCGGGCTGCGGCCCCTTGACGATCGGCGTCTTGGCGCGATCGAGGGCGTCGACGAACACCCATTGCTTCTCGGCTGGCTCGAAACGGAACAGGGCGCGCTCATGGTGCGTCTGCGCCTTGCCATCGGTGGTGAAATGCGCGGTGAATTCGACAATGCCGTCGTCGTCGCCAGGCTGCCCCTTCTCGGTCGCCTGAATTTCGAGGCCCTGCCACTGCGACTGGCTGGACCAGCGGGTAACGGATTTGCGGTCGAAGTCCTTGCGGGTCTCCGGCGCCATCGAATCCCTGATGTAGTCGATCCGCCCCAGCGCATAGGCGCTGTAGCGGGCGCGCATCTGGGCCTCGGCGGTGGGCGCGGGCGAGGCGCCATCGAGATGGGGGCCGCAGCAGGCGGCGAAAGGGGTTTTGTCGTCCGCCATCAGGCGGCAGGGGCAGGTGGCGATTGTCATGGCGCGTCTTTTGGCTGGCGCCGGGCTGGAATGCAAGGGGCCGAGGCCGA
This sequence comes from uncultured Hyphomicrobiales bacterium, assembly GCA_903885755.1. Classification (GTDB taxonomy): domain Bacteria; phylum Pseudomonadota; class Alphaproteobacteria; order Rhizobiales; family Beijerinckiaceae; genus Terripilifer. Next base: position 12,560 of record CAISJZ010000550.1, on the reverse strand, counting down.
TCTCGCCCACCGCACTTGCCTTTTGGGCCCGTCAGCCCCACAAGGCGCCCAGCAAATCCCTCCTTGATCGAGACGGCGACCCCATGGGTTTCAAATGCGGCATCGTCGGCCTGCCCAATGTTGGCAAGTCGACCCTGTTCAACGCCCTGACGCAGACCGCGGCGGCGCAGGCGGCCAATTATCCCTTCTGCACCATCGAGCCAAACGTCGGCGATGTCGCGGTGCCGGACCCCCGGCTTGAGCAGCTTTCGGCCATCGCGGGATCGAAGGAGATCATTCCGACGCGTCTGACCTTCGTCGATATCGCCGGCCTGGTGCGCGGCGCTTCGAAAGGCGAGGGCCTCGGCAACCAGTTTCTGGCCAATATTCGCGAGGTCGACGCCATCGCCCATGTTGTGCGCTGCTTCGAGGATGGCGACATCACCCATGTCGAGGGCCGCATCGACCCCGTCAACGACATCGAGACGATCGAGACCGAATTGATGCTGTCGGATCTGGACAGCCTCGAAAAGCGCGTGATCAACCTCGAAAAGAAAGCGCGCGGCGGCGATAAGGAATCGAAGGAAACCCTCGAACTCGTCAACCGCTGTCTGGAACTTCTGCGCGAGGGCAAGCCCGCGCGTCTCGCGAAAGTCGATCCCGAGGAGCGCAAGCTCTTCGCGGGCCTCGGCCTGCTGTCGTCCAAGCCCGTGCTTTACGTCTGCAATGTCGAGGAAGCCGCCGCCGACAACGGCAACGATTTCTCGAAAAAGGTGTTTGAACGCGCCGCGCTGGAAGGCGCCGTCGCGGTGGTTGTCTCGGCCCGCATCGAAAGCGAGATCGCCGTTTTGCCCGCCGATGAACAGAAGGACTTTCTGGAGGCTGTTGGCCTTGAGGAGCCCGGCCTCAACCGCGTCATTCGCGCCGGCTACGAGTTGCTGCATCTCGTAACCTACTTCACGGTGGGACCGAAGGAGGCGCGCGCCTGGACGATCGAACAGGGCACCAAGGGCCCGCAGGCCGCCGGCGTCATCCACACCGATTTCGAGAAGGGCTACATTCGCGCCGAAACCATCGCCTACGAGGATTATGTCGTCTGCAAGGGCGAGGCGGGCGCCCGCGAACAGGGCAAGTTCCGCCTCGAGGGCAAGGACTACGTTGTGCGCGACGGCGACGTCCTGCACTTCAGGTTCGCGAACTGACGCCGCCGGCAAGTTAGGCGGCGCGCGATTTGTCCGACGTCAACGCTTGACCGGGCAGCTCGACAGACCAACGATGCTGTAGAGCGGGCACGAGGCCATCAGCCCGGTCAGCAACGGTACGAGTCCGATCAGGCCCCAGTAGGTCTTCGGACCCACGAAAATCAGCGACAGCAGAACGAGGCCGACGATGACGCGCAGAACGCGATCGATCGTGCCTACATTGGTGGCGAACATCGAAATTCTCCATAATGGGCGCCGGGCGCTCCGCCCGACATCGCCACAACGCTACATCTTCGCCCGCGCCGCGTCGGTGACATAGTCACAAAAGCGAGCGGAATTCCCTCGTCAGGAGAGGTCCGCGAGCATTTGCAACCGATGACGATCGAGCAGCGTCACGCGGCCCCGCGCCAGCAAGACGAGCCTGTCGCGGGCGAAGGCCGCGAGTTGCCGGCTAACAACCTCCCGCGCGGCGCCGGTTTCCTCCGCAAGCGCCCGGTGGGTGGCGCGCGATACGCCATCGGCCCCGCAATTGGCGATCAACGCCGAGGCAAGGCGGGTGTCGACGCGCGCGAAGGCGATCGACTCAAGAACCCGCGCCATCTCCGCGTGCCGTTGCCCGAAACGGCTGAAAACATACGCGCGAAACGCAGCGGACTCGCTCATCAAGCTATCGAAGAGACGCGGCGGAATGACAACCGCCACCAGATCCCGCTCAACCACGCCCGTCGCGGAGTAGCGTTGATTGCCCGCCAGACACAACGTCGTCTCAAGGCAGGTATCGCCCGCGCCGACGCGATAGAGCATCAGGCTGCGCCCGCCCGCGCCATCAAGCACGACACGAATATCGCCATCAAGCACGACGACAAACCCGGCGGGCGAAGCCCCCGGCGTGAACAGGACCGTCCCGGCGGCAAATCGCGCAGGCGCGAGCGCGGCAAGTTGTTGGCGCGCCTCTCCAGCCACCGCGTCCAATGGCGGATATCGATCGATCCATGGGGCGGATGCGCGCTTTTCAACTGTCGTTACGCCTTGCAACGGACTCTCACGCCTCCCAGCGCTTGCGCATGGCCGCAAGATGCGCCTCCATGCGAAAGACGAGCAATATCGCCTCGATCATCAGACGCGCGAGGACCACGCCAACGATCCCGCCGAGAATCGACGCCAGCAGGATCAGCAGGGCCACGAACGGCGCGTCGCGCAACGTGGCGGCGGCGATCACGACGCCCAGAAACACCTGAACGCCGATGAAGACCAAGGCAAGCTTGAACAACTTTGGCGCCAGCCGCGGCGTCATGTAATGATTCCAGTCAAAGAAATCGTCGAACACTTTTTGTTCCCCCTCTGGCGTCTCCGCCCTTGCAGGCGCGCAATATAGTGTTCCAGCGGCTGCAGTCGAGCGCGCCATCGAGGAACCGATACGCATGAAGACCATATGTTTCGAGGATCTGCCGCCGGGGACACGGCTGCGCTACGGCGCCTACCGGGTGACAGCAGAAGAGATTATCGCTTACGCCACGCAATTCGATCCGCAGGTCTTTCACCTCGATCCCGGCACCCCGGGCGGCCTTTTCGCCTCGGGTTGGCACATCTGCGCCATGAACATGCGCATGGCGTTCGACGGATTTATCGCCAATTCCTCGAGCGCCGGCGCGCCCGGCGTCGATGAGGTGGCGTGGCTGCGACCGGTTCGGCCCGGCATGGTCCTGTCGGTCGAACTCGAGATCGTCGGCGCGCGCGTGTCCCGCTCGCGTCCCGACCTTGGTCTCGTGTCGGTCGTCTTCACCGTCGTCGATCAGACCGGCGAGCCGGTCATGCGTCAACGCAACTGGACCATGTTCGGCCGTCGCGATCCAAGGGCGCCATTTCCCGACAATGAAACGCCCGCGCCCCCGTCGCGCCCTCCGGCGCCGGAACCGCCGACGTTCGATGATGAAGCGATCAACCGCACGCGGTTCGCGACAATTTACGAGGATGTTGTCGTCGGCGCGCGCGTTTCGCTCGGATCACATGTATTCCGGCGCGAGGACATGCTGCGTTTCGCCGCGGCTTATGATCCACAGCCCTTTCACGTCGACGACGCGGCGGCGGCAAAAAGCCATTTCGGAGGGCTCGCCGCGTCCGGCTGGCACACTGGCGGCGCCTATATGCGCTGCTTCGTGGATACGCGCGACAGGATGCGCGCCGAGGCGCTCGCTCGCGGCGAAGACAGTTCCGCGGGTCGCCCCTCCCCGGGGCTGACCGATCTGCGATGGGCGCGACCGGTCTTTGCCGGCGATGTCATTTCGTTTGAAACAACCATCACGGGCAAACGCCCGTCATCCCGATCTGGATTCGGCAAGCTGTTCACACGCGCCCGCTGTTATGAACAATCCGGCAAACTCGTATTTGAAACTCACGGCGTGTCGCTGGCCAAACTGCGCGGGTGATCGCCGGGCTTCAATGGCCCGCGAATTCCATGAGCGTGCGCACGGGGACACCCAGCGCGCGCAGCTTGTCGGCGCCGCCTAGGTCGGGCAGGTCAATGACAAAGCAGCAGGCGACGACATTGGCCCCGATTTTCCGCAGGAGATTGACCGCGCCGACGGCGGTTCCACCGGTTGCGATGAGATCGTCTACCAGAATGACGCGCTCGCCAGCCGGCACGGCGTCTTCATGCACTTCCATCTCGTCGAGCCCGTATTCCAGGGAATAGGCGATTGACACCGTCGCGTGCGGCAGCTTGCCCTTCTTGCGGATCGGCACGAAGCCCGCCGACAATTGGTGCGCGACGGCGCCGCCGAGAATGAACCCGCGCGCCTCCATGCCGGCGATCTTGTCGATCTTCATGCCGGCCCAGGGCTGCACCAGTTCATCGATCGCACGGCGGAACGCGCGCGCGTCGCCCAGCAGCGTCGTGATATCGCGAAACAGGATGCCCGGCTTCGGGTAATCCGGGATTGTGCGGATCGAGGCCTTGAGATCGTCGACGATGTTCATGGAAGTCCGATCAAGCGAGATGAATCATTGTAGCGCCAAGTTCATTCAAGCGCCAAGCCGCCCCATTACCGCGTCGAGCTTTTTCAGAATTGCTGAGTCGCGGGCGGCGGGCGGCGTGATGATGGCCGTATCAAGCGCGCGATCGGAGCCGGCCGGGCAGGGTTCATGTTCAGCGGGAAATTCCAGCAACAGCCGCGTCAGAAGCCGCGCCGCCTTGCCAGCGTTTTCGTGCACGATCTTGATGACGGACGCGACATCCACGGCGTCATGCTCCGGGTGCCAGCAATCAAAGTCCGTCACCATGGCGATAGTGGCGTAGGAGATTTCCGCCTCGCGCGCGAGCTTGGCTTCGGGCATCGCGGTCATGCCGATCACGTCATAGTTCAGCGCCTTGTAGGTCAGCGATTCCGCGTAGCTCGAAAACTGCGGCCCCTCCATGCAGATATAGGTTCCGCCCTTCACCACCGTGATCGCCTCGGCCTGCGCCGCCGCCTGAATACGCTCGACGAGTTTCGGCGCGACGGGATGCGCCATCGAGACATGCGCAACGCATCCCTTGCCGAAGAAGCTCGCCTCGCGCCCATGCGTCCGATCGACAAACTGATCGACCAACACGAACAGGCCCGGCTGCAACTCGGGCTTGAACGAACCACAAGCGGATACCGACACGAGATCGGTCACGCCCATTCGCTTCATGGCGTCGATATTGGCGCGATAGTTGATGTCGGACGGCGACAGCACGTGCCCCCGACCGTGACGGGGCAGGAAAACGGCGCTGGTCGAGCCAATCCGGCCAAGGCGCAAGGCGTCGGACGGTTCGCCCCATGGCGTCATCACACGTTCTTCGCGCTCGATCTCGAGCCCCGGCAGATCGTAAACGCCCGAGCCCCCGATGATGCCGACAACCGCCTTGACCATGCGCAACCCCTCGTACCGCGATCCCGGCCTTATCGCCTCGCGTCAGAGCCCTCGCAAGGGGCGCGCCGAATCGCGGTCACGCCCGCCTCTCGCCCTCGTGACTTGCCTGTGGCCCCGCCCTGCGTCACTTTCGCGACAATGGAGGGACTCACCGATGAACGTCATCCGCCGCAAGGGCTGGGAAATACCCGAACGCGAGGCGACGCCAGAGTCGCTGGCCATGAACCGGCGCGCGCTCATGCGCGGCGGCGCGTTGCTGGGCGCCGGCGCGATTCTGCCGGGACTATCCGAAGCGACCCTCGCGGCCGATGATCCGACCGCCGGGCTCTATCCCGCCAAACGCAATGAGAGCTACAAGCTCGATCGCGGCCTGACCTCCGAGCCAACCGCGTCGAAATACAACAATTTCTACGAATTCAGCCTCAACAAGAGCGCCTATCTGCAAGCTGAGTCGCTGAAGGCCCGTCCATGGACGCTGAAAATCGATGGGCTTGTCGCCAAGCCGCTGGACATGAGCGCGGATGATCTCATCAAGGCCATGCCGCTTGAGGAGCGCCTATATCGCCATCGCTGCGTCGAGGCCTGGTCGATGACCATGCCGTGGACGGGATTCCCGCTGAAGAAACTGGTCGAATACGCCAAGCCGCTGGGCAGCGCGAAATTCATCCGCTTCGAGACCTTCATGGACCCAAAGATGGCGCCCGGCCAGCGCGCCTTTTTTCCCTGGCCCTATGTAGAGGCGCTGACCATGGCCGAGGCGACCAACGATCTCGCGCTGATGGTCACCGGCGCCTATGGTAAGCCGCTCCCCAACGTTTTCGGCGCGCCGATTCGCCTGCATCTTCCCTGGAAATATGGGTTCAAATCGGTCAAATCGATCACCAAGGTCAGTTTCTTGGAAAAGCGGCCAAAAACCTTCTGGGAAGAGTCCGGACCGGGCGAATATGGCTTCTGGGCCAACGTGAACCCCGAGGTCCCGCATCCGCGCTGGAGCCAGGCGACGGAAGAGGTCATTGGCACAGGCGACCGGCGCGCCACGCTGCTGTTTAACGGCTACGGCGAATACGTCGCCGATCTCTACAAAGGGTTGGAAAAAGAAAATCTCTATATGTGAATGAGATAGTCCGGGCGCCTTAGCGGCCCGAAATAGCCGCGATCCCTTGCAATTCTTTGTGCGACGCACCATATTTGGTGCATTGCGAAATAAAGGATTGCTCATGCGTCTCACGGATCGCGCGGTCGCGTTGTGGAACGCCCGCCCGCCACTCACAAGCTGGCCACCCGACCAGCTGTCCCTGGCCCTTCAGGGCGGCGGCTCCTTCGGCGCCTTCACCTGGGGCGTTCTCGATCGCTTGCTTGAGGAGCGAGCGACGCGTTTTGACGTCGTGTCCGGCGCCAGCGCCGGCGCGGTCAACGCGGCGTTGCTGGCCTCCGGCCTTTCGAATGGCGGGCGCGACGGCGCACGCGCGAAACTCGAATCATTCTGGCGACGCATGAGCGGAACGGCGGCGTTCCTGCCCTTGAGCGCCATCCGCGCGGCGCCGGGCATGGGTGGCGGCATCGACCTGATGACGCGCGTCTTCGCGCCCTATCAGTTCAATCCATTCGATCTCAATCCGCTGCGCAAGGCGCTTCTGGCGGAAATCGATTTCGGGCAAGTGGCTGGCGACGGCAAGATTCGCCTGATGATCGCCGCGACGCGCGTCTCCGATGGTCAGTCGCGCATATTCCGCGATGCCGAGATCACCGTCGATGCCGTGCTGGCGTCGGCGTGCCTGCCGCTCCTGCATCGCGCCATCGAAATCGAAGGCGAGGCCTATTGGGACGGCGGCTATTCCGCCAATCCGCCCCTCATTCCCATCGCGCAGGAAACCCGGGCGCGGGATATCCTGATCGTGCGCGTCACGCCTCAGCGCAATGAGCGAATGCCCGTCAGTTCGCGCGACATCTCGCGGCGCCTTGACCAGATCACCTTCAACGCCACGCTGAACGCCGAGATCGAGGCGCTCCGTCTGGCCGCCGAAATCGGCGCCAGTCCAAAATTGCGCGATCTGCGCATCAGCCACGTCGCGGCCGAGGACGCCGTTCACGACCTCGCCGATCACTCGGCCTCGGACCTAGGCTGGGCGTTTCTGCTGGGCCTGCGCGATCAGGGCCGCGCCGCCGCCAGCCATTGGCTGGCGACACGACCAGATTGAACGCGCGTCGCTATTCCGCCGATATGCCGGCGCTGTGGACGACGTCGGTCCAGCGCTTCGTCTCGCGCGCGATCAGGTCGGCGGATTGGCGGGGATCGAGCCCGAGCGGAATGACGCCAATTTTCGCGAGAATCGCGACGGTCGCGGGCTCGAAGATGATCTCCTTCAAAGCCGCGGACAGCTTCTCGCGCACGTCGAGCGGCGTCCCCGGAGGCGCGGTGAACGCGGTCCACGTGTCGGACAGGAGTTCAGGCATGCCCACCGATCCGATCGTTGGCGTGTCGGGAAGCACCGCGATCGGCTCCTTCGTCAGGGTCGCGAGAACGCGCACGAGTCCGCCCTGCAACAGCGGCATGGTCGTTCCGATATCCGCGAACATGAAGTCAACATGGCCCGCGGCGACATCGTTCAGTGCCGGCGAGGCCCCCCCGAAAGGCACGTGGTTCTGCTTCGCGCCGGTCAGCGCCTCGAACAACGCTCCGGTTAAATGCCCGGTCGTGCCCCTGCCCTGCGATGCGTAGGACAGTTTGCCTGGATTATTTTTCGCGAATTCGATCAACTCTTGCGCCGTCTTGAACGGCGACCTGGCGTTCACCACCAGCACGTTCGGTATATAGGACGTGATGGCGACGGGTTCGATTTTCGAGGGATCGAAATGCAGTTCCTTGAACAGGGCCGCGTTGACGACGAGCGAGGCGGGCGGCGAAACGAGAATGGTGTAGCCGTCGGGCGGCGAGCGATAAACCAGCTCCGTCGCCAGATTGTTGCCGGCGCCCGGGCGGTTGTCGACCACGACGGGTTGGCCCCATTTGCGCTGCAGCTTGTCGCCGACGATGCGCGCGATAAGGTCGTTGCCGCCGCCAACGGCCGCCGAGACGATGATCTTTATCGGCGCGTTTGGATAGGTCGCCGCGCCCGATTGCGCGGAAGCGAGATTGACCCCGCCAGCAAGCGCCACCCCAGCGACGGCAATCCCCAGAACTCGCATGGCGTCCATCATTCCTCCCATCGAGATCGTTCCCGGCGCGCCTCACAAGCCCGCCACGGCGCCCGTTGTCAATCCACGCGCCCGTGCTAGGCTCCTGCCGAAGCGGGCGCGGGCCGTGGGAACACATGACTCCCACAACCAGAACGAACGCCGCTCGCAAAGGGGAGGACGACGCGCCATGAAGGATCTCGTCAAACAATTTCTCGACAAGGGCATCTCGCGCCGCAAGCTGACCACGGGCCTGACCGCCGCCGGCATGACAGCGGTCGCGGCAAAAGCCATGGCGCAGTCGCTGTCGTCGCCAACCCCGCAGGCCGCCGCGGCCGCGCCGGCCTCGGTCCGTGACATGAAGGGCACGGGCGGCGCGCTCTTCACCCAGCAACTCAAGGCAGCCGGCGTCGAATTTATTTTCTTCAATCCCTCGACCGCCGACGCGCCCATTTTTGATTCCCTCGTCAACGAACCCGGCATCCAGCTCATCAAGGGCGTGCAGGAAGGCGCGGTTGTCGCCATGGCCGATGGCTATGCCCGCGCAACGGGCAAACTCGGCGTCGCCATCGTCGCCAACGTCGGCCTGCCCAACGCGCTGTGCCAGATGGTCAACAGCTGGAAGGACCAGATTCCGATCCTGCTCGCCGCGGCGTCCGTATCGCAGGAATCGGTCGGCCGCGAGCAGTTCCAAGAATACGAACATATCGAATCCATGACCCAGCCCATCACCAAGTGGAACTGGGTCGCCGCCGCGACGGAAACCATTCCCGAGACCGCGCGGCGCGCCATCAAATACGCGACGACCGCGCCTTCGGGACCGGTCTATCTCTCCTTTCCGGAGAACCTTCTGCGCACGGAAGGACAGGGACAGATCTACGATGGCGCCCTGTTCAACGTGCCCATGACCATCCGGCCCGACAAGGCCGATGTTGAACGCGCCGCGCGGATGCTGATCGAGGCGAAAAGCCCGGTGCTGTCGTTCGGCGACGAGGTCACGCTCTGCAAGGGCGAGAAGGAACTCGTCGAACTCTGCGAATTGCTGGGCCTGCCCGCGGCTGGCGGCAATGGCGCGCTTGGCTTCTGGTCAAAGCCCTTTCCGACGCGGCATCCGCTGTATATCGGTGGAATGTTGCGGCAGATGCGCTTCCCGCAAAACGTTGATGTCCACATCAACCTCGGCTGGAAGCATGGCGAAATCTACATGCCAGGCGTCAAGCAGATATCGATCCGCCGCGACCCCGCGTCGATCGCGCGCAACGCGCCCGTCGATCTGCCAATGATCGCCGACATCCGGCTCGCCACGATCGATCTCATCGACGCGATCAAGAGTCTGGCGACGAAGGAGCGCCTGAAGCAGATCGCCGATGAGCGTACGGCGAGGGTTCGCGACTACACCTCCGAGCAGGCCAAGCTGCTGCAAAAGATCGCCACGGATCACGCCAACGGCTCTGCGATCCGCATGGAGCGCCTTGGCGTCGAGCTCGAACAATGGCTCGACAAGGACGCGATCTATGTCTGCGATGTCGATTCCGGCAAGCGCATGGACCCGTTCATGGCCTTCGGCGGCGATGACAAACGCTACATCGGCACCGGCCCGAACATTCTTGGTTGGGGCATGGCCGCGGGCCTTGGCGTCAAGCTCGCCAATCCCGACAAGCAGGTCCTGTCCGTCGTCGGCGACGGCAGTTTTCTCTTCAGCGGCCCGCAACCATTGTGGAGCCTGTCGCGCTATCAAGCGCCAACCACGTCGATCGTGCTCAACAACAAGAGCTACAACAACGAGCGCAATCGCATCTGGATGAGCGGCGGAACGCAGTTCAAGGCGGGTCGCGACATGACCTGCTACCTCGGCTCGCCCGATGTTGACTACGCCATGGTGGCGAAGGCCTTTGGCGTCGATGGCGAGGGCGTCAAGGATGCGAGCCAGATCAAGGACGCCCTGGCGCGCGCGAAAAAAGCGAACATGGACGGCAAACCCTACCTGCTTGATGTCAACATCCAGCGAGACGGCGTCGGCGCGGCCTCCGCCTGGCATCCCGAATATTCCATCGCCAACAAGCGCACGCGGAAGGTCTGACCATGGCTCGTGTTTCCACTTACGGCGCGCTCGCCGCGCTCTCGCTCGCCATGACCGCGCCTGCTCTTGCGCAACAACCGCAATTGCCGCCCGGCGAGGGCCGCGACATCGTCGCCGTCGCCTGCACGCAGTGCCACACGCTCGCGTTCCCGACTTCCCTGCGCGAGGGGCCGGCGGGCTGGCGCTTCCATGTGCAGGACATGGTGTTGCGTGGGGCGCAGATTACGAACTCGGAAGTCGATACCGTCGTGAATTATCTCGCTAGCAATTTCGCGCCCGGCATGAATTTGCCGCCGCCAACGCAGGTGACGTTGCCCGATGGCGATGGCAAGCCGCTCGTCGAGCAGCGTTGCACCGCTTGCCACGACTTGCAGAAGGTCGGGACGGATCGCCTCGGTCGCAAGGATTGGGACCGCGTCGTCGGGCACATGGTCGATATCGGCGCGCCGCTCACGGCCAACGAGGCCAAAACCGTGACAGCGTATTTACAGGCTAAATTCTCCGGCAAATGAACGCCGGTCATGGGCGCCGATAGGCGCCCATCTCCTTCACGGCGGCGTCGGCAAAGCTCATGTCGACCACCCGTGTCATGTCGACCTTGCCCTCGATGAGGCCTTCGGACGCGAAGATCGCGAGATCCTCCGACAGACTGTCGATATTGACCTTTCCATCTGGATCGATGTTGGCCGCCGAGATCGCGCGATAGATCGCCGCGTCCTTGATCACGCTGTATTGCGTGAGAATCTCGATGATCGCCTCGCCTTTCGGCCCCGATAGTTTGCCCTCGACGATTCCGTCGTTGTAGTCGCGCACGCCCTGAAGATAGGCGCGCATGAACTTTCGCGCCGCGTCCGGCTTGTTCTTGATGAATTGCCCGGAATAGAAAATCGTCGCGATCTGGTGGCCGGGATAGATCGTGTCGTCGCCCGCGACACGGATCGCGGCGCCGCTGTTGACCGCCGCGCTCGCCGCCGGCTCCACGGGAATGGCGGCGTCGACAGCCCCATTTTGCAACGCCAGCGCCTGCTGGGGAAAGCCGAGATAGACCCGCTCGACATCATCGACGGACAGGCCCGCCTTCTTCAGCAACTTCGTCAACACGGTGTTCGCCGACGCGCCCTGCGCTGAATTCGCGATCTTCATGCCCTTGAGATCGGCGAAGGTCTTGTAGCGACCGGAGTCGACGTGATCCTTGCGCACCAGCAGAAATGAAATTGGGCGCCCCGGCGGCGTCGAGCCCTTGTCCGCGACAATGCGAATATCAATGCCACGCGCCGCCGCGTTATAGAGCGCCGCCGCCGGTCCCGCGGCGCCAATATCAAGATCGCCCGACGCGAAAGGCGCGATCATCTGCGCGCCAGCGTTGAAGGCGGACAGCGTAACGTCGAGCCCTTCGCGCTTGAAATAGCCGCGCTTGTCCGCGACGAACACGCCCACATCCGTCGCCGAATTGGCGATACCGACGTTGAGCGGCGTTTGCGCCCGCGCCGGCCCGGCGAATGCAAGCCCCGCCGCGAACGCCGCGACCGCGAATTTGCAAACCATGTACTTGTCCCCTTTCCGGCGGGCTTATTTGCCCTTGTACGGCCCAAGTTCCTTGACCGCCCAATCGACAAAGCTCGTGTCGATGACCTTGTCGACGGCTATGTCGCTCTGGATCAGACCAAGCTTGCGGAAAATATCGAGGTCCTCCCCAAGGCTCTCGACATCAAGTTTTCCATCTGGCCCGCAGTAGCTGAGAATGAACGAGCGCCACACCGCCGGGTCCTTGAAGGGACCATATTGCGTGGCGATGGCGACGATTTCGTCGCCCTGAGCGCCGACGAATTCGCCCTTCGGTCCCAGCGCGTCATTGTGGTATCGCACGCCGCGCAGAAACGCCTTCATGAAGCGCCGCGCGAGATCCGGATCGCGCGTGGCGAACTTGCCGGAATACATGATCTCCGACACCTCATGCACGGGATAGACGTCGTAATCATTGGCGACCGCGACAACGCCGCCCATGCGCAAAGCTTGCGTCACCGACGGCTCGGCCGGAATCGCCACATCAATGGCCTTGTTCTGCAAGGCGATCGCCATCTGCGGAAACGCCATGTAGACATGCTCGACATCGTCGTAGGTCAACCCGGCCTTTTCAAGAAACTTCACGACAATGGGTTGAGCCGAGCCGCCCGGCGCCGCCTCGGCGACCTTCTGCCCTTTCAGGTCCGCGAAGGTCTTGTAACGACCGG
>CAISJZ010000549.1 GCA_903885755.1 uncultured Hyphomicrobiales bacterium | reverse complement strand
TTTTTCCACTCGTAGATGAACCCGATGGTCAGCACGCCCAGAAAGATCATCATCGACCAAAAGCCGAAAACGCCGACATCCTTGAAGGCAACCGCCCAGGGAAACAGGAAAGCGACCTCGAGATCGAAAATGATGAACAGCAGCGACACCAGATAGAAGCGCACGTCGAATTTCATTCGCGCGTCGTCGAAGGCATTGAAGCCACATTCATAGGCCGCGAGCTTCTCCGGGTCCGGCGCCTTGAAGGCGAGCATGAACGGGGCGACGATCAGCGCGCCCGCGATGACACCGGCCACGGCCATGAAGATGACCAGGGGGAGGTAGGATTCGAGGAGCGTCGGCATTGGAACGTCCGGGCTTGGCGGGGCGCGTCCGGATGACGATCCCAAGCCCCGCGAGAGGGTCGAGGTCGCCGCCGTCCGGAGGCTGGGGGAGGACTATCGCAGCGCACACATTGGCGCAAGTTGAACTGTCTGCCTAGGCCGCCATGAAGCCCATTCTGTGGGCAAGAATTCCGATGCCCGCGCCGCCCGCGATAATCCACAGGGGGTTTCGCTTGAAGGCGATCATAAATGCCGCCGAACCCAGGGTCAGCCCGAATCCGACAATATCGTGGTCGGCGGCGCGAGCCGTCACCATGGCCGAGGCGACCGTCAGGCCAACAACGATCGGCGCGAGGCAGACCTTGACCGCCTTGACCCACGAGGCGTCCCTGCGCCCTTCCATGATCCGGCCGACGCCGAAAGCCAGCAGGCCGGTCGGGCCAAGAATGGCGAACGTGGATATCAACAGGCCGGCGAGACCCGCCACCTGCCAGCCGATAAAGCTGATGAACAACATGTTCGGGCCGGGAGCAAGTTGGGACAGGACAACGGAATGGACGAAGCCCTGATCGGTCATCAAATGCAGATTGCCGACGATTTGCCGATGATATTCGGGAATCAGGGCGCCGGGCCCGCCAACGGCGAATACCGAGACGGTCGAAAAAGTGACGAACAGATTCCAGAGGACGCCGTTCATGCGCGCTTCCCTCCGCGCATGGTCCAGTAAATCGATGCAGGCGCGATGGTAATCACGACGATCCAGATCGGCTGACGCAGCAGGCCAACAATCACGAACGTCGCGAGACCCGCCGCGACGGCGGCGATGGTTGGCGCGATACCCTTCGCCAGGCGGGCCGCCGTGCCAAGAATGAGGCCCGCGGCGACCGAAGCGCCGCCGGCCGTGGCAGCGCGCACGTCGGGAAGATAGGAATAAGTGTCATAGGCGATCGCGACAATGAGAAGCAGGCCCAACGGGGCCAGGAGCAGCGAAGACATACAGATCACGGAGCCCGTTGGTCCGTGGTTGCGATCGCCGAGCATGACCGAGGCATTGAGAATATTGCCTCCCGGGAGGATGGCGCAAATGCCAAAAAGCTCGACAAACTCCTTGGGAGAGAGCCACTTGCGGCGCTCGACCATGACGTATTGGGCGCTCTGGGCGATACCGCCGAAGCCCAGCAATCCGATCATCAGGAAGCCCGTGGACAGGTTCCAGAGGGAAATCCGGGTATTGGACGCAACTACCTCGGAGGTGGATGGCGGCAAGGCAGACTCCCATGAGCGCCGACGGTCGACGGGGGTTGATTGGCGCTGTCTAAACCCTGGCGGCGGGGATGCAAGTCATGGAGGCGTCAAAAAGTCGCGCGTCGAGCCCGCTACCGGCCGGCTAAGCCGAAATGACGCGCAAGGGCGAAGAGCGCCACAAATACCGCCAGCATCAGAAAGGCATAGGCGGGATGGGGCTGATTGCCGCCACTGCCGGGGCAACCTCCACGTTCGCAGATCATCGCCTGGCTCCAGCGTCGTGTGGCGTGCTCTAGTGCCTCGCGTCATTGAAATCGAGGCATTTTTCTGAATCACTACGCGAATGATTTATCGCGGAGGTGATTCGTGGCCGGGAAAGAAATCGCCGTTAAGAAGTATGTCGTCCGGTTGAGCCTTGAGGAGCGCTCGCGAC
>CAISJZ010000548.1 GCA_903885755.1 uncultured Hyphomicrobiales bacterium | reverse complement strand
CGATGATATCGCGGATATCATGGTCAATGGAGCCACGAGGACCTTCATCGAAGTCAGCGGCAAGATCCAGCTCACGAACATCCGCTTCCGCGACAACGCACAATTGATGAACATTTGTCAGCGAATCGTCAGCCAGGTTGGCCGTCGCGTCGACGAATCCTCGCCAATCTGCGACGCGCGTCTCGCCGATGGGTCTCGCGTCAACGTGATCGCGCCGCCGCTGGCCCTTGATGGACCCACGCTCACCATTCGTAAGTTTCGCAAGGACAAACTCACGCTTGACCAGCTCATCAAATTCGGCGCGATCTCGCCGGAGGGCGGCGAAATTCTCAAGATCATCGGCCGCGTGCGCTGTAACGTCCTGATCTCTGGCGGCACGGGTTCTGGCAAGACGACGCTCCTCAATTGTCTGACGAACTACATCGACGACGACGAGCGCGTGATCACCTGCGAGGACGCCGCGGAACTGCAACTGCAGCAGATGCACGTTGTGCGCCTGGAAACGCGGCCGCCAAATCTCGAGGGAAATGGCGCGATCAACATGCGCGATCTCGTCAAGAACTGCCTGCGTATGCGACCCGAACGCATCATCGTCGGCGAGGTTCGTGGACCGGAAGCCTTTGATTTGCTGCAAGCGATGAACACCGGTCACGACGGGTCCATGGGAACACTACACGCGAATTCACCGCGCGAAGCCCTGAGTCGTCTTGAATCCATGATTACCATGGGGGGCTATTCACTGCCGGCCAAGACAATCCGCGAAATGATCGTCTCATCCGTGGACGTAATCGTTCAGGCGGCGCGACTTCGCGACGGTTCGCGACGGATTACGCACATCACCGAGGTTCTTGGACTTGAAGGCGACGTGGTCATCACTCAGGACCTTTTCCTGTATGAGATCGTCGGCGAGGACGCCGCGGGCAAGCTGATTGGAAGACACCGGTCGACTGGCATCGGTCGGCCACGATTCTGGGAGAGGGCAAGATATTACGGCGAGGAGAAGCGGCTCGCCGCGGCTCTCGACGCGTCCGAGGAACGACCGAAGTCATAGCGCGTCGGACGTTCGGCGGGTTTTTGGAGAAGCGGCATGGACTTCAACACGATCATGATCGGCGTGCTCGCGATGATCGCGATCGGCGGCGTCTTTCAGGTTTTCGTCTACCCATATCTCTCCGGCGACATTCGCGCGGAAAAGCGCCAGGCCGCGCTCGCGACAACGACGCGCTCCAGCGGAGCGCAAAAACGTTCGGGCGATCGAATCCAGGATACCGAAAAGCGGCGCAAGCAGGTCGCCGAACCCGCATCGGCTGACTTTTCCGCCACTGGCTTGATCTTTGGCGGCTTGGCTGGCTTGGCGGCCGCGACCGCGGGCTTGTCGAGTGATCTCAGATCGCGCCAGGTATCGGACTGCGCTATCATTTTGCGAACGGCGGCGACATTTGCGGTGGCCTGCTCTGGCGTCAGATCACGCTGGCCAAGCTGCTCGGCCTCGGTGAACTTGCCTTCGAGCGAAAGGACGAGCGTGAGATTTTCGCGCACGCGGGCATCCGCGCGCGGTTTGTCGACCGCTTGCCTCAGAGTCTGTTCAGCAAGCGGCAACTGCTTCGTCAGCGCGTAGGACAACCCGAGGTTTGACAGAATGGACGGCTCGTCCGGCGCGATTTTCAGCGCGGCCTTATAGAAGCTCTGGGCTGAAGCGTGATCCCCCATGCGATCGGCGACGGAACCCTGAGCCGAGAGAACCGACCAGTTCGGCCGCTCGGGCGTTTGCGCGTGTTGGAGCACCTCGGCGGCTTCCTGCAGGCGTCCCGCGTCGGCCAAGGCCTTTCCATAGGCCGAAAGGACCTCCATGTCCTTGGGGTTCTTGATCGCGATCCCCTGGAGCACCGCGACGGCCTGAGCGTGTTGCTGTCTCATGCGAAGCGCGCGCGCGTAGCTGATCGCCGTCGCCTTGTCCGCCGGATTGGAATCATAGCGCTTGCCAAGTTGTTCGGTGTAACGTCGCAAGCTTTCGTCATCCGACGGCGCGGGCGTGTCGCTGCCCTTGATCGACCCGGTGATGTCCGAGAAGCTGACGCTCTTGCATCCGCCGAGCGCGATAGGCGTCGCCAGACACGCAGCAAGCACAATTGTTCGATAACCGGCGCGGCGCGCGAGTTCATCCTTGAGGGCGCCGGACGATTTTTTGAAACGATTGAACATCGGGGACAGCCGTCGGGAGGAGCGCGGATGAATGACTTGGCCCTTGGAGAAATAAACGGTTAACCCTAATGGTTTCTTAATCGCGTCCCGAAACGGAACGCTGGAGGAGCCCCCATGCCGAGCACGATCCTGAAATCCGCGGCCAAAACGACGCCGATCTGGTTCGTGACCAAGGATTCCTGGCGGAAGGTCCGCGCCGGGTTGCCGAGGACAGCCGCGGCTTTCGCGGAAGCAAACGGGTTCGAACCCGGGCCGGGGCGGCTCGCCATTCTTCCTGACGCGAGTGGCGCGATTGAGAGCGTGCTTTTTGGCGTGGCTCCCGAAGGCGCGCGGCACATTGACCAGTTCGCGCCTGGGCGGCTGGCGAGCCTCCTGCCCGAAGGCGCCTATCGATTCGCCAACGATCCGCCCGGCGGCAAAAACGCGCTGGAGACGGCGACGCTTGCCTGGGCGCTGTCCGCCTACCGCTTTGCCCGCTACAGACCATCGACCGCGAAGTGGCCGCGCCTTGTCGCGCCCGACGGCGTCGACGCGGCGCGAGTCGAGCGCATGGCCGAGGGCCACGCGCTGGCGCGCGATCTCGTCAACACGCCCGCCAACGACATGGGGCCGAACGCGCTTGAGGCCGCCGCGACGGATTTCGCCAGGCGGCATCGCGCAACCCACAAGGTCACGCGCGGACAGGCTTTGCTCAAAGGCAATTTTCCGCTGATCCACGCTGTTGGAAAGGCGGCGTCCGAGGAGCCGCGCCTGTTCGACATGTCGTGGGGTCCGGCGAAGGCGCCGCGGATTACCCTTGTCGGCAAGGGGGTGTGCTTTGATACGGGCGGTCTCGACATCAAACCGTCGAGCGCCATGCTGTTGATGAAAAAGGACATGGCGGGCGCGGCGACGGCGCTCGCCCTGGCTCACATGATCATCGACGCGAAGCTTCCGGTGCGTTTGCGCGTGCTGCTGCCAATTGTCGAGAACTCCATTGCCGGGGCCGCGTTCAGGCCCGGCGACATCTATCCCAGTCGCAAGGGACTTTCCGTCGAGATTGGCAACACCGACGCGGAGGGGCGATTGATTCTCGCCGACGCGCTGGCGCTCGCGGACGAGGAAGAGCCCGAGTTGTTGCTCGATTTCGCCACGCTGACCGGAGCCGCCCGCGTGGCGCTCGGCCCGGACCTGCCGCCATTCTACACGATGGACGACGCTCTTGCCGAAGACATCGCGAAAACCGGCATGACAGCGAACGATCCGGTCTGGCGGCTGCCCCTTTGGGAACCCTACGACCAGCTTCTCGACGGGAAAATATCAACCATCAACAACGTTTCCAGCGGCCCCTTCGCCGGTTCGATCACCGCCGCCCTGTTCTTGCGACGATTTGTCGAAAAGAGCCGTTGCTGGGTCCATTTCGACATTTATGGCTGGAACCCATCGACCAAGCCCGGTCGACCGGAAGGCGGCGAAACGCAGACCGCGCGCCTGCTCTACACCCTGATCGAGAAGCGATACGCTCGCAAATGACCAGCATTGGCGCTCCCGGCTCCAGAGGCATCGACTATCGTCTGCTGGCGCCTCTCATGGCGCATGGCTTGATCGTGCAGACTCTGACGGGAATTATTCGCGTCACGACGTCCTATCGCGTGCTAGAGCTCGGACTGCCCGTGGTCTGGCTCGGCGCCATTTCAGCGACTTTCGCGCTCTTGCCGGTGTTCATGGCCGTGTTGGTTGGGCGTTTCATCGACCGCGGGCACGATACCCTTGCCGCGCGTATCGGCTCCCTGCTGGTGCTCATGGCCGGCCTTGGCTACTGCTTTTTCGCTCCGGGAGCGACGTGGATTCTCGGTTACACGGTTCTGTTTGGCGTGGGTCACCTGTTTCTGATGGCCTCGCAACAGATGCTCTGCGTGCGCGTGGCGGGCGACCGCGACCGCGACGCGGTCTTCGGCAACTTTCTGGTTATCAGCGGCATTGGCCAGGGATTGGGCCCCTTCATCGTGGGCTGGGTTGGCGGCGATTCCAAAATCCCGGATACCAGCTTTCTGTTCGCGCTGGGCGCCGCGGCATGCGCGGGCGCCGTCGCGGTCTCCCTGTTGCTGCCGATTGCCGCGACGCGCGCTTCCGACGCAACGGGTAAGACCGCCAAGCCCCTGCGTGAGTTGATCGGGATTCCCGGCTTCATCGTCATCCTGATCGCCAGCATCATCACGATCACGGCTCAGGATCTGATCACGATCTATCTGCCGTTGCTTGGCACCGAACGCGGCATCGATTCCGGCCATATCGGGCTCGTCCTGACCGTACGCTCGGGCGCGGCGATCGTCTCGCGCCTGTTCTATGTCGCGCTGATCTCGCTGTTCGGCCGCGCGCCTCTGACGATCATCAGCATGTCGCTGTCGGGGCTTGCTTTCGCGCTCCTCGCAGCCCCTCTGCCGTTGTTCGCGATGTATGTCGACGCCGCCCTGATGGGCCTGGGACTGGGTATCGCCACCACGCTCAGCCTGACCAGCGTGGTCGATCTCGTGCCGGTCGAGGCCCGGGCCACGGCGTTGTCGCTGCGGATCACCGGCAACAGGATCGGACAGGTGACGCTGCCCTTTGCCGCCTCGATCATCGCCGCGGCCGCTGGCGCGCCCGGCGTGCTTTTCGTCATTGGCGCAAGCCTTTGCGCTTCAGCGGGCTCCATCGGACTGACACGGCGCGGTCGTCGATAACCATAAACGCCGCGAAACTTGAAAATAATCGCGGAAAGTCCAATAGTGCCCGCGACGAACAAGTAACCCGCGTGATGGCGTTGAATTTGAAGCCCGATCAGGCCTTGAAACTATTACACGAGTTGTCGCTGGGGCTCGTGCGCGATTCCAATTCCGACGCGGTTCCTGATTTTACCATAAGGCAACTGGCCATTCTGCTGACGATCTATCTGGAAAATCCGCCACACACGGTGCGCGGTCTCGCCCGCAAGCTCGGCGTCACCAAGCCCGTCATCACGCGAGCGCTCGACGCCATGGGCAAAAAGGAAATCGTCGCCCGTCGGCGGGATGAAAAGGATCGTCGCAACGTGATCATTCAGCGCACGGTGAAAGGCTCGCTCACGGTCGAGAGCCTTGGAGACCTCGTGCGCGGCAAGGCGAGCGAGCTGGGAGCCTGATCGCGTGACAGCCAGCCACGATCCGCGATTCACGCCAGCGAGGCCGGATCTCGCGGCGGAACATCTGCGCGGGAATATCGAGGCGCCGCGATATGCGCCCGCGCGCGCGATGCGCGTGGTGGAAGAATATCTGCCGCTGTCGCGCGAGCCCACGCGCGAACGCTCGATCGATACGCAGGCGCTGTACGGAGAAGCCGTCGATATCTACGATATCGACGACGAGGGGTGGGCGTGGGGGCAACTGCTCGGCGATGGCTATGTCGGTTATTTTCCCGCCGAGGGTTTGCGCGCCGATCGGGTAGCGCCGACGCACCGCGTTCGAGCCTTGCGGACGTTTGTCTATCCTGGCCCCAACATGAAATCGCCGCCCGTCATGGCTTTGCCACTGGGCGCCAACGTCGCCGTCACGGCGGAACGCGATTCGTTCGTGGCCGTGGATGGCGTCGGCTTCGTCTGGCGCGCGCATCTCGCCGGGCTCGACGAATTCGAAGACGACTTCGTCGCCGTGGCGGAGCGGTTTCTCCACGCGCCATATCTCTGGGGCGGCAAGACCAGCGCCGGACTCGATTGTTCCGGCCTCATTCAGATTTCGCTTGCCGCGTGCGACGTCAAGTCGCCGCGCGACACGGACGTCATGGAGAAGGCGCTGGGCGCTCCATTGCCCATCGATGATAACCTGACGGAATTGCGGCGTGGCGATCTCGTGTTCTGGAAAGGCCATGTCGGCGTCATGCGCGACGAGCGCGCGTTGCTGCACGCCAACGGGTATTCCATGATGGTGTCGAGCGAGCCGCTCGCGGTCGCGCGTGCTCGCATTCTCGCGAACGGGTCCGGACCAATCGCGTCAATCCGGCGTCTGTAGTCCATCGCTCGCGATCCGCTCGATGATCGTCGCGCGAGTTTGAGGGCGCGTCGGGGAAATGGCTAGCGCCGCTTGAATTGTTCGCTCCGCGATCTCCGCCGTCTTTCGATCGCGCGCGTGAATCCGGCAGATCGGCGCGCCCGGCGTCAATTCGTCTCCAATTCGCGCGAAATCGCTCAGGCCGACGGAATGATCGATCGAATCTCCGCCCCGTTCTCGTCCTCCACCAAGCGCCAAAACGACCATTCCGATCGCGCGCGTGTCAATCGACAACAGAAAACCCGCCGTCGCGCTTTCCACGACCACGGAGACCGGTGCGCGGGGTAGCAAATCCGGACGTTCCAGCAGATTTGATGGTCCACCCAGCGCGTGGACCATGCGCGCGAATTTCTCCGCCGCCGCGCCGCTGTCGAGCGCGCGGGTCAACTTCGTCAGCGCTTCTTCGGCGGTGGACGCCAAACCGCCAAGCAGGAGCATCTCGGCGCCGAGCGCCATCGTAACATCTCTCAGGCGGGCATCGCGACGTGCGCCAATGAGAAAGGCGATCGCATTTCCCACTTCCAGCGCCGCGCCCGCGGCGCTCGCCAACGGCTCATTCATATCCGTGATCAACGCAGTGGCCGGCAGGCTGGCTCCGCCCGCAACGCCCACGATGCTCCGCGCGAGGTCGCGCGCACCCGCGACATCGCTCATGAAGGCGCCCGAGCCAGTCTTCACGTCCATGACAAGGCCATCGAGACCCGCCGCGCGCTTCTTGGACAGAATGGACGCCGTGATCAAAGGAATGGATTCAACCGTCGCCGTGACATCGCGGATCGCATAAACGCGCCGGTCGGCGGGCGCGAGTTGGTCGGTCTGCCCGATGATGGCGCATCCAACATCCGCGACGACTCGTCGAAACGTCGCTTCGTCGGGCCTGGCGTTGTAGCCGGGGATACTCTCGAGCTTGTCGAGCGTGCCGCCGGTATGACCTAGCCCGCGACCGGAAATCATCGGCACGAAGCCTCCACAGGCGGCGATCATCGGCGCCAGCATCAGGCTGACGTTGTCGCCGACCCCGCCGGTCGAATGCTTGTCGAGAACCGGACGGTTCAATCCAGACCTTGACCAGTCGAGCGTTTGTCCCGAAAGCGTCATCGCGTTCGTCAGAGCGACACATTCCGCGCGCGTCATGCCGCGAAAAAAAACCGCCATGGCGAAGGCCGCCACCTGGCCCTCGGTGACCACATCGCGCGTCACGCCCTCGATAAACGCCGTGATCTCGGCCTCCGACAGGACATCTCCGTCGCGCTTCTTGCGAATGATCTCTTGCGGGGGAATCACGCGGCGCTCGCCAGCGCCTCGACGAGCGCATCAAGCAGACCACTCGCTCCAAAGCGGAACGTGGCGGGCGTCGCCCAGCCGAGTCCCATGATTTCGTCGGCCAGACCAAGGTAAATCGCGGCGTCGTCAAGGGTGCGAACGCCACCGGACGCCTTGAAGCCAACTGGGCCGCCGCTAGCCTTGATGCGCCCTAGCATCACGCGCGCCGCCTCGGGCGTGGCGGAAATTGCTGTCTTTCCCGTCGAGGTTTTGAGGAAATGCGCGCCCGCCGCGATCGCGATATCGCTGGCTCGGGCGATCAGTTCAGGCTGCACGAGCTCGCCCGTTTCCAGGATGGCCTTCAGGCGATGGCCCGGCGGAATACAGTTTCGCGCGGCCGAAACCATATCCCGAACGACGCTTTCATCTCCACGGCGGAGCGCCCGCCAGGGAACGACGAGATCGATTTCATCGGCGCCATCGCGCAACGCCTCGCGCGTATCCTCGACGACGCGCTCGATATCCTCGTCGCCGCGCGGAAAATTGATCACGGTGGCGACCGCGATGCCGGTGTCGCGAAGTCGTTCCGCCGCCATCGATACATATTGCGGCCATAGACAGACGGCGGCGACCGGCCCGAACGGCGTCCTCGCCCTTGTGACGATTGCCCCCGCGGCTTCGAAGGTGCAGGCGTCGGAGAGGTCGGTCAGGTCGAGGCAAGCGAGGGCTCGACGCGCCATATCCCTCCCGTTTGCGACGGGCGTCATTGCGCCTCGGCTTCCTTGACCCGCAGAAACGACCGAATCAGGCGCTTCAGCGTGATAGCGCCTTGCGCCGCGACCTGACGGGTTTCGACATGGCTCGGATTGCCCCCCTGAAAACCGGCGCCGAAATTCGAAACGATTCCAACGGCCGTGGTCCGCAGGCCGATGCGTCGCGCCAGAATGACTTCCGGCACGACCGACATGCCAACGACATCGGCGCCGAGCATCCGCGCCATTTTCACCTCGGCGGGCGTTTCGAACGACGGTCCCGAGAACCACATATAGACGCCTTCGCGAACATTGACGCCAGCGGTCAAGGTCGCGCGCTTGAAGCGACGCGCCAGCCGCTGATCATAAGCGTCGACCAGCGAGATGATGCTTCCATCGCCGCCAGAACCAATGAGTGGATTAATGCCATTGAGATTGATGTGATCGGTAATAAGGATGAGATTGCCGGGGTAAAAATCGGCGTTCAGCGAACCGACCGCGGCCGTCAGAACGACGATCTGCGTCCCCAGTAGCGCGAGCGTTTCGAGAGGAACTTCCATGCAATTGGGAACGCCATGCTCATAATAGTGGGAACGCCCCTGCATATAGGCGACGCTCACGCCTTCCTGCATGCCAAAGACGATCTGTCCGTCATGTCCGGATACCGTGAGTTCGGGAAATCCCGGCAAATCCGCGTAGGGAATGGCGATCGGGTTCTCGACGGCGTCAGCCATGTTGCCCAGACCCGTGCCAAGGACGAAAGCGACCTCGACCGCGCCGACGCCGCGGGACATGATCGCCTCAAGAGCGGCTTCCGCATTGGTGCTCATCGCGTGTTGTCATCCCGTTGATGGATCGCAAGATCGTGCGGCCCGAACGCCCGCGGCAGCAATTCCCTCAACAATAGCACCTCCACCGGGCCCGCCGCATCCGCAAGGTGGACCCGCGTCTCGTCATTTGAAAACTCGAACAGTCGTTGCCGGCAGGCGCCGCAAGGCGTGAGTGGCCCGCCGGCGCCGCCAACGACCAGAACGTCCGTGATTCGCCGCTCGCCCGCAATAACCATTGCGGCGATCGCGCCACTTTCCGCGCACAGTCCGTTCGGATAGGCGGCATTTTCGACATTACAGCCCGAAAAAATCGCGCCGTCGTCGGCGAGCAGCGCCGCGCCCACGGGAAAACCGGAATAGGGGGCATAGGCCCTGGCTTGCGCGGCTTTCGCCGCTTCGAATAACCGGTCGATGGAGTTCATGGCTCACTCCCGAAGGTATGGCGCGCCGGACGCCGCCGGAGGACGGGCGCGTCCGACAAAGCCGGCCAGCAAAGCGATTGTGATTACATAAGGCAGCGCCTGGAACGCCTGCACCGGGATGGCGCCAATCCCCGGGATTGACGTTCCCTGCATCCGAATCGCCGTCGCGTCCAGAGCGCCGAACAACAGGCAGGTCGCCAGCGCCATGTCCGGGCGCCATTTGGCGAAGACAAGCGCCGCCAGCGCGATGAACCCCTTGCCAGCGGTCATGGCGGGCAGGAACCCCGCCGCCTGCGCCAGCGACAGATCGGCCCCGGCAAGGCCACACAACAGGCCGCAGATCGCCACGGCCGCGTGACGCGTGGCGCGCACCGAACCGCCCGCCGCGTCGAGCGCGTGAGGATTTTCACCCGCCACCCTGACCCGTAAGCCGAAGCGCATTCGATACAGGACGAACGCGGTCGCGAGGGTCGCGACGAAGGCGCCGAGGGTCAGGCCATCCTGCCCGGCGAAAACCGGGGAGAATCGGCCATCCCGAGGAAGCGCGGGCGTGCGGCCGCCCTCGCCGAATAGCGCCGAACCGATCAGCGCGGTCGCGCCGGCGCCAATCATGTTGATCGCCATGCCGCACACAATCTGGTCGCCGCCGCTTTCAATCTCGGCGAAGGCCTGCACGGCGGCCAGGGCCAGCGAGGCCGCTAACGCCGCCGCCAATCCCAGCCAGACGCTGCCCGTCAGGCTCGCGATGGCCGCGCCCGCGAAAGCGCCGGCCAGCATCTTGCCCTCGAGCCCCACGTCCACAACGCCGGCGCGCTCGGACCAAAGGCCGGCGAGGCAGGCAAAGAGCAGCGGGGTCGACAGCCGCAGGGTCGAACCGACAAGCGACAGGGCGTCTTCAATATCCATTCACCGCCTCCGCGCCGCGCTGAACCCGCCCACGACCAGCACCGCGAAACCCTGCGCCACGGTGATCAGATCGCGCGAAATGCGCGGATTGTCGAAAGCGAGTTCCGCGCCACCCTGATAGAGCACGCCGAACAGAACCGCGGCCGGCAGAATGGCGAGCGGGCGATTGCGCGCCATCAGCGCGACGGCGATTCCGACAAAACCCGCGCCAGCCGGAAAATCCAGAATGAGGCGGTTTTGCGCGCCAAGTAGTTCGTTCATCGCGACGCCCGACGCGAGCGCGCCCGACAGCGCCATCGACAGAACCACGACCCGCGTCGAGGATATGCCGGCATAGGCGGCGGCGTTTGAATTGGCGCCATGAACCCGCGCCTCGTATCCCGCCCGCGTACGAAAAACATGGACATGCGCGGCGACAATCGCCGCCAGAGCGAGAAGCAGGCTGGCGTTCAGCGGCGTTCCCGTCGGCGCAAGATTGAAATGGATCAGAACATCGTCGAGCCGAAGCAGGCGCGCCGCCTCGGGAAATGCGCGCGTCTCCGGTTGCATCGAACCAGGGGCACGCAGGGGATCCACCAGCAGCCAGGATACCAGGGCGCTGGCGATGAAATTGAACATGATTGTCGTGATGACGACGTGGCTTCCGCGGCGCGCCTGCAGCCAGCCGGGAATGGCCGCCCAGGCCGCGCCAAAGACGATGGCGCCGATGATCGCCACGACAATCGGCAGAACCGAAGGCAGCTTCCCGCTCGCCAACGCGGCCAGCGCCAGTCCGACGCCCGCGACCAGCGCCTGTCCCTCGACGCCGATGTTGAACAGACCGGCGCGATAGGCGACCGCGACGGCAAGGCCGGTGAAGATGAAATCCGTCGCGTAGTAGAGCGTGAAGGCGATCTGCTCGGCGCCGCCCAGTCCGCCAACGATCAACGCGCGCAAGGTCAGAAATGGATTTTCGCCAACCGCCAGCGCGCAAAGTCCGGCCGCCGCGAGCGCGGCGAATGGCGCCGCGACCGAAGTGGCGAGAGAGCGCGCCGAGGCGACGGCGCTCACGCCGCGCGCTCCATGACGCCGGTCATCAGCAGCCCAATCTCCCGCGCGGTTGTTTCCGCTGGCTTGCGTTCGGCCACGATGCGCCCCGCATGCATGACTAGAATGCGATCGCTCAATGCCAGTATTTCATCGAGCTCAACCGAGACGAGGAGAATCGCGCACCGCGCGTCGCGCAGGACGACAAGGCGGCGATGGATTTCCGCGATCGAACCGACATCCACGCCGCGCGTGGGCTGGCCGACGAGTAAAATGCTCGGCGAGCGTTCAACCTCGCGCCCAAGAACCAGCTTCTGCTGATTGCCCCCGGAAAAGCGCGCCATTGGCAAATCCGGCTCGACCGGACGCACGTCCCAGTCGTCCATCAGCGCCCGGCATTTCTGGCGAATGGCTTCGGGGATGAGCAGCCGCGCGCCATAGGCGCGGTCACGCTGATAACCCAGCATGGCGTTTTCGCTGGCGCCGAAGGCCACGACAACGCCCTGTTTCAGGCGATCCTCGGGGATATGCGCGATCCCGTGTTTCCGGGCGCGCGCGGGATCAAACCGGGCGATATCGACTGCGTCGCCATCGATCGCAAGACTCCCGCTGGCCGAACGCTTCATACCCGCGAGAATTTCGAGAACCTCGGTTTGTCCATTGCCCGCGACGCCGGCGATCCCGACGATCTCTCCCTCGTGCAAATCAATCGAAAGCGAGGCGAGGCGCGCGTGGCCATCCGGGTCGCGCCATGTCAGATCGCGCGCCTCGAGCATGACGCGCCCGCGTTCCAATGGGGCTTTTTCGACCGGCGCGATCACGCGTCGGCCGACCATGGCTTCCCCGAGTTCATCCGTTGTCACATTAGCCGTGTTGAAAGTCGCGACATATTCTCCGCGCCGCAGAACGCCTATGCGGTCTGTCACGGCGATGGCCTCGGACAATTTGTGCGTGATGAAGAGAACGCTCGCACCCGCGTTGGCAAGTTGTCGAAGGAGTCGAAACAGGTCCGCGGCTTCGCCGGGCGTCAGCGTCGCCGTTGGCTCGTCGAGAACCAGAATGCGCGCGCCCCTCGCGAGGATCTTCAAAATCTCGACGCGCTGGCGCAGCCCGACTGACAGATCGCCCACGCGGGCGCCCGGATCGATGGACAATCCGTAATCGCGCGCAAGCGCCGCGAGCATCGCGCGCGTTCTGGCGCGCCCGCGCGACAACAGCGCGCCACCCTCGACGCCCAGCATGACATTATCGAGCACGCTCATCGTATCGACCAGCATGAAATGTTGATGCACCATGCCAATTCCGCGCGCGATGGCGTCGCGCGGCGAGCGGATTCGAACGGGTTCGCCAGTCATTCTGATATCGCCGGCATCCGCGCGGGTCATGCCGTAGAGGATCGACATGAGTGTTGATTTCCCAGCGCCGTTCTCGCCGACGAGCCCCAAAATCTCTCCACGCGCAAGGGAAAGCGAGATATCCCGATTGGCGACGACACCCCCAAAGCGTTTGCAAATTCCGATGAGTTCGAGCGCGGGCGCCGCGCCTAGAGCGGACATTTTGAATCCGCCATGTAGTCGTGGACGACAAGATCGCCGGACACAATCGCCGCTTCGGCGCCGTCGGCCGCGGCTTTCATTTCCGGCGTGATCAAAGCTCTATTGTCGTCGTCGAGCGCCCAGCCGACGCCATCCTCCTTCAAGCCGAGGCTTTCGACGCCGCTCGTCCACTGGCCGGCGCGGGCCGATGTGAAGGCCCGAATGATGGCGTTGTCGACGCGCTTGAGCAGGGATGTCAGCACCCTGCCCGGGAAAAGCCCATTCTGGTTCGCGTCGGAGCCGATCCCCAGCTTGCCGGCGTCGGCGGCCGCGCGCAGCACGCCTATCCCGGTCCCGCCGGCCGCCTGGGAAATAACATCGGCGCCGCGATCGATCTGCGACCGCGCGAGTTCGCCGCCCTTCACCGGGTCCGCCCAGGCGGCGCCGGTCACGCCCGTCATGTTCTCGAAAATTTCGATACCGGGGTTGGCGTGTTTTGCCCCCTGGCGGTAGCCGCAGGCGAATTTACGGATGAGCGGGATGTCCATGCCGCCGACAAAGCCGATCTTGCCGGTCCGGGACGCCATCGCGGCAAGAAGCCCGACGACATAGGCGCCCTCGTGTTCCCGAAAGACGAGGGATTTCACGTTTGGCTGGTCCACGACCATGTCGACAATGGCGAATTGGGTCGCGGGAAAGTCGCGCGCCACCTTGTCGAGCGCGCTGGCATGACTGAACCCCACCGCGATAACCGGCGAATTGCCATCGCGCGCGAAGCGCCGCATCGCCTGTTCTCGCTGCGCGTCGTTCTGGATCTCGAAATCCCGCACCACGACGCCGATATCCGCGGTGAATTTCTGACCGCCACGAAAGGCGCCTTCGTTGAAGGATTTATCGAACTTCCCGCCGAGATCGTAGACGATGGCGGGTTTGAATTCCGCGGCCATAGGCGCGGGAATGGCTTGGCCGACAAGGAAGGCGGCCAGAATTGGGAGAAAAGCGCGCATCACGTCCCGAACGAGTGAATCGACGCGCGAGACTAGCACGGACAGGGGCTCGTCGACGCCCCCGCAGCCCTTCACGCGAATTTTTCCGCTCCGCCGCTTGCTCTCTCGTCCCCGCATGCGATGCTGCGGGGAGTTTGAACCTCCGGGAGGCCGCTTTGCCCCGACTGCCCAGCGCTATCCGCCGCGGCTGCCTTGCCGTGCTGGTTCTCGCGGGCGCCTGCGCGGCGACGCCATCGCGCGCCCGCGATCAGGGCATCGAGGTCGACGCAGAACTGGTTTTCGGCGTGGACATTTCCTACTCGATGGACCGTGTCGAACAGGAATTGCAACGCAACGGATACGTGCAGGCGCTCACCTCGCCTGAGTTCCTGAACGCTCTTAAATCGAACGCGCTGGGCAAGGTGGCGATCGCCTATATGCAATGGGCGTCCTATGGCGATCAGGATCTGGTTCTCGACTGGACCGTGATCAGCGGGCCCGACAGCGCGAAGGCGGCGGCGGACAAGCTTGCCGCCGCGCCCTATCGCCGCGCGCGGCGCACATCGATTTCGGGCGCCATCGACGCGGCAACGCGTCTCTTCAACGAAAACGGCTTCAAGGGGGCGCGTCAGATCATCGATATTTCCGGCGACGGCCCTAATAATGACGGGCGCCCGGTCATGCAAGCGCGCGCGGACGCCATCGCGCGCGGCATCACCATCAACGGCTTGCCATTGGTCGGCATTCGCCCCTATCTCGGACCGGCGGATATTCAGGATCTCGACATCTACTACGAGGATTGCGTCATTGGCGGACCGGATGCCTTCATGATCTCAATTCATGACACCAAGAGCTTTGTCGACGCGACGCGAAGCAAGCTTGTGCGCGAGATCGCGCGCGGATCCGCGGCGCCCACGACGCGGTTGATCCAGCACGCGCAGGCAAAAGAACCACGCATTTCCTGCATGGTCGGCGAAAATCTGTGGCGTGGCCGATGGGGCAATTGATGCCGGGCTTTTCCCGCCGCGCCTTTCTCGCGGGAAGCAGAAGCCTGCTGGCGAATATGTCCGTGTTCGCGCAGGCGCCGCCGCCCATCCGTGGTCCCGCCGAGTCCGAGCCAATCATTTCCACTTTCGCGCGCACCCTGCCCGTGCTGGCGCGGCACGGCATGGTGACGAGCCAGGAGGACAAGGCCTCGCGGATCGGCGTCGATATTCTGCGCGCTGGCGGCAACGCGGTGGACGCGGCGGTCGCGGTTGGCTTCGCCCTCGCCGTCACGCTTCCCCGCGCGGGCAATATCGGCGGCGGCGGTTTCATGCTGATCCATCTCGCGCGCGAAAAGCGCGAGATCGCCATCGATTATCGCGAAATGGCCGGCGCGCTGACCGATCGCAATGTCTTCCTCGACAGCGCGGGGGCCTTCATGCCGGCCAGGTCGCAATCGAGCGGGCTGGGAACCGGCGTGCCAGGCACGGTCGCGGGCTTCGCGCTGGCGGTTGAAAAATACGGATCCGGCAAGTTCAAGCTCGGCGATCTCATCGCGCCAGCGGTCGCGCTCGCGCGCGACGGCTTCACGGTGGACGCCGATCTCGCGGATTCCCTGCCAATCATCGAACGACGCATGGGGCGATATCCCTCCAGCCGGGCGATCTTCTTTCGGCCCGATGGCGCGCCATTACAATCTGGCGATCAATTGATCCAGAAGGACCTCGCGCGAACGCTGGAGATCATCGCGCGCGAGGGCCCGCGCGGCTTCTACGAAGGCGAAGTCGCGCAAAAACTCGTCGCGGCGGTCGCCAGCGCCGGTGGGCGCATGACGCTCGACGATCTCAGGTCCTATCGCGCCGTCGAGCGGACGCCCGTGCGCGGAGCCTATCGCGGCCACGAAATCGTGTCGATGCCGCCCCCCTCGTCGGGCGGCGTTCACGTTATCGAGATCCTCAACATTCTCGAAGGATTCCCGCTCGCGGATTATGGTCAGAATTCCGCCCGCGCCATTCACGTGATCGCCGAAGCCTCGAAACTCGCCTTCGCCGATCGCTCGCTCTATCTCGGCGATCCCGATTTCGTGAAGGTTCCCGTCGCGGGCCTTGTCTCCAGGGCCTATGCGGACAAACTGCGCGCCAGCATATCCGTGACGCGCGCGCGACCGGCGAACGACATTCTGCCAGGCAATCCGATTCCCTATGAGAGCGATCAGACGACGCATTATTCGGTTGTTGACGCCGAAGGCAACGCCGTCGCCAACACCTACACGCTGAACTTTTCCTACGGGCTCGGCATGGTGGTCGAAGGGGCGGGCTTCATCCTCAACAACGAACTCGACGATTTCGCCGCGCGCGATGGCGCCGCGAACGCCTACGGCCTGACAGGCGGCGACGCCAACGCGCCGGGGCCGCGCAAGCGACCCTTGTCATCCATGAGCCCGGCCTTCGTATTGCGAAATGGCGAACTGGAACTCGTCACCGGCTCGCCCGGCGGCTCGCGGATCATATCGATCGTGCTGCAAATCATTATCAACGTGCTCGACTTCGGCATGAACGTCGCGGAGGCATCGGAAGCCGCGCGAATTCACGACCAATGGATGCCGGACGAATTGCAGATGGAAAAAGGCGTGTCGCCCGACACCATCCACCTGCTCGAGGCGATGGGCCACAGGATCAAAATGACGCGCGCGTTTGGTTCGGCGCAGTCGATCCATCGCATCGATGGTCATTTGATGGGCGCGGCGGATTCACGCCAACGCGGCACGGGCGCAATCGGGTACTGAGCGGCGACAACCAATGCCACTCAAATCAACCGTACGGATACCCAGATAATCAACGCCCAAATCGCGATGGAAATCAGCAGCGCGCCCATCACTGTAATCAGAAAGGTCCGCGCGCGTCTCCGGCGACGCAACATCGCGTCGGACGACGCTGTCCGAAGCAGCGGTTCACTCGCTGTGAGCGCGTTGTCATTTTGGCGAACCGACCAGAACTCAGAAATGTCCGATCGGCGGTCGGCGGGAATTGGATCTGGTGAGGACTTTCTGAAATCAAACATGAGAATTCCGCAAAACTGGACCGATCGAAATATATCGCAGGATAACAAACGGAATTCGTCGCGACAACCCCCGTTAATATCCCTTGATCCAGGCGCAATTCTTAAGTGACTGGTTCACATGCAAACGGACGCCGCCCCTCGATACCGTTCGCTAGCCAGTTCGCGATTCTTCTTCCGCCGGGACTTCCGGATACGGCCAAAGCCACGCGGCCAATGAAATCGCCGCGATCGCGCCAAGGAACTGGGCGCCAATGAACGCCGTGACGCCCGATGGCGCGATGCCCGCGAATGTATCGGACAGCGAGCGCGCAATGGTGACGGCCGGGTTGGCGAAGGACGTCGACGCCGTGAACCAGTAGGCGCCGGTGATATAGAGCCCAACCGCGTATGGGACCGACGCCGGCGCGCGAGCGACACAGGCGAAAATGGTGATGAGCAAGCCGAACGTCGCGACAAACTCGGAGGCAAATTGTCCAGCGCCAACGCGAACGTGGGTTGAAACCTGCAGGACTGGGAGATCGAACATCACATGCGCTGTCCAGACGCCGAGAATGGCGCCTAGGATTTGGGCGATTGAAGCGAATATACAGTCGCGCGCCGTCATTTCGCCTCGAACGGCAAAGGCGAGGCTTACCACGGGATTCATGTGCGCGCCGGAAATAGGTCCGAAAATCAGAATCAGGACCACCAGCATGGCCCCGGTTGGTATCGTGTTGCCCAGCAACGCGATGGCGTTGTTTCCCGCGGCGAGCCTCGCCGCCATGATTCCAGAGCCGACAACCGTCGCGAGCAGGAACGCGGTTCCCAAGAGTTCCGCCGAGAATTTTTGCGCTGGGGTCGCGGCGCTCACGACCGCGCCCGATCCGTCGCGCCATCCGCGCGTCCGATTTCGCGCAGGCGCGCGCCCAACGTCATTTCATCGAGGCTGGCGAAAGGCAGGCTGGTGAATGCCGCGATGCGATTGCGCAGATACTTGAAAGCGGTGACGAAGGCTGCTTCCTTCTGGATGTCGGTCCCCTCGGCCGTCGCCGGGTCCTCGATGCCCCAATGCGCCGTCATCGGCTGGCTCGGCCAGAAAGGGCACGCCTCGCCCGCCGCGCTGTCGCAGACGGTGAATATGAAATCCATTTTCGGCGCGTCCGGACCCGCGAATTCGTCCCAGCTCTTGCTGCGAAATCCGTCGACGGGATAGCCGAAGCTGGTCAGAACCTTGAGCGCGAACGGATTCACGACACCCTGGGGCTGGCTGCCCGCCGAAAAGGCATTGAAGCGCCCCGCTCCGTCCTTGCGAAGGATGCCCTCGGCCAGCACCGAACGCGCCGTATTGCCCGTGCACAGGAAAAGAACGTTGAATTTCCGTTCGGTCATCGCGTTGGCTCCTGTCCCTGGGGAGGCGCGCAGACGGCCGGCAAACCGCAGGCTGAAGGGTCGCCCTGGCAACAATTCTCGGTGAGATAGGCGATCAACCCACTCATTTCGGCGAACTCCGCCGCGTAGATCAGCGAGCGTCCCTGGCGCCGGAAGGCCACGAGGCCCGCCTGGCGAAGCTGATTGAGGTGAAAGGACAGCGTTGTCGCGGGAAGCTTCAGCTCTTCGCCGATCCGTCCAGCCGGCAGCCCGGCCGGACCAGCCCGCACGAGCAGGCGAAACACATCGAGACGGGACTCCTGCGCCAATGCGGCCAAAGCCGCGATCGCATTATTCTTTTCCATATTTGCATAATTATAGAAATATAGTTTTTGTCAATGGCGCACGACCGCTTGCCAACAACCCCGGCCTTCCCGTATAAGCCCGCCCACAACCGACCGGCTGAAAGGGCTGCCGTGGCGGTTGTTTTCGCTCGTAATGACGCGAACCGGCCAGACCCCTCGCGGGGCCGCGGTCGGCCGACACTAACCGGGGCCTAGCCCCATGGAGAGCCAAATGCCCAAGTTGAAGACGAAGTCGGGCGCCAAAAAGCGCTTCAAGATCACTGGAACCGGCAAGGTGATGTACGCCCAGGCGGGCAAGCGCCATGGCATGATCAAACGGACGAACAAGCAGATCCGAAACCTCCGCGGCACGAGCGCTCTGTTCAAGACCGATGGGGACAACATCAAGAAGTATTTTCTGCCCAACGGCTAAGGCTGCCCGTCCGATCAGCTATCGTGTTTCAGGAGATCAATCATGCAGGGCATTTTTTAAAACTTCTTCAAATTGCATGGGAAGACGGTTCGGCTGCCAGGATGATAGCAATGTCCTGAAGTCATGCTCCCGGTATCCGTGGTATGAAGGAGATTCAGAATATTCTTTAAGCAGACGTGGCAATTCTTTTCCCTGCATTAATTCCAGGGTGGCGCCCAGGGCAAGGTTTACCTCGTCAATGGTGCCAATGCAGTCGAATGGCTTTTCATCAGCCAGACCAGTGACCTTCAACAGGGTTTCAAGCAGTCCCGGATCATCGAGAAGGTTCCTTCCAAAGACAGAAGTCAGCGCCT
>CAISJZ010000547.1 GCA_903885755.1 uncultured Hyphomicrobiales bacterium | reverse complement strand
GCCGAAGACCAGCTTCGATTTTTCGGTGGCGGTGAAGAATGAAAGCTCCTCGGATCTCACGGTGAATCTCGCCGCCGCGACGCCCGCGGGTTTCACCACGACCTTCAAGGAAGGCTACAACACGCAGGAAATCACCAGCCTGCAGATCAAGGCCAACGAGAGCAAGGATATCTCGGTTGGCGTCAAGCCGGCGCCGAACGCCCCCGCGGGGCAGACCCCCATCAAGGTGACGATCGGCTCCGATAAGGCGACCGTGACCACCGAACTGACGCTCGATATCGCCGGCCAGCCGGCCGTCGCGATCGCCGGCCAGGACGAGCGCCTGAGCGGCGAGGCGACAGCGGGTCTTGAAAAGAGCTTCCCCTTGGTCATTCGCAACTCCGGCACCGCGCCGGCCCGCGCCATCAGCTTCAATGGCACGGCGCCCAGCGGCTGGACCGTCAAGTTCGACCCGAAGGACGTGACCGAAATTCCCGCCAATGGCGAGGCGAAGGTCAACGCCCTTATCACGCCTAACGCCAAGGCGATCGCGGGCGATTACGTCGTCAGCCTTCGCGCATCGGGCGAAGGCGTGTCGGAGTCAGCCGCCTATCGCGTCACCGTCACCACCTCGACCCTGTGGGGCGTCACCGGCGTCGGCGTCATCGCCGTCGCGCTCCTCGTGCTGTTCGGCGCGGTTGGAAGGTTCGGCCGGCGATGAGCGAAGCGGTCATTCGCGCCGAGCAACTCACCAAGGCATATGGCAAGTCGATCGCCGTCGATCGCCTCGATCTGACCATAGAGGCGGGCGAAGTGTTCGGTCTGCTGGGCCCGAACGGCGCCGGCAAGACGACAACCATCCTGATGCTGCTCGGCCTTACCGAGCCGACCTCCGGCAAGGCCAACGTGGCGGGCTTTGACCCGCTGCGCCAGCCGCTCGAAGTCAAGCGCCGGGTCGGCTACATGCCCGATTCCGTCGGCTTTTACGACAACCTCACCGGTCGCGATAATCTTCGTTACACCGCGAAACTCTGTGGCTTGCGCGGGCGGGAAATCGACGAGCGGATCGACGCCGCCGCCAAGAGGGTCAAGCTCGACTACGCCATGGGCAAGGACGTGCGCACCTATTCGCGCGGCATGCGCCAACGTCTCGGCATCGCCGAAATCCTGATGAAGGGCGCCTCCATCGCCATTCTCGACGAACCCACGGGCGGGCTCGACCCGCAGGCGACCCGCGAGTTCCTCGAACTCATCCGCTCCCTTAAACATGACGGCATGACGATTCTACTGTCGTCGCATCTGCTCGAAATGGTTCAGTCCATCTGCGACCGCGTCGCGCTGTTCAATCGCGGAAAAATTGGCCTGATGGGCAAGGTCGAGGACTTGATGCAGAACGTGCTCGGTGGCTCTCATGTCATCCGCGTGGAAGCAACCGGCGCGGGCGTCGTCGAGGCCATCGGCAAGGTGCCCGGCGTCGCGCGCGTCACGCCAGAGGGCTCGCGCCTTCGCGTCGAGGCCAGCGCCGACGTTCGCGGCGATATCGCGCGCGCCGTCGTGCAGGCGGGCGGCGATCTGAAAATGATCGACGCGGGCGAAGCCAGCCTCGAGGATGTTTACACGCGTTACTTCGAGGGGATTCCAAATGCGGCGTGAAGGCTGGCACCTCACGGGCGTTGGCTCCGTGACCATGAAGGAGCTCGCCGACAATCTGACGAGCACGCGCATGCGGCTGCTCGAACTGCTGGTGTTCATCACCGGCGCGGGCGCCGTCTACGCGACCATCGGCGAAGTCAAGGAAGTGATCGGCGAAGACCCGTTCATCTTCCTGCGCATCTTCACGACGGGACACGATCCCCTGCCCTCGCTCGTGGGATTTCTGGGTTTTCTCATTCCCATCGTCGCGATCTCGCTGGGCTTTGACTCCGTCAACGGCGAGTTTAACCGGCGCACCATGAGCCGCATTCTGGCGCAACCGATCTATCGCGACGGTCTGCTGTTCGGAAAATTCCTCGCCGGTTTGCTGACCCTCACCGTGATGCTCGCGGCGCTGTGGATCTTCGTGATCGGTCTCGGCATTCTCATGCTCGGCCTGCCGCCAAGCACCGAGGAAGTCATGCGCGGCTTTGCCTTCCTTCTGTCGGCTATTGCCTATGCCGGCGTCTGGCTGGCGCTCGCCATGCTGTTCTCGGTGGTGTTCCGCTCGGCCGCGACCGCGGCTCTGGCTTCGCTCGCCGTCTGGCTGCTGTTTGCCTTCTTCTGGACCATGCTGGTCACGCTCATCACGCCGATTATCGCCCCGGCCGATCCCTACAACGTCGCCTCGGTGCTCCACACGGTCGAGATCGGACAGGGCCTGGCGCGCATTTCGCCCAACACGCTGTTTTCCGAGACGACGCTTGCTTTTCTGAACCCCTCGACAAGGTCGCTTGGTCTCGTGCTGCAATCCCAGATGCAGGGCGCTGTCAACGGGCCGCTGCCCTTCGGAGAAAGCGTCGCGCTGGTCTGGCCACAGGTGACGGGCATGCTGGCAAGCTTCATCGTGCTGTTCACGATCGCCTACGTGCTGTTCCAGCGCCAGGAAGTGCGCGCGTAGAGGCCCCTCGCCCTCACATCGGCTTCTGGAACTTCAGCGCGAACTCGTCGACCGGCGTCGGATTCTTGAAGATGATCGTGTCGCGCGCATCCTCGGGATGCCGCAGGAATTGCGCGTCCTCCACGAACTTGAATCCGGCCGCCTCGACTTCCTCGCGCAGCGAGTGTTCGGCGATCCGGTGCAGTGTCTTGCCGACGTTCGCGCCATCCTCCGGCTTGGCCGACCAGTCCGTCAGCACGAAATAACCTCCAGGCTTCAGCGCCGCGAGGATCGCCTTGTTCATTTTCGCGCGATCGACCTGCATGTAGGTCGTGTCGTGGTAGAAATTGAAGAACGTCACGAGATCGAGATTGCCAACATCGGCCGGGACGGGATCATCGAAAGGACGCACGAGCTGCGTCACGTTCGACATGACTTGCGTCTTCAATCGCGCCAGGAACTTCTCCGGTTCGGTCGCGTTCTGCGCCCACACCTTGCCGGTCGTCCCCGTGGCGCGCGCCATCAACTCCGTGCTGTAGCCAGCGCCAGCGCCCATGTCGAGAATGCGCCAGCCCGACTTCACGCCGGCGAACGCCAGCAGTTCGACGGGATGGCGCTTGGTGTCGTTCTGGCGGTCCGCGTCGGAGCGATCGGGCGCCGCCATCAATGTCTGATAATCCTGCGCGCGCGCTGGCGCGGCGATCGACAGGGCGGAACCTCCCGCTAGAATCGCCATGGCGATGAATGCCGAAATCCGCATGAAAACCTCCCTGTACCGCGAAGCGCGGACCGATTATTTCTTTTCGACCTTCGCCAGAATTTCGTTCATCCGCTTTTTCTGGTCCGGTGTCGGGTCGGAGAGAATCGCGAGCGCGCCCATGCGCGTCGCGGCCGCGTCGACGAAACCGATGAAGCGTTGTGATTTCTCGCCCTCCGCGACAAGCGCGGGATCGGTCAGCGTCGCCTTCACCGCGTCGGCCAGGAATGCGACGCGATCGGGCGGCGTTCCCGGCGCGGCGACGAGAATGCGCCCGAGCCGATCGGCCGTTGCGTGGAAGTCCAGCAACGCGGCCGCTTCCGGCGACAGTTTCACCGCCTCGAAAATGGTCGGCGTGTCAGGGAAGATGCGCGAGCGCGTCCGCCCCATCGCCGCGATCACCTTGACCTGGCCGCCTGAGACGTAGTTCACGGCGGATGTATCGACGATGTACATCATGTCCATCTCGCCCTTGGCGACCGACAGCGCGGATTCGTTGCTGCCGGGATAGCCGAGCACGATGTTGCAATCGAGCTTGAGGGCCTCGCAGGTGAAGGCCGCGCCGTCCGACAGCCCGTCGATTGGTCCGCCCGCCGACCATTGAAAGCGCTTTTTCGCGTCGATCGCCTGTTGGGCCGTGTTGTAGGGCGCGGTCGAGGTGACAAGCCACACCCATGGCGCCCCGCTCACCGTGCCGAGATGTTCGAGCTTGGCGAGATCAAAGCGCACGCCCTGCTGGTCCGTGAACTGCGAGAAGATGGCCGCGCTGCCGTTGACCAGCATGATCTGCAGACCGTCCGGCGGCATGGTCATCATGCGATTGAGCGCGGCGATACCGCCGGCGCCCGGCTGGTTCTCGACGATGACACTGGCGCCGAGCGCCTTGCCGAGATAGGGCGCGATCATGCGCGCATACAGATCGAAGCCACCGCCCGCGCCATAACCGACCACGAGACGAACCGTCTTGCCCCTGTAGTAATTCGCCTCCGCCGATTGCGCCCGCGCGATGAGCGGCTGAAGGACCACAAGCGCCAACGCGGCGAAAATGGCGCCCAGAATTTGGCTCCATGAGCGAGATCGAATGTCCATGGCCGCTTCCCCCGACGAACATGTGTTGGTTTTCGCGGTCATGATCGCCGCGAATGGCTCGCCGCACAAGGGTCGGCCACGCGGAAACCATCTGTCCATTCCCGGCAAATCCACTAGACTGGGTGCAACGGCGCCACAGCGCCGACCCCGGGAGAAACGCCATGACGACATTCGCAACCCTGCTTCGCGCCACGGCCGCCGCGGTCGCCTCCATCTTCGCGGTTGGCGCGGCCAGCGCCGAGCCGCCGCTCATGCTGGCGCGTAACGGCTCGTTCTACGTCGGCGGCAAGATGACCGACATCGACGGACGCGCGCTGATGGATGGCCACATGTACGTCGAATACATGATCCCGGCGCGCAAGACGCATCCCTATCCCATCATCATGGTGCACGGCGGCTTGCGCACCGGCACGAATTTCACCGGCACGCTCGACGGCAAGGAAGGCTGGGCGCAGTATTTCGTGCGGGAAGGCTATGCCGTTTACATCGTAGACCAGGTCGGCCGCGGGCGCTCGCCAATCATCGAAAAAGCCTATGGCCCGGCGCGCATGGGCGACGTGCGCGGCGTCCAGAAGCGCTACGCGCAGGAGGAGAAATACAAGCTCTGGCCGCAAGCCCATCTGCACAGGCCCTGGCCCGGCGGCGGCGAGATGGACAGCCCCTGGGTGATGCAGCTCAGCGCCTCGCAAGCCGTCGAGATCGAGAACTTTCACACCCAGCAGGAGCTCAATCGCGACGCGCTCATCGCGCTCGTTGATAAAATCGGACCCTCGATCATTCTCGGCCATTCGCAGGCCGGCGCGTTTCTCTGGCCGGTGGCCGACGCGCGGCCAAAACTCATCAAGGCCATCCTTGGCATTGAGCCCAATGGCCCGCCGGTGCGCGCGGTCGATTTCATTGGCGCGCCGGACTGGTTCAAATATGGCGACGTGGCGTTGGCCTATGGCGTCGCCGACGTGCCGCTGACCTATTCGCCGCCCGTCAAGGCGGCGTCCGAACTGAAGTTCGTGCAGCAGGAAAAAGCGGATGGCGAGGGCCTCGTGCGCTGCTACGAACAGGCGGCGCCAGCGCGGCAACTCTCGAATCTGAAGGACATTCCCATTCTGGTGCTGACGTCGGAGGCCTCCTATCACGCGCCCTACGATCATTGCACCGTGAAATATCTGGAACAGGCCGGCGCGAAAGCCTCTTTCATCAAGCTCGCCGATCTCGGCATAAAGGGCGATTCCCACGTGCTGATGATGGAGAGCAACAGCAAGGCGATCGCCGCCGTCATCGGCAAATGGCTCGCGACTTCGGTATCGACCAAACAGGCGGCCAAATAGCCGGACCGTTGCGCTGGCCATCCACCCCGGCTACGGGAGGGATGGCGCGCGCCCACCTCCAGCGCGCGAATTTTTGAATTCGGCTCATGCCCTCGTCCTTCTCCTCGAAACCGATTGTCCGCGTCTGGCGGCATCGCAATTTCACGCTCTACGAGTCGGGCATGACGCTCTATTCCGTCACCGGCTGGATGCAGCGGGTCGGCGTCGGCTGGCTCGCCTGGGACCTCACGCATTCGACGTTCTGGCTGGGCCTCGTCGCGTCGGCCGATCTTGGTCCGATGATCCTCCTTGCGCCCTTCGCCGGCGCCGTCGCCGACCGCGTCGATTCCTGGAAGCTCAGCCGCGTCTCGCAATTCCTCCTGATGACGCAGGCCGTCGCGCTCTCCGTTCTGATCTTCACGGGAACGCTTGGCATCGTCACGCTGCTCTGCGTCTCGCTTTATACCGGCGTGCTCTATCCGTTTTCGGGCGCGGCGCGTCAGACCATGCTGCCGCGCACGGTGCCGCACGCGGAATTCGCCACCGCCATCGCGCTTGATTCCGCCGCCTTTCAGGCCGCGCGCTTTGTCGGCCCGGCGCTTGCCTCGATCGTCATTCCAGCATTCGGGGTCGCCGCGGCCTTCGTCATTCACGGTTGCGGGTCCGTCATCTTCCAGACCGCCATCGCCTTCATGCGGCTCGATCCGGAAAAGCCGCAGGCGCGCGCCCACCGCAACATTTTCCGCGACGTCGGCGAGAGCTTCGCCTACGTGCGCGGCCACGTCGGCATTGGCTCGGTATTCTTTCTCATGGTCATCGCCTCGGTGATCATTCGCCCGGTGCAGGACATGCTGCCCGGATTCGCCGGCGGCGTGTTCCATGGCGGCGCGCGCGAGCTTGCCTGGCTGACATCGAGCATGGGTGTCGGCGCCCTGATCAGCGCCGCGACCATCGCGGCGCGCGGCGGCGTGTCGGGCCTGACAATTCGCGTTTTCATGGGCTTTCTCGGCCTGTCGCTCGCGACCTTCGCGCTGGTCTCGACCGATATCCTGCCGGTCGGCGTGATCGGCTCCGCGCTTGTCGGCTACACCCTCAATTCCATGTCGACGAGCACCCAGGCTCTCGTGCAAACCGCCGTCGATCCCGACATGCGCGGCCGCGTGATGAGCCTTTATCTCCTGATTTTCCGCGGCATGCCGGCGGTTGGCTCGCTGATCGATGGCGTCATCGCGCAGGCGATCGGCCTGCGCTGGACCTTCGCGGCGGGCGCGGCGCTCTGCGCGCTGCTATGGCTTTACGCCATGCCTCGGCGTCACCGAATCGCCGAATCGCTGGAGGGACCCAAGCCCCGAAGTTCACGGGCGTTCAGGTCGTAACCCTACCCCTCGATCTCCTCGCGAAGCGTCTCCAGCTCCAGCCATTCGTCCTCGAGCCGCGCGATGCCGGCTTCCGTTTCAGCGAACTGTTTCGACGTCTTGTCAAAGGTCGCGCGGTCACGGGCAAAAAGCGCGGGATCGTCGAGGGTCAGTTGCAATTTGACCCTGATGGCGCGCAACTGCTCGATCCTGGCGGGGATCGTTTCCAGAGCGTGTTTCTGTTTGAACGACATCTTGCGCTTGCCTTCGGCGCGCGGCGCCGAGGTCGTTGGCGCGAGCGCAGCCTTTTTCGCCGAGGCCTTCGCCGCCGCCGGCGCACCGCTGACGCCAAAGCCGCGCTGCGCCACCATGTCGGAATAGCCGCCAGCGTATTCGCGCCAAACGCCGCCGCCCTCGGCGACGATAACCGATGTCGCCACCCGATCGAGAAAATCGCGATCATGGCTGACGACAATCACCGTTCCGGGGTAGTCGGCGATCATTTCCTCAAGCAGATCCAGGGTTTCAAGATCAAGATCGTTGGTGGGCTCGTCAAGCACCAGCAGGTTTGATGGCAGCGACAGGGCCCGCGCCAGCAACAGTCGCGCGCGCTCGCCGCCCGACAGGCGCGAGACCGGCGTGCGCGCCTGCTCCGGCATGAAGAGAAAGTCGCGCATGTAGCCGATCACATGTTTCTTTTCGCCATTGATCTCGACCCAGTCGCCGCCGCCGCCCGTCAACGTGTCCTTGAGCGTCATGTCCGCCTGCAGCGCGACGCGGCGCTGGTCGAGGGTCGCGAGTTCCAGACTGGCGCCAAGCCGCACCTTGCCTTCGTCCGGCTCCAGCGCGCCGGTGAGCAGATTGATCAGTGTCGTCTTGCCCGCGCCATTCGGCCCGACGATGCCGATGCGATCGCCGCGCAGCACGCGCATGGAAAAATCCGTGACGATCGGCCTGTCGCCCCAGGATTTCGAGACATTCTCGGCCTCGATGACGAGCTTGCCGGAAACCTTGCCCTCGGCGACCGAAATCTTCACATCGCCCAAAGCCTTGCGCGCGTCGCGGAATTCGCTGCGCAGGCCCGCGAGCCGCTCCATGCGGCCGACATTGCGCTTGCGGCGACCGGAAACGCCGTAACGCACCCAATGTTCCTCGTTGACGATCTTGCGCTCCAGCTTGTGCTGGTCGCGCTCCTCCTGTTCGAGAACCTCGTCGCGCCAGGCTTCGAACTCGCCAAAGCCTTTTTCAAGCCGCCGCGTGCGGCCCCGGTCGAGCCAGACGGTCGCGCGGGTCAGATCCTGCAAAAAGCGTCGATCATGGCTGATCAGCACGACGGCCGAGCGCATGGAGGCGATCTCGCTCTCCAGCCACTCGATGGCGGGCAGATCGAGATGGTTGGTCGGTTCGTCGAGCAGCATCACGTCGGGCTCGGGCGCGAGCGTGCGGGCGATGGCGGCCCGGCGGGCCTCGCCGCCCGACAGGGTCGCGGGGTCCTCGTCGCCGGTCAGGCCCAACTGCTCCAACAGATAACGGGCGCGATAATGGTCGTCGTTCGGGCCCAGCCCGTCCTCGACGAAGGCCAGCACCGTTTTGAAGCCGGTCAGATCGGGCTCCTGCGGCAGGTAGCGCACCGTGGCGTCGGGCTGGAAAAAGCGCTCCCCCTTGTCGAATTCCAGCGCCCCGGCGGCGATCTTGAGCAGGGTGGACTTGCCCGAGCCGTTGCGGCCGACGAGCGCCAGCTTGTCGCCGGGCGAAACGGAGATTTCCGCGCCCTCCAGCAGCGGCTTGCCGCCAATCGTCAGTTGTATGTCGCGCAGAATGAGAAGAGGCGGGGCCATGGGGTCCAAATGTCTGGAGAGGCCGGACCTTTAGCCTGTTTGAACCGCAAGGGCGAGGGGCAGATGGGACCGCGCGGCTCGCCGCGCCCCTGTCCCGCCGCAGCTTCAACCAATTGGCGCCCTTTTGCGCCCTATGATGAGTTTCGGCGCGATTCGCGTCCGACCGGATGAGGCCCATGACCCAACACGCCACCGCGGCCGCCCTCGCCGCCCTTGAAGCGCATCGCCTCGAACTGGGCCACCGCT
The DNA here is from genome assembly GCA_903885755.1 of uncultured Hyphomicrobiales bacterium. GTDB lineage: Bacteria > Pseudomonadota > Alphaproteobacteria > Rhizobiales > Beijerinckiaceae > Terripilifer. The sequence goes on along the minus strand of CAISJZ010000547.1, from coordinate 4,067 downwards.
CGATCCCCGATCTCTTCGCCGCCGATCCCACCCGGTTTGAGCGCTATCAGGTCCAGTTGGGCGATCTCCTGTTCGATTATTCCAAACACCGGCTCGACGATATCGCGCTGGCGCATCTGATTTCGCTCGCCCGCGCCGCCGATCTCGAGGACAAGCGCGCGGCGCTATTCGCGGGCGAGAAGGTCAATGTCACCGAGGGCCGCGCCGCGCTGCACATGGCGCTGCGCAATTCCGCCGCCCGGCCGATGATGGTCGATGGCCGCGATGTCATGGCCGACGTGCTGGCCATGCGCGCCAAAATGCTGGTCTTCGCCAACGGCGTTCGCGGTGGGACCATTCGCGGCTCGACCGGCAAGCCCTTTACCGACATCGTCAATATCGGCATCGGTGGGTCGGACCTTGGCCCGGCGATGGCGGCGCGCGCGCTCTCGCCTTTCATCAAGCCCGGCCTGCGCGCCCATTTCGTCTCAAACGTCGATGGCGCCGACATCGCCGACACCTTGAGCGAACTTGATCTGGCGACGACGCTGTTCATCGTGTCATCCAAGACTTTCTCGACGCAGGAAACCATGACCAACGCCGCCAGCGCGCGCATTCTTGTGTCCAAGACGCTTGGCGAGGACGCGGTCGGCGATCATTTCGCGGCGGTCTCGACAAAACTCGATCTCGTCGAGAAATTCGGCATCAAATCCGATCGCGTTTTCGGCTTCTGGGACTGGGTCGGCGGGCGCTATTCCCTCTGGTCGTCCATCGGCCTCGCGCTCGCCATCGCCATCGGACCCAGCCATTTCGATGAGTTCCTGCGCGGCGGCCACGACATCGACGAGCATTTCCGCGACGCGCCGCTTGAGAGCAATATTCCCGTGCTCATGGGCCTGATCGGCGTGTGGTATCGCAACGTCTGGGGCCATGGCGCCCACGCGGTCATTCCTTACGACCAGCGGCTGGCGCGCTTTCCCGCCTATCTCCAGCAACTCGACATGGAATCGAACGGCAAGTCCGTCATGCTCGACGGCTCGCCCGTGTCCATGCAGACGGCGCCGGTGATCTGGGGGGAACCCGGCACCAATGGCCAGCACGCCTTCTTCCAGTTGCTGCATCAGGGCACCGACATTGTACCCGTCGATTTTCTCGTCGCCGCTGAACCGACCGCCGCAGATCCGCACCATCACGCGCTGCTGGTCGCCAACTGTTTCGCGCAGAGCGAGGCGCTCATGCGCGGTCGTTCACGCGAGGAGGTCGAAACGATTCTGCGTCGGCAGGGCCTGACGCCAGAAGAGGTTGCCGCGCTCGCGCCGCACAAGGTTTTTCCGGGCAACCGGCCCTCGACGACGATCCTCTACAGGAGTCTCGATCCGCGTACGCTTGGCCGCCTCGTCGCGCTCTATGAGCACAAGGTCTTCGTCCAGTCGGCGATCTGGAACATCAACCCCTTCGATCAATGGGGCGTCGAACTTGGCAAGGAAATGTGCAGTCGCCTCGCGCCCATTGTCATGGATCCGGCCAAATCCGTCGCCGATCTCGATGGATCGACGGCTGGGCTGATTAGTTGGCGCCGATCGCTGATGGAGCAGGACTGAGAACCGATATCACTTGCTCGCTGACTCTACCGCCTTGCGCGTGATGGGCCACCACAGATCGGCTTCCTCGCGCTGGAACTTGCCGAGCGCCTCCGGCGTCATTTGATCCGCGGGCGGCATGTCGAGACCCATGTCGATGATGCGCTTTCGCAGCGCCGGATCGGCGAGCGCCTTGCGGCCCGCGTCGGCGAGCTTGTCGATCAGCGTTTTCGGCGTGCCCTTCGGCGCCCACATAGCGTTCCAGACGCCAACGTGGAAACCGGGAAGCCCCGCCTCGTCCACCGTCGGAATATCCGGCGCGGCGGGCAGGCGCGTTTTCGAGGTCACGGCATAGGCGCGGATCGAGCCGGCCTGCACCAATGGCAGGAAGCTGCCCGTCGCGGTGCACATGATGTCGAACTGGCCGGCCATCAGATCCTGCATCGCCGGCGCGCCGCCGCGATAGGGCACGAAGGACCAGTTGATCCCGAGTTCCTGCTGCAGGCGAAGGCCGCACAGATGTTGCGCGGCGCCGTTGCCGCCAACGATGCCCTGCAAAGCCTTCGTCTGGTTCGCCTTCAGCCAGGCGATCAGCTCCTTGAGGTTTTTCGCCGGCACGTCGTTCTTCGACACGAGCAGAAATGGATAGGATGGCATCAGCACGATGGGATCGAAGTCGGCGAAGACGTCGAAGGGAAGCTGTTGCGTGACCGCGTTGGTGACGTTCGTCTCCACGTTCCCAAGCACGAACGTGTGCCCGTCGGGCGCGGCGTGAGCGACGCGATTGACCGCGATGACGCCCTGCGCGCCGCCGACATTGTCGATGATGATCGTATGATCGAGCGCGGCCTGCATGCGCTCGCCGATCAGCCGCGCCATGGCGTCGGTCACGCCGCCGGCGGGATAGGGGACGACCATGATGATGGGGCGCGATTGAAAATCCTGCGCCTGCGCCACCCCCAGCGAAGCGATCACAAACGCCGCGCAAGCAAAGAGCTTGTTCATATCATCCTCCCGTCGGGCTCTCTCCGGCCCTTTCAACGCCAGGATGGCGCAATTCGACGGCATTTGCACGCGCGCGCTCGGCGCGGGGCGATTGTATTATTCTTCTTCGCCGAAACGATCGGCCACCAGCGCCGCGATGGCGTCGAGCGCCGCGTCCGCCTGAGGGCCGCGAGCGGCGACGTTGATGGTTGATCCAATCCCCGAGCCAAGCGTCAGGATGCCCATGATCGACGCGCCGCCGACCGTCTCGCCACAGCGGGTGACGAACACCTCCGCGTCGAATTTTTCGACGCATTGCACGAACTTCGCCGTGGCCCGGGCGTGCAGGCCCTTGCGGTTCACGATCAACAAATCGCGCGCGGTCGTTCCGGGAATGGTCGGCGCCGGTGGGCAGTCTTCCTCGAAATCGTCGTTCATTTGCCCGTCAAAATTCGGCTGGCCACTGAAATATATTTGCGGCCCGCGTCCTGCGCCTGCACCACCGCCTGTTCGAGCGGCGCGGTCTCGCGCACCGACGCCAGTTTAATCAACATGGGTAAATTAATGCCCGCTACCACGTCCACCTTGGCGCCTTCCATGACGGAAATAGCCAGATTTGACGGCGTGCCGCCAAACATGTCGGTCAACAGAATAACGCCGGCGCCGGTGTCCACGGACTGGATCGCGGTGAGAATATCCTTGCGCCGCTGCTCCATGTCATCCTCGGGACCAATCGTGACAGTCTCGATCTGCTTCTGCGGACCAACGACATGCTCAAGGGCCGCGCGGAATTCCGTCGCCAGGCGCCCGTGCGTCACCAATACCATTCCGATCATTGGATCAGACCGTCCACGCCAAGGGCGGCCCGCGCGTATCGCGACTGGGCCTGAAAAGGAGCGCCATTTTGTGCAACGCAAGGCGTTTGGCAAGCGAAACTTCGAATTTCCCTCAGGTTCGGCCAACCCGCCTCAGGACCCGCCGCGCGGCCTCACCAGCGGACAGGTCGCCATCGAGCCTGATCCTTGCAACAGAGACCCCTAGAAGGTCGTCCCATGCGTCGCTCGCCTCCGGCAAACGCGCATGGCGTCCGTCGGCGGTTTCGGCCGCGTCCAGATCGACGAGGCAGTTCACGACCACGGCGGGTTCATGCCCGATTTCGAGCAGACCAGTGCCCCGCTCCTCGATCACTCCCGCGATGGCCAGCGGTGGCCGAGCGACCACCCTGCTTCCGGCCACGCACAGGCGGACGCGATCATCGGCGACGAGCCTCGCGAAAACGCCGCGCGCCTGCCCCTCGGCGATCAGCGCCTGAGCGAGTTGGCTTTTGCCCGCGCCAGATCGACCACGAATGAGGATGCCGGCCTCTCCGACTACCACGATGGTCGCGTGAACCGAGGTCTCGCGCGCATTGCTCGTCATGACGGGTCCGGCAACCAGACAATGAAGCGCGCGCCGCCCGAGCCATCGCCGTGGTCGCCGCGATTGAGCGCGCGTATCAAGCCGCCATGCGCCTCGACAATCTGG
>CAISJZ010000546.1 GCA_903885755.1 uncultured Hyphomicrobiales bacterium | reverse complement strand
GGTCGATCACATCGTTTTGTTCTCGGGAGATGGCGACTTCCGCTCGCTCGTCGAGGCTGTTCAGCGCCGCGGCGTGCGGGTTTCGGTGGTCTCCACCATCACCACCCAGCCTCCGATGGTCGCCGATGAACTTCGCCGTCAGGCGGATGAGTTCATCGATCTCGTCCAGCTCGTCGGCAAGGTTGGCCGCGACCCGGTGGAGCGCGTCGAACGCGTTCGCTATCAGGATCGTCGGCCGGCTCACGCCCCGGCGCCGTCCTCCGACGAGAATTCGGAAGCCTGATACGAGCGGACATTGGGCCGGCTTGCAAAGGACAGCCTCGCACCCTCGCGTGATTGTCCACTGTGCCCGCGCCTCGCGGAATTTCGCGAGGCGGCTCGTTTGCGCGAGCCCGATTGGCACAACGCGCCGGTTCCCTCTTTTGGCGAATTGTCGGCCCGCCTGTTGATTGTCGGGCTCGCGCCGGGCCTGAAGGGCGCCAACCGCACGGGACGCCCGTTCACCGGCGATTTCGCCGGCGATCTCCTCTACGCGACAATGCTCGAATTCGGCTTCGCCAAAGGCGCCTACGCAGCGCGGCCTGATGATGGCCTGCGCCTCGTCGATGCGATGATCGCCAACGCCGTGCGTTGTGTTCCGCCGCAGAACAAACCGACGCCGGCGGAAATTTCCACTTGCCGGCCATTCCTCATCGCCCAGATCGAAGCCATGCCGCGCCTGAACGCGATTCTCGCCCTGGGTCGAATCGCCCATGAAAGCACCGCGCGTACGCTGGGATTCGTGCCCGCCCGACTGCCCTTCGCGCATGGTCGGCGTCATGACCTGGAACTGACCGGCGGCAAGAAGCTGATATTATTCGATAGCTATCACTGCTCGCGATACAACACGAATACCGGCGTGCTGACGCCGGACATGTTCCGCGCGGTTTTCCGCGACATCCGCGCGTTCGTGGCTAAAAGCGCCTAGCCCTTGTCGCGCAGCAGGCGGGTTTTTTCGCGATTCCAGTCGCGCTCTTTTTCCGTGGCTCGCTTGTCATGCGCCTTCTTGCCGCGAGCGATGGCGATGTCGATCTTCGCCCGTCCCCTGTCGTTGAAATAGATCTTCAGGGGCACGACGGTCATCCCCTCCCGCTCGATACCCTTGGAAAGCTTGACGATTTCCTTTAGGTGCAGCAACAGCTTGCGCGGTCGCTTGGGATCGTGATTGAAGCGATTGCCCTGCAGATATTCGGGTATGGTGGCGTTGATCAGCCAGACCTCGCCCTTGCGGTCGACGCTGACATAACTTTCGGCGATGGTCGCCTTGCCCGCGCGCAAGGCCTTGACCTCGGTGCCGGCGAGCGCGATTCCCGCTTCGTAGACCTCGCCGATTTCATAGTCGTAGCGCGCGCGGCGATTGTCCGCCGCGATCTTGTAGCGCTTCTCAGGCTCGGCCAAAATTCAACGCTCCCGGGTATCCGCGATCGTTGAAGCAACAATCACGAAGCGATCAAGCTTCATAAGATGATAAGCGGATACGCCAACAAACACGACGTCCCCGGAATCGAAGATTCCGGGGACTAGGGCGGATCCCTAATTCAGCAAACCCGCGTGGACCATGGCGGCGCGAATGATCTTTTTGGTCGGCTCTGTCGAGGGCACCAGGGGCAGCCGCACGTCTTCGCGCGCCTTGCCCAACAGCGACAGCGCGTATTTGGCGCCGGTGACGCCGGCCTCCGTAAAGACGCCAGCGTGCAATGGCGTCAACTTGTCCTGAATCGCCAGCGCGCCCGCGGGATCGCCCGCGAACCAGCGCTTCATCAGGTCCGCGCAAAGACGTGGCGCGGCGTTGGAGACAACGGATATGCAGCCATGCGCGCCTGCCGCCATGCAGGAGAGCGCGGTAATATCGTCGCCCGACAGTTGAACAAAGTCCGCGCCCATCGCCTGGCGCTGCAGCGAGATGCGCCCGACATTGCCGGTGGCGTCCTTCACCCCTGCGATGTTCTTCAATTCGAACAGTCGCTTCATCGTATCGACCGACAGATCGACCACGGAGCGCGGCGGGATGTTGTACATGATGATAGGAATGCCGACGGCGTCGTTGATCGCCTTGAAATGCTGGTACATGCCCTCCTGATTGGGCTTGTTGTAGTAGGGCGTCACAACCAGCACGCCGGCCGCGCCGGCCTTTTCGGCGTGGCGCGCGAGATCGACCGCCTCGATCGTGTTGTTCGAGCCCGCGCCCGCGATGACGGGGACGCGTCCCCTGGCCTCGGCGATGCAGAGTTCGACGACCTTGCGGTGCTCGACATGGGACAGGGTTGGGCTTTCCCCGGTCGTGCCGACCGGCACGAGACCGTGGGAGCCCTCGACGATCTGCCAGTCGACCAGCGCGCGAAAGGCCGCTTCGTCGACTTTTCCATCCCTGAAAGGCGTCACCAGGGCGGTCATCGAACCCTTGAATGCGGCTTTCATCGCCATTCCGCTTCTCCAATCGGGCGGATGCGCCCCGACGACGCCCCACCGACGCCGCATTTCGCGGCCCTAATGCTCGCCTGACGGCTCGCGCACACAGATAGACCCTCGCGCCGTCGCGGGAAAGAGGCCCATTGGCGCTTAAATCCATGACCCGGACAGGCGGGCCCGGCTTCGGTAAGGAATTCGTAAACCACGACGGGCAGTTTGGGAGCCCGCCCGCCATCCCGGCTCGACAAGGCAGCGTATGAGCTCTCGGCGCATCACGATTCGTTCCATCGCCGGCGTCTGCCTCGGCGTCGGCGTTCTTGCGCCAGCGGGGCTGGCCGTCGGGCCGCCGCAAACCCGCGCCTCCCTGACCCACTGGCTGAGCCCCGAGAGGTTTGACCGGATCGCGACGGGAACCTCGCCTGGCCAGCCCAGGAGCGGCCTCGACGCAATCGCCGGCGTTTCCCCTGCTGCCAGCGACGAAGCCGCCCTCGCCTACGCGCCGCCCATGGGCGACCTTGCCCCGGCGATCGACCCCGGCATCGTCCAGCCCGAGGGCAGCCTTCCGGAATCAGCAGCCCAAACCCGCGACGCCATCGCCGCCTATCGGGCGGGCGATCTGGCGACGGGCGACGCGCTGGCCGGCGCCATGGATGATCCGCTGGCTCGCGTCGCCGCCGAATGGGCGGCCCTGCGCCTGCAACCGCAGGCCGCTGGGCTGGCGCGATTTCTGCGATTTTTCGCCGATCATCCCGACTGGCCGGCGACAGGCGTCCTGCGCCGTCGGGCAGAGGAAATCCTCTGGTCAGACAAGAAATCCCCCGCAACGGTACAGACGTTCTTCGCTGGCCGTCGTCCGGAAACCCCGCTGGGCAGGTTGGCGCTGGCGCGAGCCCTTCTTTCAGACGGCAAGATCGACGCCGCTGCCAAGCTGGCGGGCGACGTCTGGCGCGACGCCGATTTGCCATCAAGTCTCGAGACAGCGGTTCTGCACGATTTCGGCGACTATTTTACATGGGACGACAACAAGTTCCGTTCCGACCGCCTCGCCTACAAGGAAAACCAGAGCGGCGCGATGCGCGCCGCCAGTCTGGCCGGCCCGGACGTGCTCGCATTGGCCAAGGCGCGCGAAAACCTCAACGACAAGCTCATCGCCGCCCTGCCCGCCGATCTGCGCAACGACCCGTCCCTGATTTTCGCGCGCATCCAGAAGCTGCTGCGCGACAGCAAACCGGTCGAAGCCGCGCGCCTCATGCTGACGGCGCCGCGCGATCCCCTCGTCCTCGTCAATCCCGACGACTGGTGGAGCCAGCGCCGCCAGATCGCGCGCAAGCTCATCGACCTCGGCCAGCCGAAACTGGCCTACCGGATAGTCGCTGACCATTCCGCCGTGGCGCGCGAATCGCGGATCGAGGCCGAATTCATGGCCGGCTGGATCGCGCTGCGCTTTCTCGCCGATCCGCGGCGCGCCGACGTTCATTTCGCAGCGGCGGCGGCGGCCGCGGAAACGCCGATTTCGATTGCCCGCGCCGCCTACTGGCGCGGGCGGGCGGCGGAAGCCACGGGCGACGCGCAAAACGCAACCCGGTTCTTCGAGGCCGCCGGCGCGAACCCGACGACCTTCTACGGTCAACTGGCGCTGGCGAAAACCGGCCGCGACGCGCTGTCCTTGCGCCAGCCCGCGCGCATCGCGATTGGCGACGAGCGCTCCGAAGCGGTGCGCGTCGTCGAACTGCTGGAAATGATCGTCGCCCGCGATCTCGCGGGCACGCTCGCCATGGAATTCGCGCGCGGCTCCAGCGACGAGGCCCAGCTCGCCGCGCTGGGCGAAACGCTTGTGAACGCGCGCGACGCGCGGCTCGCGCTCAACGTCGGCAAGCTCGCCGGCCAGCGCGGTTTCAACATGGATGCGCTCGCCTTTCCGACCTTTGGCGTGCCGCGCTATGACGCGGTCGCCGGCTCGGCGCCGCAGGCGCTGGTTTACGCCATCGCGCGCCAGGAAAGCGCCTTCGATCCCGGCGCCATATCGAGCGCTGGCGCCAAGGGCCTGATGCAGATGATGACGGCGACCGCCCGGCGCACAGCCGAACACAAGGGCATCGCCTTCGACGAGGCGCGGCTGACCAGCGACCCCGCCTTCAACGCCATGCTGGGCGCGGCCCATCTCGGCGAACTCGCCATCGAACATCGCGGTTCGCTGATCCTAAGTTTCGCCGCCTATAACGCTGGCGGGCGCCGCGTGAAGGAATGGATCGCCGCCCATGGCGATCCGCGCGACCCCGGCATCGATCCCGTCGACTGGATTGAACTGATCCCGATCGCGGAGACGCGCAATTACGTGCAGCGGGTCGCGGAAAATTTGGAGGTCTATCGCGCCCGCCTGAGCGAGAAGCCGAAACTGACCATCGCCGCGACCCTACGCGAGGCCGACGGGAAGATGTAGATTCAGTCCTCGACGACGATTTCGGGTTCGCGCCCGATCAGCCGCGCGAGTTGCTTCAGCCGCCCGAACAATCGGTCGCCCGCCAGGGCGCCAAGGTCATTCGGCAACAGCAACCGCAGCTTGTTTTTCTTGCAGACCATGGGACAACGGCGCAGAACGCCGGGCATCGCCGCGGACAGAATGTAGGCGACCCGCATGGCCGCGCCCAGAATATGCGCACGGTCGAGCATGCGCGCGGTCGCCAGCGTGCGAAGCTGCGGGCTGACATCGCCATCCGGGCCAATGTGTCGGTAGGACGCGGCAAGAGCGAGATAGGCCCGCCCGGCGTGATCAATCGACACGAAGCCGGCGTTGGCGATAATGTTCAGGGACTGCTCGCCGCGGTAATCGGGATGCGCGCGCCAGCCAATGTCGGCGAGCAGGCACGCCGCGTGCCGCAGGCGCAAATCTTCCTCTTCCTCCTCAAGCTGTGTCGACAGCATGAAATCGTCGGTCCAGGCGCACAGATCCTCGCCATGCTCGGGGGCGCGGGACCGCAAGATGTTGAGGTCGCGCGCCGCGGTGATCAGCGGGTCGGCGCGTCGGCGCGCGGCGTCAAGACGCTCGAAAATCATGCCCTCGCGAACGCCAAGCGCAGAAACCACGATCCGGCGCGGCCTGGCCGCGCTGATGAGTTCACGCAGCACCACGGCGGCATAGGGCAATAACGTACGTCGGGCCGGCGCGATCGACTCGATGTTCACCAGCGTGTCGACGTTGACCCGCTCCACCAGCGCCGCGAAATCCGAGGCCTCCCGCGCGGGAATCGTATAGCCGTGCATGACGTTCAGCGGATAATTGCGCTGGCGCATGTGCAGACGGGCCAGCGCGCGCCACGACCCGCCAATCGCGTAGAAATTCCGGTCGCGCATTTCCTCCACGATCTTGCAAGCGGCGATCGCCGCGCGCGCGATGCGAATGGCGGTTTTCGGAGTGTTGTCCG
>CAISJZ010000545.1 GCA_903885755.1 uncultured Hyphomicrobiales bacterium | reverse complement strand
TTTCGACGCGAACATGCTGCGCAAGCCGATGTGGACCGCAATCGCGAACGCGTTCAAGGCGCGCAAAAACAACCGATTTCTATAGCATGTTGGGCAGGACCCGATTGGGCGGGCGATGACCGTCCATGAAGGTCTTGATGTTGATGATGACCTTCTCGCCCATGTCGACGCGGCCCTCGTGGGTGGCCGAACCCATGTGGGGAAGAAGTGTCACCTTGCCGGATTTGGCCAGGCGCACGAGCTTGGGCGAGACAGCCGGTTCGTGTTCGAACACGTCCAGGCCGGCCCCGGCGAGCTCGCCCGCCTCCAGCATCTTGGTCAGCGCCTGCTCGTCGATGATTTCGCCGCGCGCGCTGTTTACGATGATCGCATGGGGACGCAGCATCTTGAGCCGCCGCGCCGACAGCAAGTGATAGGTCGCTGGCGTATGCGGGCAATTGACGGAAACGATGTCCATGCGCGCCAGCATCTGGTCGAGCGATTCCCAATAAGTGGCCTCGAGTTGAGCCTCGATCGCCGGCGCGACGCGGCGCCTGTTGTGATAGTGGACGGAAAGCCCGAAAGCCCGCGCCCGTTTCGCGAGAGCCTGTCCGATTCGTCCCATGCCGAGAATGCCGAGCCGCTTTCCCGTGATGCGATGGCCGAGCATCCAGGTTGGCGACCAACCGGTCCAGTCGCCGGCCGGAATGACCCGCGCGCCCTCGACGACGCGCCGCGCGACAGCGAGAATCAGACCCATGGTCATGTCCGCGGTGTCCTCGGTCAGGACGCCAGGCGTGTTCGTGACCGTGATTCCCTTGGCGACGGCGGCGGCTACGTCGATATTGTCGACGCCGTTGCCGAAGTTAGCGATGAGCTTGAGCTGTTCGCCAGCCTGACCGATCAGGCCAGCATCGATTCGATCGGTCACGGTTGGCACCAGAACCTCGGCTGTCCGCAAGGCTTCGCCAAGTTCCTGCGCGTTCATCGGCGCGTCGTTCATGTTGAGCCGGGTTTCAAACAGCTCGCACATGCGAGTCTCGACCGCGTCCGGCAGTTTGCGGGTCACGACTACGCGCGTTTTCGACCTGCTCATGCGCCCTTCATCCTCGCCGGCCCGTTCGCGTCACACTCGCGCCCTCATGGGTCGAAATAACGCGGGAGACAATCATGCCCCGGCTTCACCGGGTCTTAACCCTGATCGGCCCAAAACAGGGGACGCGTCGATCGTGCGTCCGCGCTCCAGTGGCTTTCCTACCAGATCGACCGGTCTGGACAAAGGCGACATTGGTTGACCGGACGAGGTTGACTTGCGGGACAACTCGAAGAGGCGTTGCGTGTCGCGATTGAATTTCTTCCCCGAGACATTTCACCGCATGGCGATTGTCGCCTTGGGGCTCCTTGCCGTCGTTGTCTGGTCGCCTGAGGGTCGAGCCGCTGGCGCGGACACGCTGGGAACCTCAACCGGCCTCAGGGTCCCGCGTTACGTCAGTCTCAAATACGATCGGGTCAATCTTCGCGAGGGTCCATCAAAGGAGCATCGAACCGCGTGGATATTCCAGCGCGCCGGCTTACCTGTTGAAATTACTGCTGAATTCGATACATGGCGGCGCATCCGCGATTCCGAGGGCGCGGAAGGCTGGGTTCAGCAGTCGTTGTTGTCGGGCCGTCGAACGGCATTGGTCGCGCCGTGGAAAAAGACCGAGGTTCTGCCCATTCGCGTCAAGGCAAGCGAAGGCGCCGATGTGGCGGCCAAGGCGCAGGCCGGCGTGCTGGCCAATGTTCGGACCTGCGATGGCGGCTGGTGCCGCATATTCGGCGACGGGTTCGACGGTTACATCGAACAGTCGAATCTCTGGGGCGTTTACCCCGACGAAAAGCTGTAGCTCTTTCATCTCCAGTGGCTGAAACCGGCCCGCCGGACGCTTTCGGCGCGCAATCCCCTGTGTTAGGAGTGCCGCCGACAGGGCGGACGCGGGCGTCGCGCCGGGCGAACCGACACGGCGAAAGGGGCTTGCGACGATGAGCGAAAGGCGCTCGAGTTTCGACTACGAGGATCTGCTCGCCTGCGGCCGCGAAGAGCTGTTCGGCCCCGGCAATGCGCAATTGCCGCTTCCACCGATGCTGATGTTTGACCGCATTACCGAGATATTCGAGTCGGGCGGCGAACATGGCAAGGGCTTTGCGCGAGCCGAATTCGACATCAAGCCAAACGCCTGGTTCTTTGACTGCCATTTCAAGGGCAACCCTGTCATGCCCGGCTGCCTTGGCCTCGACGCACTGTGGCAAATGGTCGGTTTTTATCTCGGTTGGCTGGGTTTGCCGGGGCGCGGCATGGCTCTTGGCGTCGGCGAGGTGAAATTCACGGGCATGGTGCGCCCGAGCGTGAAGACGGTCACCTATGGGATCGACTTCAAGCGCGTTTTCAAGGGCAAGCTGGTGCTCGGCATTGCCGACGGCTGGGTGGCGGCCGATGGCGCGCGCATCTACGAAGCCAGGGATTTGCGGGTTGGACTGGCCCAGGCGGGCGCTCCGGCGTAGGTCTGATCTCGTCACGAGCGAATCGCGGAACTATATGGGATCGGTAGGCCCGCGCGCCGGCCTCGACGGGAGAATTGCATGAGACGTGTCGTTGTCACGGGTATGGGGATCGTTTCCTCGATTGGCGGAAACACGCGGGAAGTGACCGCGTCCCTGCGCGAGGCCAGGCCCGGCATCGTCAAGGCCGACAAATACGCCGAGCTTGGATTCCGCTGTCAGGTCCACGGCGCGCCGACCGTTGTGCCCGAGGAAATCGTCGACCGCCGCGCCATGCGTTTTCACGGCGGCGGCACGGCCTGGAATCACGTCGCCATGGATCAGGCGATCGCCGATTCCGGTCTCGCCCCGGACGACATTTCGAACGAACGAACCGGCATCATCATGGGCTCCGGCGGCCCCTCGGCTCGAACGATCGTTGAATCCGCCGATACCACGCGCACCAAGGGTCCCAAGCGCGTCGGTCCCTTCGCGGTACCAAAGGCCATGTCTTCGACGGCGTCGGCGACCCTCGCCACCTGGTTCAAGATCAAGGGCGTCAATTATTCCATCTCGTCGGCCTGCGCGACATCGAGCCATTGCATCGGCAACGCCGCCGAGATGATTCAGTGGGGCAAGCAGGACGTGATGTTCGCGGGCGGCTGCGAGGAACTCGACTGGTCGCTATCCGTGCTGTTCGACGCCATGGGCGCGATGTCGAGTGGCTACAACGACCGTCCCGCGGTCGCCTCGCGCGCCTACGATGTCAACCGCGACGGTTTTGTCATCGCCGGCGGCGCGGGTGTCGTTGTGCTTGAGGAATACGAACACGCGAAGGCGCGCGGCGCCAAAATCATCGCCGAACTCGTGGGCTACGGCGCGACGTCCGACGGCTACGACATGGTGGCTCCGTCCGGCGAGGGCGCCATGCGCTGCATGCGGCAGGCGCTCGCGACGGTGAAAATGCCAATCGACTACATAAATCCGCACGCGACTTCGACACCGGTGGGCGACCTGAAGGAAATAGAAGCGCTGCGGGAGGTTTTTGGCGCAGGCGATAAATGCCCGCCGATTTCAGCGACGAAATCCCTCACCGGCCATTCGCTCGGCGCCGCGGGCGTGCAGGAGGCGATTTACTGCCTGCTGATGATGCGCGAGAGCTTCATGGCCGAAAGCGCCAATATCGAGGAACTCGATCCGGCTTTCGCCGACATGCCCATTCTGCGCAAGCGCCGCGACAACGCGCGAATTGGCGCGGCCCTGTCGAATTCGTTTGGGTTTGGCGGAACCAACGCGACGCTGGTGTTCAAGCACCCGGACGCCTGAGCCCCCGGATGCACAATCATTAACATTATGTGACTTCGGTTACGCGCATGAGCTTTGCTATCTAAACCTCAGCTTCTGTTCCGGTTGTGCGGGACACGCTCGGAAAGGTCGCCGATGGCGGGACTATTGATGCAGGGAAAACGCGGCCTGATCATGGGGGTCGCGAACAACCATTCGATCGCCTGGGGCATCGCGCAAGCGGTCGCCGCGCAAGGCGCCGAACTGGCGTTTACCTATCAGGGCGAGGCGCTCGGTCGCCGCGTCAAGCCGCTGGCGGAAGGCCTGGGATCGAACATCGTCCTGCCTTGCGATGTCGAGGACCTGTCCTCGCTGGATACAGTGTTCGAAGCCCTGCGGGCGCGATGGGGGACCATTGATTTTGTCGTCCACGCCATCGGCTTTTCCGACAAGAATGAGCTCAAGGGTCGCTACATCGACGCGACCACGCGCGAGAATTTCTCCCGCACGATGGTCATTTCCTGCTTCTCCTTCACGGAGATTGCTCAACGCGCCGCCAAAATGATGTCAAAGGGCGGTTCGCTCTTGACGCTGACCTACGGTGGTTCGACCCGCGTCATGCCGAATTACAACGTCATGGGGCTGGCCAAGGCGGCGCTTGAAGCAAGCGTCCGCTATCTCGCCGCGGACCTCGGACCCGAGGGCATTCGCGTCAACGCGATTTCCGCCGGCACCATCCGGACGCTGGCGGGGTCGGGAATCAGCGATGCGCGCGCCATGTATGGATTCCAGCGCGCCCATTCGCCGCTGCGACGGTCCCTGACAATCGAGGATGTTGGCGGCTCGGCGCTCTATCTGCTGTCCGACCTGTCGTCGGGCGTCACGGGCGAAACGCATTTCGTCGACGCCGGTTACAACATCATATCGATGCCGCGGCCAGAGGATCTGAAGGCCGACGAAGCGCGCGACGAGGCCGCCGAATAAGACCGACGCCCGTTTAACCGGCGGTTCATCCGCGCGTGCGACCCTGCGCGCGGAGATTTCACATGAGCAATGCCGATCTTGCGGCGCCCACGGCGCGGCCGCTGTCCGAGCCAGATCGGCGTTTGTGCCTCGGGGTTACGCCCCTTGCCGTCGCCATCGCCTTCGTGGTCTCAATCGCGCTTTGCTGGGGTAGCGTTCGCGACGCCTGGATGACCGGGAATTTTTATGACCCCGACGACGCCATGCGCATGGTTCAGGTCCGCGACTTTCTGGCGGGACAGTCCTGGTACGATCTGACGGCGTGGCGGCTCGATCCGCCAAATGGGTCTTTCATGCACTGGTCGCGGGCCCTTGATGTTCCGCTCGCGCTGCTGATGAAGATTTTCGGGAGCCACGCGCCGGGCGATGCCGGCGAGAGGCTGGCGCGAATCGTGTTTCCGCTGCTGCTGCAACTTGGCCTGCTGGCGTCGATCGCGTGGGTTGGGCGCGTTCTGTTCGGCGCGCGCGGCGTGGCGATTACCGTGGCTCTGACAGTTCTGTCCGGATTCATGCTCGGCCAGTTCGTTCCGGGCCGCGTCGATCATCACGCGCCGCAGATCGCGCTGCTTGTGCTGATGATTGGCTGCATGCTCGTGGCGCTTGATCCGACGCGCGCGCGCCTCGCCGCGCTCTCGGCCTTTTGCGCCGCCCTGTCCCTGTCGATCAGTGTCGAGAATCTGCCATTCATTTTCGCGCTCTTCGCCACGCCGCCGATCGCCTGGATCGTTGTCGGCGCGCCGGCGCGGTCGCTGCTGCGCTGGTTCGCTGGCGGCCTGTGCGTGGCGACTCCCCTGTGTTTCGCGATCTTCAACGCGCCCGCGCGCTGGATGATTCCAGCCTGCGACGCGTTTTCATATGACCACGTTCTGGTCGCCTGGAGCGCTGCGCTGGTGTGCGGGGCCATGGCGCTCGCGACGCGATGGCAGGCAAGCCTCGCCTCCCGCGCGATGGCGGGGATTGCCGTCTCCGGAATTATTGGCGCTCCGCTCGCCTACGTTTTTCTGCATTGCCTGATCGATCCGTTCACCGGGCTCGATCCGCTCGTGCGCGATATCTGGCTCAACAACGTCGGCGAGGCCCGGCCGGCGCTTAAGCATTTCGCGCTGTTCCCGCGTTCGGTTCAGACGATTGTCATTCCCACCCTGATCGGGCTCGCCGGAATTAGCCTTGCGATCTGGCGCGAGAATGGCGTGTCGCGCGCGCGGTTTGTCCTGCTTTTCGCCTTCGCGCTCGTTGGCTGCGCGTTGACGGGTTTCATGATTCGCGCCTCGACATCGCTCGCGCCCGTGGCGCTGCTCGGCTGCGCCTGGCTGGCGGTTCAACTCGTGAAGTTTCTGGAGCGCCGCGGCCTTGGCCATGCGGCGGGGCTTACGGCTGCGTTGGCCGCGACGATACCCCTTTCCTCGATCGGTTGGGCGGCCGTTCCCACGCTCATGCCGGATCGCGTCGAGGCGCCATCCAGCGGCGCGGTCTGCCTGCCGGCCGTCAATTATGCGGCGCTCGCCGCCGAGCCGCGTGGCCTCGTGCTCGCGCCCATCGATCTTGGCGCGCACATTCTCGCGCATACGCCGCATTCGGCGATTACCGCG
The DNA here is from genome assembly GCA_903885755.1 of uncultured Hyphomicrobiales bacterium. Classification (GTDB taxonomy): domain Bacteria; phylum Pseudomonadota; class Alphaproteobacteria; order Rhizobiales; family Beijerinckiaceae; genus Terripilifer. Next base: position 5,701 of record CAISJZ010000545.1, on the reverse strand, counting down.
CCATATCACCGCAACAATCGCGGCAATCGTCTGGCCATCGATATCTTCATGGCGAAGCCGGACGCCGCGCGCGACATGGCGCGCGCCAGCGGGGCGAACTATCTCGTGGTCTGCAAGGACGCGAAAGAATTGCGGACCATCGCGTCACGCAATCCCGATTCGTTCGCCGGAAGACTCATTGATGGCGATCCGCCGGCCTGGTTGCGCCCAGTTGGCGCATCGGACAAACTTGTCGCGATTTTCGAGATTACCAAACCGTAATGGGCCGCCGCGATCACGCCATGATGGCGTCGCAATCCGATCATCGCTGAAGCTTAACGTGAGCATGGTCGCGCAAAAGCGATGAACGGTCACGGAGACGATTCATGAAACCGCGTCTGATCCCCGCTCTCGCGCTGGCGACGGCGATTGGTTCAACCCTTTTTATCGCGATGCGCGCCGATGCGCAGCAGCAGGCGGCCGCGCCGCGCGTGGAACAAAATCTGGCGCAATTCCGCGGGCCGATGGCGCGCATGTCGCCCGAGGACCGGGCCGCCCTCCTTGACGCGCGTATCGCCGCCGTGAAGGCCGGCCTGAAACTCACCCCGGATCAGGAGAAGATGTGGCCGGCGGTCGAGGGCGCCGTGCGCGATGGCGCGAATAAGATGCGGGCTCTCGTGGAGCAGACGCGGTCCGCGCCTCGTCCGGCTGATCCGGTCGAGCGCCTGCGGCGCATGGCCGACGTCGACACCGCGCGTGGCGATGCGCTGCACAAGGTCGTCGATGCCGCTCAACCGCTCTACGCCAGCCTGACGGACGACCAGAAGCGCCGATTGCCCATTCTCATGCATGGACCACGCGGCCCGCGCGAAGCCATGGGCGAATGCCTGCGACACTGGTGGAACGGCGATTCAGGTGAACGTCGCGACCGACGCGATGGCGATGGCGCTCCGCCGCGCGACCGCCGTTCCCAACCTGACGCGGGCAATCCGGAGCGGCTATAGGCCGTTCGCCGCCTCAGGCCCTCGCCGCCGCGATCTCCCGAAAGATGGACTGGGCGGCGGCGCGCGGATCCACCGCCTGCGTGATGGGACGACCGACGACAAGGTGATTGGCGCCCGCCGCGATGGCTCGCGCCGGCGTCATGACCCGCTTCTGGTCGGCAAGGTCGCCATCCGCCTGTCGGATGCCCGGCGTGACCAGCAGCATGTCCGGGCCAACAACCGCGCGCATGCCGGCGGCTTCCTCGGCCGACAGGACAATCCCGTGAATGCCGGCGTCACGCGCCTGCGCGCCGCGCCGCGCCACGAGTTCCCGCACGCCAAGAGCGAAGCCGGCCTCGCGCAGGTCATTGTCGTCGTAGGACGTCATGACGGTGACGGCGAGCAGTTTCAGCGGCGTGTTGGAAAGCGCGCCACGCGCCGCGCGCATGGTCTGGGGATAGGCGTGTACGGTCAGGAACGTGGCGCCGAGATCGGCGACCTGAGCCGTCGCGCGAGCCACCTTATTGGGGATGTCGTGAAATTTGAGGTCAAGAAAGACCTTCTTGCCGGCCTTGGCCAGGCGTTTGGCCAGTTCGAGGCCGCCGCCGTAGGTCAGTTCGAGCCCGATCTTGTAGAAATTCGCCGCGTCGCCGAGCCGGTCGACCATCGCTTCGGCCTCGCCGACCGTCGGCAGATCGAGCGCCACGATCAGGCGGTCACGCGGAGCAATATCTTGTGTCATGGAAGCCTCGCCACGAAATTTCGCGGCAACCCATATCAGGTCGCGGTGGCGGGCGTCAGCCGATTCGCTTTCTTGGCTCGCTGAATTTCTTGAGCAGCGCCAGCGCCGGTTTCACCGCGCGGTCGTTTCGCATGCGCTGGGTGTGGAACGCGATTTCCCGCTGGGCGCGGGCGGCGCGCAGCCGGATCTTCGATTCGACCTTGTCCCGGGTTTCGCGGAATTCGTCGCGCGCCTTGTCGGTCCGCTCTCGCAGCTTGACGATCAGGGTCTTGCGCGGGCGTTTGCCGGCGGGCGTCGCCTCGGTCGCGTTACGATAGATCCAAACCCGAGCCGGCGGCAGATTGAGCCAGACGGGGGGCGAGGCCTCCGCCGAAAAGGGGCTGATCCAGCCATTCTTCGCGCGGTGCGGCACCGGCGAGACCATGCCGTAGGTGAACTGAATAAACGCACCCTCGGGTCCCATCAGGCCGAACGCCTGATCGAGCAGCGCCGTGCGTTGCGGCTCGGGGCGGGTCAACAGCGGCAGGCTCGACACCACGGCCGCGACGGGACCCTCGATCTGGTCTCCGAGCGTGCCGGGCAGATCGTAGGCGTCGCCCTGAATCACGAGGCAGCGCGGAAAACGCCGACGCAACAGCCGGCAGAAGGCCTGTTCATATTCGATGAGCACCAGACGCTCCGGCGCGACACCTCGCTGGAGGAGAGCCTGCGTGACGGGACCGGTGCCGGGTCCAAGCTCGATGATCACGCCTTCGCTGGCGGGATCGACGTAACGCGCCATCATGCGGGCGAGAAAACGGCCCGAGGGCGATACGGCGCCCGTGCGGAGGGGATTTTCGAACCACGCCTTGAAGAACCGGGCCTCGTCGGCAAGGCGCTCTTCGGCGACCGGCGCGCCGTCGGTGCGACCAACGGTCTCGGAATGCTTGTGTTGAGGACGCAAACGCCCACTCCTCCCACGAAACTGGCGAACTCACGCTCGTCCAGACTAGGTTGCCCAGATTTCCGTCATCGTCAAGAAAATGTCACGATTTTGACCGGCCCGGCGACTCAGGCGCCGCCGATATTGTCGAAGAATTCTTTCATTTTCGCGAAGAACCCATTGGATTCCGGGTGGGTCTTGCTGGAGGATTCCGCCTCGAATTCAGTCAGAAGCTCCCGCTGGCGGCGGGTGAGGTTCTGCGGCGTCTCGATCCGGACCTGAATGTAGAGATCGCCGACGTCGCGTGACCGCAGGACGGGCATGCCCTTGCCTTTCAGACGGAACTGTTTGCCCGCCTGCGTGCCCTCGGGAACCTTGATGGCCGACTCCTCGCCATCGAGCGTGTGAACCTTGAATTCGCCTCCCAGCGCCGCCTGCACCATCGAGATTGGGGCCTGACAATAGAGGTCGGCGCCATCGCGCTGAAAGAACGGGTGCGGCTTGATCGACAGGAAGATGTAGAGATCGCCGGTCGGGCCGCCGCGCATGCCGGCCTCGCCCTCGCCGGTCAGGCGAATGCGCGTGCCGTCCTCGACACCCTGTGGAATGTTGACCGACAGGCTGCGCTCGCGCGATACCCGCCCCGCGCCCGAGCAGGCGGTACAGGGATTGTCGATGACCTCGCCGCGGCCGTTGCAGGTTGGGCAGGTGCGTTCGATGGCGAAGAAACCCTGTTGGGCGCGCACGCGCCCGTGGCCCTGACAGGTCGCGCAGGGCTTCGGGCGCGCGCCCGCCTTGGCGCCGGAGCCCGAACAGGCTTCGCAAGTGACGGTTGTCGGAGTCTTGATGGTCGCCGCCTTGCCACGATAGGCGTCTTCAAGAGTGATCTCCATGTTGTAGCGGAGATCGGAGCCGCGTTCGCGCCCACCCGATGAGCGCGCCCGCCCGCCGCCGAGGCCGCCGAAGAGATCGTCGAAAATATCCGCCATGGACGCGGCGAAGCCATCCGCGCCGAAGCCGCCGCCTTGTCCACCCTGCTCGAAGGCAGCGTGCCCGAACCGGTCATAGGCGGCGCGCTTCTGGCCATCCGACAGGCACTGATAGGCTTCGTTGAGTTCCTTGAATTTGACCTCCGCGGCCTTGTCGCCGGGATTGCGGTCGGGATGATGCACCATGGCGGCCTTGCGAAACGCCGCTTTCAGGTCCGCGTCCGAGGCCGTCTTCACGACGCCAAGAATTTCATAATAGTCGCGTTTGGCCATGGGTCGAAGTCTGTTGAGTTCGGCGGAAACTCGCCCGTGGTAAGGACAAACAAAACGGGGATTCGGCCATATGGGCGAATCCCCGTCTGCTAGCGCATTTTATCCGGCAACGCCAATCATGGCGACTTCCACCGGGCTTACTTCTTCTTGTCGCCGCCGACTTCCTTGAAATCGGCGTCGATCACATCTTCCTTGGGCTCATCATGGGCTTCCCCGCCGGGCGCCGCGCCTTCGGACTGCTGGGCCTTGTACATGGCCTCGCCAAGTTTCATCGAGGCCTGCGCCACTTCATTGGTCTTGGCCTTGATGTCTTCGACGTCCTCGCCTTCCAGAGCCGTCTTGAGGCCGGCGATCGCCGCCTCGATCACGCTCTTGTCGGCTTCGGAAACCTTCTCGCCGAACTCGCCGAGGGACTTCTGCGCCGAGTGGACCATGGCTTCGCCCTGATTCTTGGCGTCGACGACTTCGCGCCGCTTCTTGTCCTCGGCGGCGTGCAGCTCGGCGTCCTTCACCATCTTGTCGATGTCGGCGTCGCTGAGCCCGCCGGAGGCCTGGATGCGGATCTGCTGTTCCTTGTTGGTGGCCTTGTCCTTCGCGGTCACGTTGACGATGACGTTGGCGTCGATGTCGAAGGTCACCTCCACCTGCGGCATGCCGCGCGGCGCCGGCGGAATTCCGACAAGATCGAACTGCCCGAGCGCCTTGTTGTCAGAGGCCATCTCGCGCTCGCCCTGGAACACCCGGATCGTCACGGCGGTCTGGTTGTCCTCGGCGGTCGAGAAGACCTGGCTTTTCTTGGTCGGGATCGTGGTGTTGCGATCGATCAACCGGGTGAACACGCCGCCCAGGGTCTCGATGCCGAGGGATAGCGGGGTCACGTCGAGCAGCAGCACGTCCTTGACGTCGCCCTGGAGCACGCCGGCCTGAACCGCCGCGCCGATGGCCACGACCTCGTCCGGGTTGACGCCCTTGTGGGGCTCTTTCCCGAAGAACTGCTTCACGATCTCCTGCACCTTCGGCATGCGAGTCATGCCGCCGACCAGAACGACCTCATTGATCTCGCCCGCCGTCAGGCCGGCGTCCTTGAGCGCCTTGCGGCAAGGCTCGACCGTGCGCTGGATGAGATCATCGACAAGCGCCTCGAATTTCGCGCGTGTGAGCTTCATGGTCAGATGCTTCGGCCCGGAGGCGTCCGCGGTGATGTAGGGCAGATTGATTTCCGTCTGCGCCGCCGACGAAAGCTCGATTTTCGCCTTTTCGGCGGCTTCCTTGAGGCGCTGCAGGGCGAGCTTGTCCTTCTTCAGATCGATGCCCTGTTCCTTCTTGAACTCCTCGGCCAGATATTCGACGAGGCGCATGTCGAAGTCCTCGCCGCCGAGGAACGTGTCGCCGTTGGTCGATTTCACCTCGAATACGCCGTCGCCGATCTCGAGGATCGAGACGTCGAACGTGCCACCGCCAAGATCATAGACCGCGATCGTGCCCGCGCCCTTCTTGTCGAGGCCATAGGCCAGCGCCGCCGCGGTCGGTTCGTTGATGATGCGTAGCACTTCGAGCCCCGCGATCTTGCCGGCGTCCTTGGTCGCCTGACGCTGGGCGTCGTTGAAATAGGCGGGAACCGTGATGACCGCCTGATCGACCTTCTCGCCGAGATGGGCTTCGGCAGCCTCCTTCATCTTCATCAGCGTGAAGGCGGAGATTTGCTGCGGCGAATAGTCCTTGCCGTGAGCGCGCACCCAGGCGTCGCCGTTCGGACCCTTGACGATCTCGAAGGGCACCATGCCCTTGTCCTTGGTCACGACCTGATCATCGT
>CAISJZ010000544.1 GCA_903885755.1 uncultured Hyphomicrobiales bacterium | reverse complement strand
TGCTATTTTGACCTGGTTATCGGCATGGGCCATTCGCGGCCTCCATCAGGCGCCTGTGTAGCGTCTGTGTAAAATAGACCCTATCTTCAGGCTCATAACAAGCACTGGACTTTTAGTTCATGCTTTGTTCTGTGTAGCACGTGTGTAAAAAATAGGGCAACCACATATTGTATGTGATTGCCCTAAACTCTTGTAAAAAATACAAGATGCTGTGTTTTTCGCCGCTAAAAGTTTTAGCGCGAATAGAATTCGATGACCAGGTTCGGCTCCATGTGCACGGGATAGGGCACTTCGGAGGGCACGGGAACGCGGGTCATCTTGGCCGTGAACTTCGAGTGATCGACCTCGTAGAAGTCTGGCACGTCGCGCTCGGCGAGCTGGATGGCCTCGAGCGTGACCGCGAGCTGGCGGCCCTTCTCGCGCACTTCCACCACGTCGCCCGGCTTCACCTGATAGGAGGCGATGTTGACCTTGCGGCCATTAACGTTGACGTGGCCGTGGTTGACGAACTGGCGCGCCGCGAAAACGGTCGGCACGAACTTGGCGCGATAGACCACCGCGTCAAGACGACGCTCGAGCAGGCCGATCAGGTTGTCGCCCGAGTCGCCCTTCATGCGGATGGCTTCGGCGTAGTATTTGCGGAACTGACGCTCGGAGATGTTGCCGTAGTAGCCCTTGAGCTTCTGCTTGGCGCGCAGCTGCGTGCCGTAATCGGACATCTTGCCCTTACGGCGCTGGCCATGCTGGCCGGGGCCGTATTCGCGGCGGTTGACCGGGCTCTTCGGGCGGCCCCAGATGTTCTGGCCCATGCGGCGGTCGAGTTTGTACTTGCTTTCAGCGCGCTTCGTCATCGCGTGTCCTCTAGTGTTGTGGCGAGAGAACAGGCGCCGGCAGGCGCGAAGGCGCTCCGGTTCCGCGATCCTCCCGCCGATGGCGGAGGAACGCGCCCTCCTCTGCCCCCGAGGGAGCCGACAGGTCGCTCACGGAAACCGGAGGGACCACGGGTGCGTCAAATGCAACGCGCGCCGGAAGGCGCGCGCAGCGGGACGGTGGATAGGGGATGGGGGACGGGATGTCAAATTCGCGTCCCGGACCGCCCCCGATCGCCATTTTGGAACCCATTCGCCACCATGCCCGCGAGGCGCAACCGGTCAGCGCAATCGACGACCTGCTGCCCCGCACCTACGCCGCCCGCAATCGCTCAAGGCCGTGGACCGAGAGCCGCGCCTAGGCTCGACGCGGCCGCGGTGGGCCTCAATGCGCTATGCCGGCGGTCGGGATGACGCGCCAGGCTTGCTAGGAGCCCGAAAACGGCGCAGCTTCCGCGTAGACTGGCGGCCATCTGGCGGATGTCAGTTGATGTTCCAGGGCATCAGCGCCTGGATATCGCTGTTGGGGCAGCGATTGGCGATGCGCTCTGGCGTCAGCTTGGCCCGCAGGCCGCGACGCCTGTTTTATGCGAGGTTGGCGGGCCGACAGTTTTCATGGGAAGCGAACTTGATAGAACCGTCCATCCCGACCGTCGGGTGAATACCGGTTGATTGCGGCGAGCCGGAGGCGATCGATTGACCAAGTTTCCCTGGCGCATTTCCAAGGGCGCGCTGATCGGCGGGCTGTTGCTGGCCACCGCCTGCCTGTTCTTGACCTTCGTCCTGACCAAGGGGATGGCGCACCCCGGCGGTGGCGACCCCGCTGGCACGTCCATGGCGCAGGGATTCATGTCCCTCGCCCTCGCTCTGCATTGCAGCTTGCTCGCGGCGCTCGTGCTGACGGCTGCGCTGGGCGGCGCCATGCCAGTCGCGGGGCGAGCGGCAATCCTTCTGCTCGCCCCGGCCGCCTTTGTCGCGATCTACATGGCCTTCGACCTGTTGACCAGGCGGAGCCTTTCTCCGGGCCTTTGGGCAATGACGATCCCGGGGGCGGCGCCGACGCTGATCGTCGCCTATTGCCTCTGGGCTTTGATTCCGCCCTTGCGCACCCGCGTGTCGGCCCGGGCTGCCGGCTTCGGGCTCTTGGGCGCGCTTGGCCTCGTCTGCGCGGCGATTATTCCCATGGAGGCGATGCGCAATCACGCGAACGCGGTCTTCGCGGCGCGGGTGGCGGCCCTGGAGGCCAGGCTTGCCGCGATGCCCGATGACGCCCATCTGCCGCAATGGATGCCTTTTTGGGAAAGCGGCGTCTATCGAGTCGAGGAGGCGGCGCTCGCTAAAATCCTGAGTCTGCCAAGCCTGCAACGTGACGCCGAGGCGATGCTGGAGCGCGACGCGTTGCCGTTAGGTGACCTGAGGCTGTTCCACCTCGATCCGACGCCCGCGCTTTGCCAGAGTGCGCGAGCCTCGCTCTCGCGCCGCGCCGAGGCGCTCGCATTGAAGCCGGGCGAGAAGCCGGACTTCGACAGAATCGCCGACGAATTCTTCGGCGCGAGCGACGCGATCCGATGGCTCGTTGGCTTCGCCTGCGCGAGCGACGGGCAATCGCTCGCCTGGGAAACCCTCGGGCGGAGCTATGGCGCGTCCGATATCCAGGTGTCGGATCTGGTCGAGGCCCGCGATCCCAAGAACCTCGGCTCGAACCTCTACAACGATCGCTCAAAGTGTCGATGCTGACGCCCAGAGCTTCGCTGCGCGCATGGTTGAGATTCGCCTCGGGGCCTGACTAACAGCGCCATCAAAGATCTCGCGCCGGCGGCCTGTTCGAAAGCCGAGAGCCTCAGCGCCGTGGCCGGAGAAAAATCGGTTACATTGTATTCGCTGCGCGCGGAAATTCCGCGTCGAGCCGTTATCGAGTAGACCGCCGAAAGGAAAGCCGATGGGAGTTGTCCACCGGTTTTGTGCGGATGTGACCCATCGCGAGGTTTGAGTAACGTCGCAGCGACCTAGTTTGGGGTAGTAATTCCCGTCAGTCGCGCAATACGGCTGTTCCCGCCAGAGCATCGTAAATCGGGTCCCGCTTCATGGCTATCTGAACCACCAACACAACGAACCATGCAATGGCGACCGCCAACAACGCCCATACCCACTTAATAGAATCCGCTGAAGCGACGAAGCCGACATCTCTTCCGACGCCAAACTTCTGAAACAGAAGCAAGACACATATTGGCAAACAGCCAATCGACATAGCGAGATATCGGACCACAACCTTCCGAAGAGGAATTTCGAACATGCTTGGTTCGACGGCATCGACGATCCTGACCGAGAGGAGGCGCGCGCCGAGTGTTTGCCCTGTCTTGGTCACAAAACCTATTATGTAGGCCGCGAAAGCAAGCCCGGTAACCCAGTCTACTGTCGTCCCGTGTATCGGCTGGCCGTCGGCGTCGAGCATGTACCTTTGAACGATAGCTGGGGTGGATGCCGCCTGCTGCGCAATATGCGCAACGGTAAGCGTAACCGAAGTCGGGCCCGAAAAAGTCGAACTCTTGCAAACCACCGCGAAATTTGAGTCGTGAGGCGGAGGGGGATTCAATCCTTCGGGAATCACCCTTGCCGGGGCGCAAGAATTAAACAATCCGGCCATTTGGATTGAACCGGCAGTCGCCGTGAACAGTATGGCGGCTAGGAACTGAAAAGGAAGGTTTACGATGATTGCGTCAATGAAGTTTGCCAGCCAGCGACGCCAGCAACCCGCGCGTGGGTAATCAGCGGAGGCAACTATGTTCATATTAAGTCCGTTTGACCTTCAAATTAACTGAGCAATTCGACATGTACCCCAAATCAGCCGACCCGCAACCCACTAATCGTGATTGTCTTTGTTCAGCGAGGGCAAGTCGCTGAATGGCGCCAAGCAGTCATCCACCCCGCCACGACCGGCGTCCGCTTTGCGCCCCAAAAAGGCTTTCAATCAAGCCAAAGACGGGAATTGCGTGACCGAATTAAATCCGCCCTAATTCACCACCGAAAACTTCGCCGCGCGATCGATCACGTCCTTCGGCGCGGCGTAGGCGCGCTCGAGCAGCGCCTTGATCTCATCGCCGGTCATCGGGTCCATCGACAGACGTATCTTGTCGGCGTCGGCGAGAAAGGCGGGATCGACGAGCGCGTCCGCGAAAGCCTTGCGCATCGCCGCCGCCCGATCGGCGGGAATGTCCGGCGGCGCGATAAAGGGCCGCCCGAACTCCTGCGGCAGCACCGTCAGCTCGAACACCTGCCTGTCCGCGGCGTCCTTCAGCATTTCGACCGCCATCGGCGTGTCGGGCAGATCCTTGTTTCGCGTCAGGCCCAGTTGCGCGATTGGCCTGATCTTGCCCTCCGACACCCAGCCCGGCGTGATCGCCTTGTAGGTCTGCCAGGCCATGCCGCAGATTCCCTCGGTCTCGCCGCGCTCCAGCGCGAAGCGGACCTCGTTGGTGGAATAGCCGCTGATGACCTTGAGCTTCGTGTGCAGCAGCGTGTTCAGCACATTGGAAAAGATCGCCGGCGTGGAATTGGTGCCTGTTGCGCCGACCACGACCTCGCGCTGGCGCGCGTCGTCGAGGGTCTTGATGCTCGACGTGCTCCAGACGATGCAGGTGCCGGTCTGCTTGTCGAGACTGCCAAGCCAGGTGAATTTGCGCGGGTCGAATTTCGCGGCGGGGTCGCCAAACAGCGGCAGCATGAACACCGTGTTGAACGGCGCGGCGAAGGCGGACCCATCGCGCGGCGCCTGATTGTACATGAAGTTCACGTTCAGCAGTCCGCCGGCGCCCGGCATGTTCTTGATGACGAGCGCCGGGCTCCCCGGCAGGTGGCGCGCGAAATGCGGGCCGAAGACGCGCCCGATCTCGTCAAAGCCGCCGCCGGCGCCCGAGCCCACGTACATCGTGACCGGCGTGCGCTTGTAGAACTCCTCGACCGTTTCCGCGCGCGCGACATTGGCCAGCGCGAGCGCCGCGAGAAGTGAGGCAAACGCAAGACGCGTTTTCATTGCGCGCTGTAGGCCGGGCTTTTCGCCACCTTTTCCCATTTCGCGATATCCGCCGTCATCGCGGCAGCGAGAACCTCGGGACCGCCGCCGCGAATCTGGAACCCGAGCCCATTGAGCTTTTCGAGCATGGCCGGCTCATGGATGATCGTGTTCACGTCCGCGTTGATTTTCGCGATGATCTCCTTCGGCGTGCCCTTGGGCGCGAACAGTCCGAACCAGCTCGACGGCTCGACCAGCGGCACGCCCAGTTCCTTGAAGGTCGGCACATCCGGCAGGGCCGTGGCGCGCTGTTCGCCCGACACCGCCAGCGCCCGCAGATTGCCGCCCTTGATGACGCCAAGCTGGCCGCCAAGCGTTGATATCCACATATTCAGCCGGCCAGAGGCGGTGTCGGTCTGCAACTGGCCGACCGAGGTGTAAGGCACATGCGTCATGCGCAGCCCCGTCGCGTCCTGCAGCAGCACGGTGGCGAGGTGGCCGCTGGAGCCGATGCCGAGCGAGCCATAGTTCAGCGCGCCGGGCGCCGACCGCGCCGCGTCCATCAGGTCCTTGAGCGACTTGTAGGGCGAATCCTTGCCCACCATCAGCACGTCCTGCGCCCAGTTGATGAAGACGATCGGCTCGAAATCCCTGACGGGATCGAAGGCCGTCGTCGGCGCCAGCGTCACGTTGGCCGAAAGCGGCTGGCCGCCCATGTGCAGGGTGTAGCCATCGGGCGGCGAATGGGCCGCCGCCGCCGCGCCGATGTTGCCGGCGCCGCCTGGCCTGTTGTCGACGACGACGCCCTGCTTCCACATCTCGCCAAGCTTGTCCGCGACGATGCGCGTGGCCGTGTCGATGGTTCCGCCCGTGCCGAAGGCGACGATGATCTTGACCGCGTGATCGGGATAGGTCTGCGCCGACGCCGCGCTGGATGCGCCGGACGCCATTGCCGCGACAAGCGCGATGACGCGCGCGCGCCCCCGGAACCAAGCCATTCTTTCCTCCCTGAATTCAGCGGGCGCAAACTGCCACACAACGCGGCGATTGCGAAGTCCCGCCTGGTCGCGGTAGCCGAGTCAGCCGGACAATCCGATCGCCGAAATCGCCGCCAGTGCAAAGCCCTTATTGCGCGGCATGGCGATCCCCGTGATTGACCGGAAGTGGAACGGCAAGGCCGTCGCCGACTTCGAGGTGGCGCGAGGCCAACGCGCGAAGAACCGCGTGATTGGGCCGCGCCCCGCTGGTGAAGATCGCTTCGCCGCGCCTCGGTCCGCCAGCGCCCGCGTGACGGTGGCGGGCGAAACCCGCCTCCTCCAGGAGATGATCGGCGCGGCGCGCGATGGCCGACGCGGGATCGACCCATTGCACCGGCCATGGCGCCAGGCGCTCGAAGGCGTCCCCCAGAAGGGGATAATGCGTACAGGCCAGCACGACGTGGTCCGTGCGACGACCCTCCGCCTCGACAAAGCAGGGCGCGATCTCCCGCGCGATGTCCGCGTCGTCGACGAGTTCGCCCCGCATATGCGCCTCGGCGAGCGAGGCGAGCGCGGTTGATCCGATCAGCGTCACCTCGCAATGGGCCGCGTATTCGCGGATGAGATCGCGGGTGTAGTCGCGTGCGACGGTCCCGGGCGTGGCGAGAACGGACACGAGCCAGGAGCGCGACGCTGTCGCCGCCGGCTTGATCGCCGGCACCGTTCCGACAAAGGGCGTCGCCGGAAATTCCGCGCGCAGGCACGGCAGAGCGAGGGTCGAGGCGGTATTGCAGGCGATGACAACAATATCGGGCGCGCGGGCCGCGATCAACGCGCCCACGACCGCGCGGACGCGCTCGATCAAAACGCCTTCCGCCCATGAGCCATAAGGAAACGCCGCGTCGTCGGCGGCATAGACAAAAGCGGCGTCGGGACGCGCCTTTACCAGCTCCGCGTGAACGGTGAGGCCGCCGAAGCCGGAATCGAAAACCAGAATATGGGGCGCGCGAGAAGTCACGGGGACGATCAATAGCCTCCCGCGGGCTGAACGCCAACAAACGCAAAAATCAGGTCCACGCGAATTGTGTTGACAATGGCAACACATGATATAATTTCGATCCATGAAACAGCAATCGACAACAGCAGAGGTCAATATCCATCTGCGCGCTCGGGCGCGCGACAGGGCGTTGATCGATCAGGCCGCCGAACTGGTCGGCGCCAACCGCTCGCAATTCATGATGACGTCCGCGCTCAGGGAGGCGCGGAACATTCTGCTCGACCAGACCACCATTCACGCCAACGCCGAGGCGTTTCATAAAATCATGGACTGGATGGACAAGTCGGCGACCGCGACGGAAATAGCCGGAATGAAACGACTTCTGCGCGGCAAAACGCCATGGCGCGATGATTGAGCCAATCGGGCTCCTCCCGCCAGTTCAACTGACCGAGGCTCACGAACTCGCGGATTTCGCATCCGGCGAAGTCGCGCTCGACGACTGGCTGCGTGATCGCGCCTGGAGCAATCAGGTTCTCGCGGCGAGCCGGACCTATGTCGTCTGCCCAACCGGGTCGAACACCGTCGCTGGCTATTTCGCCCTCAGCATGGGCCAGATTGTCGCCACCGACGCGGCGGGATCGATGCGGCGGAACATGCCGCTGCAAATCCCCGCCGTGATTCTCGGACGTCTCGCGATCGACAAATCCTGGCAAGGCAAGGGGCTCGGGCGCGCTCTGCTCGCGGATGTCGTCCGGCGCGCGCGGGTCGCGTCGACCGAAATTTCCGCGAGACTTGTCGTGGTCCACGCAATCTCGCCCAAGGCCGAAGCCTTCTATCTACATCACGGATTCACGCGCTTGCCCGTCGAAACGCCAACACTGGCGCTCGATCTCGTGAAGCTCGCGAAGCTTGAACCCTGACCAGGATCTACTCCGGCTTGATGCCGGCCTTGACGACCACGGGCGCCCATTTGACGAAATCCTCCGCCGTCAGCCTGCCCAGTTCCTCGGGCCCGCCGGGCGTCACCTCGACGCCGAGGGTCGCCAGCCGTTCGGCCATGGCGGGCGCCGTGAGAATGGCGTTGATTTCCTTGTTCAGTTTGTCGACAACCGCCTTCGGCGTTCCCGCCGGCGCATAGGCGCCAAACCAGGTGCCGGACACGAGATCGGGATAGCCTGTCTCGGTGATCGTCGGCGTATCCGGCAGCAGGGCCGCGCGCTTGTCGCTCGTTGTCGCCAGCGCCCGCAACTCGCCTTGCCGGATATGCGAGATTGCCGTCAGCAACAGGTCGAACATCACGGGCACCCGCCCGCCGATTACGTCGATCTCGGCGATCGGATTGGCGCGGTAGGGCACATGCACGAGGTCAATGCCGGCAAGCTGATTGAACAGTTCCGTGCGCAGGTGATTGCCGCTGCCATAGCCGGCCGAGGCGTAGCTGATCTGTCCGGGCTTCGATTTCGCCAGCGCGACAAGATCGGCGAGCGTTTTGACCGGCAGGGAGGGATGCACGACGATCACGTCGGGAATGAACCCGAACAGCGACACCGGCGCGAAGCTCTTGACGGGATCAAAGCTCAGCTTGGTGTAGAAGGCTGGCGCCAGAGCGAAGGAATTGGGCGTCACCAGCAATGTATAACCGTCCGGCGACGCGTGGGCGACGAAATCCGCGCCGATATTGCCGCCCGCGCCGGTCTTGTTCTCGACAACAAAACTCTGGCCGAGACGGGTTTGCAATTCCTGCCCGATCAGCCGCGCCAGCGTGTCGGCCGAGCCGCCAGCGCCGAAATTGACGATAATATGCACGGTATGATCGGGGAATGTCTGCGCCAGGACGCGCGACGGCGCGAGGACTCCAGATGTCATCGACCACAGCAGCGACAGGATCAGACCCCATCGGCGTATCATTTGCTGCATGAGCGTCCCCGTCCCGTTCCGCCGCGCGCGAAAAACGGCGCGGCCTGCCCCCGACGATAACACGGAAACGCGAGGCTGACAGCTTTCAGTCCGGCGCCTTTCCCGACTTGGGCGGACGCACGCGCTTTCGCGTCTGCACCTCGGTGCGCGCGCCTTCCACCAGTCGCACCATGGCGCCACGCATGGTGCGCACGTCCTGCTCCGTCAGGTCCATGCGATGAAACATGTTGCGCAGATTGCGCCGCATGATGGGCGCCTTGCCAGCGGGCTTGAAGAAATCGCGTTCCTCGAGCGCGCCCTCGAGATATTCGAAGAACGACAGGATCATCTCGCGCGGGGCAGGCGGCGAATAGTCGGTGCGCGAGATCGGCGGCGTGTCGCCACGATTGCCGCGCAACCATTCATAACCGATCAGCAATACCGCCTGCGCCAGATTGAGCGAGGCGTAGGCCGGATTGACGGGGAATGAAACGATCGCCGTCGCGAAGGAGATCTCATCGTTGTCGAGGCCGGTGCGCTCCGGCCCGAACATCACGCCGATCTTCTCGCCATGCGCGGCGCGCGCGCGCGCGTCCGCCATGGCGTCGACCGGCGCCAGAACCGGCTTGCCCTGGCCCCGTTCGCGCGCCGTCGTCGCGAAGACAACGTTGAGATCGGCGACAGCCTCCTTCAGCGAATCGAACACGCGCGCCTTGTCGAGCAAATAGGCGGCGCCCGCCGCCGCCGCGTAGGCGGTGTCGCGGTGATTGTCCTCGCGCGGCCAGCCTTCGCGCGGATTGACGAGGCGCAAATCGTCGAGGCCGAAATTCGCCATGGCGCGGGCGCACATGCCAATATTGACCGCCAGTTGCGATCGCACGAGCACGATGGCCGGACCGCCCGTCATGGCCTCTTTCGTGTGATCCGTTCCCGCGCCGACCATGCATCATTCCCCGAACCGATTGCGAGGGGTGACTTGCAACGGACTTGCGCGTTCGCGCAAGCCCCCGGGGCGTTGACAGCCGCGCGCCCCTTGCACACCTTCGGCGAAACATCCGGGGAGACGCCACGCCAATGAATTTCACGGGAACCTGGACGACCAGTCCCCAGCCGCTGGACGAGCCGTCTTTCGAGAACCGCACGTTCCGGATGATGATGCGATCCAGCATCGCCGGACGAACCGCGCGGGTGCGGTTCTCCAATGCCCACGGCGAAGCGCCGATGGCGATCGCCGGCGCCAGCATCGCGATGCGTAAGGGCGATACCGGAATCGAGGCGTCGAGCCGCCGGGCCCTGACCTTTGGCGGGCAAAACACGACGATCATCGCCGCGGGCGCGCTTGTCGTCAGCGATCCCGTCGGGATCGACCTGCCCGCGCTGGCGGACATCGCCATCACGTTCCACGTACCTGGCGCCATTGCGGTATCGACTGGCCACGGCGGCGCGCGGCAAACCAGTTACGTCTCGCCACCAGGCGATCATTCGGCCACCGCGGACATGCCCGTCGAAAAACCCACCGATTCCTGGTTTTTCACCACCTGCGTCGAGGTCGCAACGCCCGCGACCACGAGGGGCGTCATCACGCTTGGCGATTCCCTCACGGACGCGAATATTTCCACGCCCAACGCCAATTGCCGCTGGCCCGACCAACTCGCCCGCCGTCTTGTCGCCGAACGCGATCCTCAGTTCGCGGGCGTCATGAACCAAGGCATTGGCGGCAATCGCATCCTGCACGACAACCCCAACTCGTGGGGCGGCCAGCGTCGCCTCGATCGCGACGCGATCGCCCAGCCTGGCGCGACGCATCTCATTCTGCTGCTGGGAACGAACGATCTGCGCAACCGCCGCGGCGATCCGGCGCAGGAGGCGACGGCGCCCGCGATGATCGCCGGCATGACCCAGATCGGCCAGCGCGCCAGAGCCGCGGGGCTGAAGGCTTTTATTGGTACGTTGATGCCCTATGAGAATGAAACCTTCGTGCCAGGCTGCTGGACCCCCGCGAAGGAAAAGGTTCGCCTTTCAGTCAACGACTGGATTCGCGGCAATCGCGTCTTCGACGCCGTTATTGATTTCGACCGGGCATTGCGGGATCCCGAAAACCCCTCGAAATTGTTGACGCAATGGGATTGCGGCGATCACCTGCATCCCAGCGACGACGGCTACAATCACATGGGCGATGTCGCGGCCGATTTTCTGCTCCTCCAAAACCTGCTGTGAGTTGCGGCAAGGCATGTGGCGCGTACAGGCTTGACCTCCTGTCCTCAACCTATATTTTTCTTGAAGTATTTCCGCGAATGGATGATGATAAATATACCTAATGTGAATATTCTTGAAATGCATCGCTCGATACGTATTACTTGTTTCAATCGTTGGGGGGCTAATGGGGCGGTCTCAAATTTGAAGCGCAACACCCGGCGGGATAGCGGGTGTTTCCATGAGACAAGCATTCAAACATATTGACGCGGGCGAGCGGGATTTCATT
>CAISJZ010000543.1 GCA_903885755.1 uncultured Hyphomicrobiales bacterium | reverse complement strand
ATAAAGCCCGATATGGGCGACGCGCGCCGCCGGCACCAGCTCCAGCATGCCGCCGACAAAGGTAAGGCCTGACCGCAGGATCGGCGCGAACACCAGTTTCTTGCCGGCGATTTTTGGCGCCATCATTTTGGCCAGCGGCGTCTCGATCTCGACCATTTCAAGCGGCACGTCGCGCGTCACCTCGTAACATAGCAGCATGCCGATCTCGCGCAGCAACTGGCGGAAGGTCGCGGTTCCGCGCGTCGCCTCGCGCATGAGCGTGAGCTTGTGTTGCACCAGCTGGTGATCGACGACGACAACGCCTTCCATGGCAATACCTTTCGCGGGTTCTTGAATGCTAGAAAACCGTGCCGTCACTGACGATGTTCAGCGGCGGCGATCCGTCGGCGCGGCGAGCGCGCGCGATCTTGCGGCCGGCGGCCCATGTCCCTCCCTCCAGCACCTTGGCCAGCGGCAGACTTGTCGCGTCGAGACCGAGACGATCGCGCACGATAACCGCGATTTCATCGAGCAAAGCCACCGTCAGCGCGCGCCATTCAACGATGAGCGCCGAGCCCGGCGCGTGCGCGAGGCGAGCGTCGTCAGGATTTTTTAGGATGATCGCGCCCATGTCCATGAACAGGCCGCCGTTGCGATATTCCGGCAGGCCGGTGAGCCCGTCGATGGCGGTCACTTCAATTCCCGCTCATTGCAGCGGCTCAATGAGCGAGTAGGACAGCCATTGCGACAGCTTGTGAAAGGGAACGATGCCGGTGGTCGCGTCGTCTCGAACAAGCGCGGGGTGCTTCCAGGCGTCGCCCAGATCGACGCCGCCGAGCGACAGGCGCGACGGCCAGATCGGGCCGAGATGCGTCAGAACCGCTTCGAGAATTTTCGGCGCGGGCAGAACGCCATTCACCGCGACTTGCGCGAGATGGTCAAACAGGCCCCCCGGTCGCGGCGTGTCTTGCATGGCGAAAACATCGGGGCGCGCGGCGACGACGCGACCGAGGCCATTGAGTAACCGCGCGCGTCCCTCAATGCCCACCAGCGGGTTTGCGTCGGTAACCTGAAACCCCGCGACGAGATCGGCGACGCCGATGGTCATCAGTCGGTCCGCGTCGGCGCGGCGCGGCGCGGCGGGATCGGCGGAAAACGCGCCACGCTCGAACATGTCGAGACTGGCGATCGCCAGTCCCTCGGAACGGCCCGTCTCAAATCCATCCGCCGTCTTGTAGCGCCAATCCGGCCCGGCGCCCGCGTCGAGCAGCACGCTCACGATGGCGAGATCGAAGGCCGATCGCGCGAGATCGGCTGAAATGACTTGGCCCGGTCGCGCCGGGCGCCACGCGTCGCCGCGATCCCGGCCACCAATGACGAAATGCCGCCAGCGCGCATGGAAGGGAATATCGAGCGTTGGATAATTCGCGCGCATGGTCAAAATAACGAGATCAGTGACCGCGGGCAGCCGCGCGCGGTCCAGCCGCCACGACGTCAGCCGGCCCTCTTCGCATAGCCGCAGCATGTCATGGGCGCGTTCGCGCACGCTGACCGCCGACAGAAGCCCCCGCGCGAGAACCGCGTCCGCGCCCGCCATCAATATTTCTCCAGATCCCGACCGCTCGTTTTTTTGAGATCGTCGTCGCTCGGCGCGCCCTCGGGCACGTAATAGCCGGCCGCTTTCTTGGCCTCCATTTCGACCGAGGCGTCCGGCGGAATGAGGTCGTCCGGCAACGGCACACGCTCGACGATTTCAATGCCCGAGCCGACGATCGCGTCGTATTTCATGTTGCTCATCGACACGAAGCGGTCGATGCGCGTGACCCCGAGCCAATGCAGGGGATCGGGCATCAACTGCTGGAAGCGCGCGTCCTGCACGCCCGCGACACATTCGGTGCGCTCGAAATACGTGGCCGCCGTGTCACCGCCCTCCTGCCGCTTGCGCGCGTTATAAACGAGGAACTTCGTCACCTCGCCAAGCGCGCGGCCTTCCTTGCGATAATAGATGATGAGGCCGACTCCGCCCTTCTGCGCCTGACGCACGGATTCCTCGATGCCATGGATGAGGTAGGGGCGGCACGTGCAGATGTCCGAACCGAACACGTCCGAACCGTTGCACTCGTCATGCACGCGGCAGGTCAGCTTGCGTCGGGGGTCCGTGAGTCCCGCGATATCGCCGATGACATAGGCCGTGGCTCCGCCGATCGGCGGCAGGAAGACGCGCAGGTCGGGCCGCGTCACGAGTTCGGGATACATGCCGCCGGTCTGTTCGAATAATGTGCGACGCAGTTTCTGTTCGCTCGTGCCGAAGCGCTCGGCGACGCCCGGCAGATACCACACGGGATCGATGGCGATCTTGGTCACGCTGATGTCGCCGTTGTCCTTCAGCACGGCGCCGTCGGACTTCAACCGCCCCGCCGACATGGCGTTCAGAACCTCGGGCAGGTTCAGCCGCGCGCGAGTTACGGCGATGGTCGGGCGGATGTCGATGCCCTCGCCGATCTCGCGGGCGAAAACCTCCTGCGGAATATGCCCCCACGGATCGAGCGAGACGATCTTTTTGGGATCGAACCACTGCGGGTGCGGACCGATCTTCACGGCGGGCGCGGTGTTGGTCAGGTCCGGTCGCGCCAGCGGATTCATGACGCCCGCCGAGATCGCCAGCGCGCGATAGAGCCCGTAGGGGCCGCCGTGCGCGCCAATGACGTTGCGATCGCCCGGTCGTGTCACCGTGCCGATGATTGGTCCCCGCAACTCCGGGGTCGCCGCGCCCCAGTCCAGCGGAAACCGTCCGGCGGCCGCGCCAGGTTCGGGATGCGAAGTGAGGCGGATGTGTCCAGTCTTGTTGGGCGTGTTCATGGCGCGGTCCGGTTCGATCCCGCCGCGGGCGGAGCCCCGGCAATGCCAACCGCGCATCGACCCCCACGGAATCGATAAGGCCCCCCGTTTGTGGCGAGGGGCCTTCCGTCCGGATCATGCCGACTGGAGAGCAATAGTGTTCCGCTTATCCGATTTCGTCAATGCCTGGGAAATATCCGGTCGACAGGCGAGATCTCAATGCATGTCTCCGACCTTCGGAACCACATGCGCCGCGAGCGCCGACAGTTCCTTCGCCTGCCTGGCGAATGTATCGAATTGTACGCGCGCGTGTTCCCCCATGGCCCCGATGAAATCGGCGGGCGAGCGGAATTCGGTCAATTTCCGCGCCCAATCCATGTTCGCCTGATTGTTGGCGACGGCGAATTCCATGAGTTTCGAATTGTATTCGCACGCCGCCTGAAGGGAGCTCGACGAAGCGTCCTTCAAGAGATCGGTCGCCTTTTTCGTCGACGTGACAAGGTTATCGAGCGTATCCTTGATCTGATCGGCTTGCCGCTCCAGCGGTTGCGATGCAAAATCACGCGGCGGCGCGACGGGTTCCTTCGGCGGCATCTGAATGTTGGCCATGTGACGTCCTCCATCAGTCCTGTCGACGCTCGACGATCAGCCGCCGGGCCGCCGACGTCGACACGGCTACACGTTCTTCATGGAGGCATTATGTCCAGCGCCTCCGGAGACAAGCCAGCATCGCGAATTTTCCCCCTCGGTTGGGGAAAAAGCCGGCGCCCGATCGCCTGGCGCTCAGTTTGCGCTAGGCGCCGCCGCGGTGACGCGCATAAGCTGACAACATGCAAAGGAGATAAGCATGAGCGTGGCGACATCGACCGTCGAGGCGGCTGAACCTTCGGCATACGCGCGCAAGGCCCTGATCGCTTCCGCGGTCGGCTACGCCATGGATGGCTTTGACCTTTTGATTCTCGGCTTCATTCTTGGCGACATTGGCAAGGAATTGAAGCTGACGCCCGCCGAGGGCGGTTCGCTCGTGACCATGACGCTTGTTGGCGCCGTCATTGGCGGCATTGTCTTCGGCATGATGTCAGATCGCTACGGACGCATCCGCGTTCTCACCTGGACGATCCTGATCTTCGCGGTCTTCACAGGCCTGTGCGCCTTCGCTCAGGGCTATTGGGATCTGCTGGCCTATCGCACGGCCGCTGGCCTTGGCCTTGGCGGCGAATTCGGCATTGGCATGGCGCTTGTCGCCGAGGCATGGCCAGCCAACCAGCGCGCCCGCGCGTCCTCCTATGTCGGGCTCGGCTGGCAGGCGGGCGTTCTCCTCGCCGGCCTTTGCGCCGTGTTTCTCAAGCCATCCATCGGCTGGCGCGGAATGTTCCTGCTTGGCCTTCTGCCGGCGCTTGTGTCCTTCTTCATTCGCCGCTCGGTCGGCGAGCCCGAAGGCTTCATCGAAAAGATTCGCCAGTCGAAAATCGCGCTGCCAATCAGCCTGCTCGTCAAGGATGGCCCGACCGCGCGTATCTCGCTTGGCATGTTCATTCTCTGCTCCGTGCAGAACTTCGGCTATTACGGCATCATGATCTGGATGCCGAATTATCTGGCGAACCAGTTCAAGTTCGATTTCACCAAGAGCGTCACGTGGACGCTTGCCACCGTTCTCGGCATGGCTTTCGGCATCTGGCTGTTCGGACAACTCGCGGATCGCTTCGGGCGACGTCCGGTGTTCTCGACTTTCATGATCGGAGCGATCGTGATGGTGGTCGCCTATTCCCGACTGACGAGCGAGACCGGCCTTCTGATCGGCGGCGCCATCATGGGCATCTTCGTCAATGGCATGCTTGGCGGCTATGGCGCGCTCATGTCGGAACTTTACCCCACGCCGGCGCGCGCCACCGCGCAGAACGTGCTGTTCAATCTGGGACGCGCAGTCGGCGGCTTCGGCCCGGTCGTCATGCTTTGGCTGGCGTCCACCTACAATTTCTCCGCCGCCATCGCGATGCTGGCGATCATCTATTCCATCGATCTGATCGCGCTGTGGAACTGCATTCCCGAGAAGATGGGCGCCGAGCTGGAATAGTCCGCTGACCGCGAGCCCCGGCGACCGGAACGCATCGCGATGACGGACACGCGCTCGTCAACGCCGCGCGATTCCCGCGCGGAATGGTTCGGTCATCCCCGCGGTCTGTCGTTCCTTTTCGCCACCGAAATGTGGGAGCGCTTTTCCTACTACGGCATGCGCGCGCTGCTTGTCCTCTACATGGTCGATTATCTCCTCAAGCCGGAGCGCTCCGGTGATATTCTCGGCCTCGCGGGTCTGAAGCGCGGGCTCGAATCCATCTCCGGCCCGCTCGATGGGCAACCGCTCGCCTCGCAAATTTATGGCCTCTACACCGGCTTTGTTTATCTCACGCCAATCCTTGGCGGCCTCCTCGCCGATCGCTGGCTTGGACGCCGGCGCACGGTGGCGATCGGCGCGGCGCTGATGGTCGCCGGCCATTTCCTGATGGCCTCCGAACATCTGTTCCTGCTCGCGTTGCTGTTGCTCATTCTCGGTAATGGCGCCTTCAAGCCCAACATCGTCACGCAGGTCGGCGGGCTCTATCCCGCGGGTGATCTCCGGCGTGACCGCGCCTATTCCATCTTTTACGTCGGCATCAACATTGGCGCGTTTTTCTCGCCACTCGTGAGCGGCACGCTCGGCGAGACCGTCGGCTGGCACTATGGCTTCGCCAGCGCCGGCGTCGGCATGGCGATCGGCCTGGCGACCTATCTCGTCGGCCTGCCGCGGTTGCCGGCCGACCCCGTTCGCACCCTCGCTCAGGCCGAGGCGACGCCCGCCGAGGGAAGCCTGCGGCGAGCCCTTCTCGGATTGCTGCTGCTGTTCCTGCCATCGGCCCTGTTCTGGGCGGCCTACGAGCAACAGGGCAACACGATCGCCCTGTGGGTCGAGCACTCCACCAATCGCGACGTCGATCTGCTCGTCTGGAGGGGCGAGATTCCCGTCACCTGGTTTCAGGCCATCAATCCGCTCATGATTTTCGCCTTCACGCCGCCGCTCGTCGCCTGGTGGGCGCGGCGCGCGCGCGCCGGCGCCGAACCCGCCACGATCACGAAGCTCGCGCTCGGATGCTTCGGGCTGTCGCTTGGCTATCTCGTCATGGCGCTGGCCGCGTGGACAACAGGCGGCTTTGGCGCGAGCTGGCTCTGGATGCTGCTCTATTTCGTCGTCATCACGATCGCCGAACTCTATTTTTCGCCGATCGGACTGTCGCTGGTCTCCCGCATGGCGCCGGAGCGCTCGCGCTCCGCGGTCATGGGCATATGGATGGCGACGAGCTTCACCGGCAACTTTTTCGCGGGCTGGCTTGGCAGCCTTTGGTCGAGCATGCCGAATGAGGTTTTCTTTCTGCTCGTGGCCGGCATCGCGGCGTTGGCGGGCGCCTGGATCATCGCGGCGCGGCGACCGCTTCGCGCGCTGCTTCCGGCGGGATGAAGCTCCACATCACCGCTTGGCGCGCGGATTCCTGTAGACGCCAACGCGTGGAAACCGCTTCACAATGGCGTCGACAAACACGCGCCGCTCCCGGGAGCCGTCGAACAGGACGGTCTCGGAAGTCGCCGAGCCCCTCATCGCGACACATTCGAAGCCCAGTGGCGATCGCGAACAGATCAGTTCGAGGACATCCCTCGCGTCGACGGACCGCCGCGACAGGGAAATGAAGGAAAGGACGCCGGGCAATCGTCGCGGAAACCGGATCCGGTCCGCGTCCACGTGAACGCCGCGGGTCTCGTTGACCAGCCGGACAAGGGCAATCAGGCCGGCGACAATCGCCGCGATCCCGGCATTGTTCGGGAACAACTGGACAAACACAAGGACCACGATCACCGCGGCCGCGAGGGATGCGCCAATCAGTCGGAGACTGCGGAAAGCGATAACGCCCGTCGCTTCGACCGCGCGCCAGGGCGCGTTCGCGGGCTCGGGAGCCTCCTGGCCCAATTCAGCCAGAACCGCGCCGGCCGCGACCCATTCGCCAACATCCGGAACCCAGATCCAGGCCGTCGCCGGAACCGAGCCATTTTTCACCCGCGCGACAAGGTCTTGAACCGCGAACGGGCCAATAGGCTTGCGCTCGGCGATGAACCATCCGCCCTTGTCGTCCATGCTCATATCGAAGCCGTCCATCGAATGACCGTCCGGCGCGCGTTGGACCCCGGCTGCCCGGGATATGGCGAAACGCGAAAACGAATCAGGCAATCAAGAATAAATTGCGCGACAGGATCGGTTCAAGATCAAATGAGCGCGGGCGAACGCCGGATT
>CAISJZ010000542.1 GCA_903885755.1 uncultured Hyphomicrobiales bacterium | reverse complement strand
GAAGTGCGCCAGCCGATCCTGACCAACGAGGACCTCGAGAAGATCCGCAACATCGGCGCGATCGAGGACACGTTCGACACGCGTACGCTCGACATGACCTACGCCGTCGAGCGCGGCGCCGAGGCAATGGAAGAGATGCTCGGGCGCCTGTGCAAGCGCGCAGAGGACGCCGTGCGTGGCGGCTACAACATCATCATCCTGTCGGATCGCATGATGGGTTCCGATCGTATGCCGATCCCCGCCCTTCTGGCGACGGCGGCCGTGCATCATCATCTCATCCGTAAGGGTCTGCGCACCTCGGTCGGTCTCGTCGTCGAGACTGGAGAGGCGCGCGAGGTGCATCATTTCGCGTGTCTGGCCGGCTATGGCGCCGAAGCGATCAACCCCTATCTCGCCTTCGAGACCCTGGCCGCCATGGCCAAGGACTTCCCCGAGGAGGTCGACGAATACGAAGTGGTGAAGCGCTTCATTAAATCCGTCGACAAGGGGCTTCTGAAGGTCATGTCCAAGATGGGCATCTCGACCTACCAGTCCTATTGCGGCGCACAGATTTTCGACGCGGTCGGCCTCAACCAGCGCTTCGTCGACGAATATTTCACCGGCACCCATACGACAATCGAGGGCGTTGGACTGGCCGAGGTCGCGCGCGAAACCCAGAGCCGTCACCGCGACGCCTTTGGCGAGTCGCCTGTTTACAAGACCATGCTCGATGTCGGCGGCGATTATGCCTATCGCCTGCGCGGAGAGGCGCACGCATGGTCCGCCCAGACCGTGTCGCTGCTGCAGCATGCCGTGCGCGGCAACTCACAGGACCAGTATCGCGCCTACGCCAGGATGCTGAACGAGCAGGAAGACCGATTCCTGACCATCCGCGGCCTGTTCCGCATCAGGGGCGCGGAAGAAGACGGTCGCAAGCCGGTCCCGATCGAGGAAGTCGAATCCGCCAGGGATATCGTCAAGCGGTTCGCCACCGGCGCCATGTCCTATGGCTCGATCTCGCGCGAGGCGCATACGACGCTTGCCATCGCCATGAACCGCATCGGCGGGCGCTCGAACACCGGCGAGGGCGGCGAGGAAGTCGATCGCTACAAGCCCATGGCGAATGGCGATTCCATGCGCTCGGCCATCAAGCAGGTGGCGTCGGGCCGTTTCGGCGTCACAACGGAATATCTCGTCAATTCCGACATGATGCAGATCAAGATGGCGCAAGGCGCCAAGCCCGGCGAGGGCGGACAATTGCCCGGCCACAAGGTCGACGCCGTCATCGCCAAGGTGCGTCACTCAACGCCGGGCGTCGGCCTGATCTCGCCGCCGCCGCATCACGACATCTATTCGATCGAGGATCTGGCGCAGCTCATCTTCGATCTGAAGAACGTCAACCCGCAAGCGCTTGTCTCGGTGAAGCTCGTCTCGGAAGTCGGCGTCGGCACGGTCGCCGCCGGCGTCTCAAAGGGACGCGCCGATCACGTCACGATCTCCGGCTATGAAGGCGGCACGGGCGCGAGCCCGCTGACCTCCATCAAGCACGCGGGATCGCCATGGGAAATCGGCCTCGCTGAAACCCATCAAACCCTCGTCGCCAATCGCCTGCGCTCGCGCATCGCGGTGCAGGTCGATGGCGGCTTGCGCACGGGCCGCGATGTCATCATCGGCGCGCTGCTTGGCGCGGATGAATTTGGCTTCGCCACGGCGCCGCTCATCGCGGCGGGCTGCATCATGATGCGCAAGTGCCATCTCAACACCTGTCCCGTTGGCGTCGCGACGCAGGACCCGGTGCTGCGCAAGCGTTTCGTCGGCCTGCCGGAGCATGTCATCAACTTCTTCTTCTTCGTCGCCGAGGAAGTCCGAGAAATCATGGCCTCGCTTGGCTATCGCGACTTCAACGAGATGATCGGGCAGTTGCAGATGCTCGACAAGGACGCGGCCATCACCCACTGGAAGGCGAAGGGGCTCGATTTCTCGAAACTGTTCCACAAGCCGACCGCCGGGCCCGGCGTTGGCATTCGTCACACCGAGTCGCAGGACCACGGCCTCGAAAAGGTCATGGACAATCGCCTCATCGCGCAGGCGCGGGCCGCCATCGAGAGCAAGACGCCGGTCGTCATCGAGGGAACCATCGCCAACCTCGATCGCACCACGGGCGCGATGCTGTCGGGCGAGATCGCGCGCAAGTACGGCCACGCCGGGCTGCCGGAGGACACGATCCACATCAAGCTCACCGGCACCGCCGGCCAGAGCTTTGGCGGATGGCTCGCGCATGGCGTCACGCTGGAGCTCGAGGGTCAGGCGAACGACTATGTGGGCAAGGGACTTTCGGGTGGGCGCGTGGTGATCTACCCCTCGCGTCTGTCGACCAAGATCACGCCGCACGAATCGATGATCGTCGGCAATACGGTGCTTTATGGCGCGATCGCCGGAGAGTGCTATTTCCGCGGCGTCGCGGGCGAGCGCTTCGCCGTGCGCAACTCCGGCGCGATCGCGGTAGTCGAGGGCACGGGCGATCACGGATGCGAATACATGACCGGAGGCATTGTCGTCGTCATTGGCCAGACCGGGCGCAACTTCGCGGCCGGCATGTCCGGCGGCATCGCCTACGTCCTCGACGAAGATGGCAATTTCGCCGAACGCTGCAATCTCGCGATGGTTGAACTTGAATCCGTTCAGGAGGAAGAGGAACTCAACCAGCGTCTGCACCATCAGGGCGGCGATCTGCAAACCCATGGCCGCGTCGATGTGATGAAGGACATGACGCGCTTCGACGCCGAACGTCTGCGCCAGCTCATCTCCAACCATCTGCGCTACACGAATTCGTCGCGCGCCAGGGACATTCTGGACAATTGGGACGCCTACAAGGGCAAGTTCCGCAAGGTCATGCCGGTTGAATATCGCCGCGCGCTGAACGAACTGCTCGCTCAGCGCGGCGCGCGTCCAATGGCGCCGGCGGGGGAGTAAGCGACATGGGCAAGGTAACCGGCTTCCTCGAGATCGACCGGCAGGAGCGCAAGTACAAGCCTGCCGCCGATCGCATCCGCCATTACAAGGAATTCGTCATCCCGCTCAGCGAGGAGACGACGCGCGATCAGGCCTCGCGCTGCATGAACTGTGGCATTCCCTATTGTCACAATGGTTGTCCCGTGAACAACCAGATTCCGGACTGGAACGACCTCGTCTACAAGAACGAGTGGGAAGAGGCTTGTCGCAACCTACACTCAACCAACAACTTCCCTGAATTCACGGGTCGCATTTGTCCCGCGCCCTGCGAGGCCTCCTGCACCCTCAACATCGAGGACACGCCGGTCACCATCAAGACCATCGAGTGCGCCATTGTTGATCGCGGTTTCAAGCAGGGCTGGATCAAGCCCGAACCGCCGCGTCATTCGACCGGCAAGAAGGTCGCCGTCATCGGCTCCGGCCCCGCCGGCCTCGCCTGCGCGCAGCAGTTGCGCCGCGCCGGCCACGAGGTCCACGTCTACGAAAAGAACACGTTCCCCGGCGGCCTGCTGCGCTATGGCATTCCGGACTTCAAGCTTGAGAAGACCGTGGTCGAGCGCCGGGTCGGCCAGATGACCGCCGAGGGCGTGATCTTCCATTGCAACGTCAATGTCGGCGTCGACGTGACGATGGGCTCGCTGATCGCCGATTACGACGCCGTGGCGCTCGCTGGCGGTTCGGAAAAGCCGCGCGATCTGCCGATTCCAGGGCGCGAACTCGCCGGCGTGCATTTCGCCATGGACTTCCTGCCGCAGCAGAATCGCCGCGTGTCGGACGAGCCGATCCTCACCAACGAGCACATCCTCGCCAGCGGCAAGAATGTTGTCGTCATCGGCGGTGGCGATACCGGTTCGGACTGCATCGGCACCTCGGTGCGCCAGGGAGCGCTGAAGGTCACCCAGCTTGAAATCATGACCCGGCCGCCTGACAGGGAAAACAAGCTTGTCACCTGGCCCGACTGGCCGCTGAAACTGCGCACCTCGTCGAGCCACGAGGAAGGCGCCATGCGCGAATTCGCCGTCAACACCGTGGCCTTCATCGGCGACGACAGCGGAGCGCTGAAAGCCCTGCGATGCGTGAAGGTCGACTCGAAATTCCAGGCGATCCCGGGGTCGGAATTCGAAATCCCCGCCGAACTCGCGTTGCTGGCGATGGGCTTCGTCGCCCCGGTGCACGAGGGCATGCTGGACCAGAGCGGCGTCAAATACGACGGACGCGGGAACGTCGCCGCCGACACCATCGCCTACAAGAGTTCGGTCGAGAAGGTCTGGGCCTGCGGCGATATGCGGCGCGGCCAGTCACTGGTTGTCTGGGCCATACGCGAGGGCCGCCAGTGCGCCGCTTCCATCGACCAGCATCTGATGGGCGAGACCTTGCTGCCGCATTAATCGGCGAAGCCTGGCCGTCCGCTATTTGCCGGACGGCCATAAATCATGTTTCGTGGCCGGGCTCGAGAGGCCAAGGGTTCGATTCGATCGACGCGCCTCCCGGGTACCGGGGGGCTCCGCATGATCATTCAGGACTGGTGGTACACGACGCTGCTGGCGCAGCAATATCCGGTCGCGCCGCCGCTCATGTCCGACATCAAGGCCGACGTGCTGATCGTCGGCGGCGGCATGGCCGGCGTTTCCGCCGCCGCCTCGTTCATCGGCTCCAGCCTCAAGGTTGTCATTCTTGAACGCAACATCATCGGCGGCAGTTCGACCGGCCGAAGCGCCGGTTTCCTGACGCCCGACAGCGAGCTGGAGCTGTCGCAACTCATCCGCCGTTTCGGCATGGATGGGGCGCGCGAAATCTGGGAGGTGCCCTGCCGCGGCATCGACCTCATCCGCCAGCGCGCCGCGGACTATTCCATCGACTGCGATCTGATCCGGCAGGACAGCATGTTCCTAGGCATCGGCGCCTCGGGCGCCGAGGACGTGACGGACGAATTCAACACCCGCGCCATGCTGGGCTTTCAGTCAACGCATTACGAGGCCAGCCAGATCGAGCAGGTGTTTGGCGGCGAAGGCTATTCCGGCGCGGTCCGCTACGCCGAAACCTATGGAATCAACGCGCTGCAATTCGTGCAGGGCATGAAGCGCGCGCTGATCGAGGCCGGCATCGAAATCCACGAAAGCACCGAGGTGCATCGCATCGAGGGGCATGTCGCCTTCACCCACGCTGGCAGCGTGACCGCCGACCAGATCATCGTCGCGTCGGACAAGACGACGAAAGCCGTCTCGCCATACGCCGACGAAGTGTTCCACGCGCAGACATTCCTGTCGATCAGCGAACCGCTCAGCGATCAGGAAATCCGGCAACTGTTTCCCTCGGGCGATCATCTGCAATGCTGGGATTCAACGCTCGTCTATACCTATTTCCGCCTGACCGGCGACAACAGGCTGCTGCTGGGCGGCGGCTCGGCGTGGACAACGTTCCTGCCCGAATATTACGATCGCGCGACCATCATCAATCGCGTCATCCGGGACTTCAAGAAGCGCTTTCCCTTCCTGTCGGGCGTCAGTTTCATCCAGTTCTGGCCGGGCCTGATCGATTCCACCCGCGATCTTCTCCCCGTCGTCGTGCGCGATTCCGACGCGCCCTACCGGCATTACGTCATGGGCTGCGTTGGCCTGCCCTGGGCGTCTTTTTCCGGCGATTTCGTGGGACGCGCCATACAGGGCAAGAACGAGCCGGACGAGGCGCGCTACTACGAATACTTCACCGATCGCCGCCCGTTCTTTCTGCCGACGTGGACCGAACGCGTCGCGGGAAAGCCTATCGTTTTCGCGCTCAACAACTCATGGGCGAAGTATCGGCAGGTCGACAAGGACAGGCTGGTGAAGCCCCGGCCGAACGAGTTCTAGAACGACCGCCCGAAGGCGGCGTGTTCATGAAACTTGCTTTCCCGCGCGAACACGCGTACATACGATTTGCTGCATCGCGGCATAAGGGCTCCGGTCGCGTAGGCCGATTGTAAACATTTCGGCGCGCCGTCGAGTCCTTCAATTCTTCCCAGACAGCCCAATCTACGCGGGGCAGTCCCCCGACACGCCCCCCGGCGCATCGATTGCGTTGCGTCGGGCTCATGAAAGATTCATCGTGACCCAATTCTCGGATCTCGGCATCGCCGAGCCAATCCTTCGCGCCCTCGCGCAGGAAGGCTACACCAAGCCGACCCCCATTCAGGCGCAGGCGATCCCGCCACTGCTACAGAACCGCGATCTCCTCGGCATCGCCCAGACCGGCACCGGCAAGACCGCCGCCTTCGCCATCCCGATCCTCAACCGCATCGCCGCCGACAAGCGTCGCGCCAATCCGAAGACCGCCCGCGCGCTGATCCTCGCGCCCACCCGCGAACTCGCCCTGCAGATCGCCACGAGCTTTCGCACCTATGGCCGCAACCTTGGCATTCGCGTCGGCATCGTCATCGGCGGCGTCAGCGCCGGCCCGCAGACGCAGGCGCTGGCCGGCGGCCTCGACGTGCTGGTGGCCACCCCCGGCCGTCTGCTCGACCATCTGTCGACTGGCGCGGTCAAGCTGAACGAGACCGAAGTGCTGGTGCTTGACGAAGCCGACCACATGCTCGACCTCGGCTTTGTCGTGCCCATCCGCAAGATCCTGACCAAGCTCCCCAAGAACCGCCAGAGCCTGTTCTTCTCGGCGACCATGCCGCGCGAGATCGCCGGCCTTGCCCAGGAAATCCTCAGCAATCCCGTCGAGGTGCGCGTCGCCCCGATCGCCGCCACCGCCGATCGCGTCGCGCAGGAAGCCTTCCTCGTGGAAACCGGCGGCAAGCCGGGCCTCCTGCTCGAACTGCTGCGCCGTCCCGGCTTTTCCCGCTGCATCGTCTTCACGCGCACCAAGCGCGGCGCCGACCGTGTCGCCAAGCATCTGGAAGCCGGCGCGATTACCGCCGCCGCCATTCATGGCAACAAGAGCCAGAACCAGCGCCAGCGCGCCCTCGATGATTTCAAGAAGGGCAAGATCGCGGTTCTCGTCGCCACCGACATCGCCGCCCGCGGCATCGACATCGACGCGGTCAGCCACGTCGTCAACTTCGACCTGCCGGAAGTGCCTGAGGCCTATGTCCACCGCATCGGCCGCACCGCGCGCGCCGGGGCCGAGGGCATCGCCATCTCGCTTTGCGCGCCGGATGAACGCGCGCTGCTGCGGGCGATCGAGAAACTGACGCGCCAGACCCTGCCGCTCGTCGACAAGCGCGGCGAATTCGCCAAGCTGGCCCTGCCGTCGGGCGAACAGGCGCCGGCCCAGCGCGCGACGCGCGACCACAACCAGAACAAGCCCTACCATCAGGCGCGTCAGGCGCCGCGCCCCGGCGGCGCGGCCCGCCCCGACGCGCGTCCCGATCAGCGCCCCAAGCGCCGCTCGACGCGGCGGCCCTTCCCCGGCGGCGGCGAAACGGCGCGGGCCTGAGCGGTCAGATCACCACGACCCGCGCGCCCTTCTGGACACGCTGGTAGAGGTCGATGACATCCGCGTTCATCATGCGGATGCAGCCCGACGACACAGCGTGCCCGATCGTATCGGGCTCGTTTGTGCCGTGGATGCGGAACAGCGTGTCCCTGTTTCCCTTGAAGAGATAAAGCGCCCGCGCGCCGAGCGGATTGTCCATGCCGCCCTCCATGTGGCGCGGCAGATCGGGCCGCCGCAGGATCATTTCGGGCGGCGGCGTCCAGCCGGGCCAGAAGGCCTTGCGGCCGATCTGCGCCGCGCCCTTCCACAAAAACCCCTCGCGACCGACGCCGACGCCATACTCGATCGCCCTTCCATCGCCGAGCGACAGGTAGAGTTTGCGGCGTCCCGTGTTGATGGTGATCACGCCAGCCGGCTCGTTGGTCGGATCGGCGATGAGCCGGCGCGTATTGGTCGCGGCGTCGACCTCGCCATCGTAATCGACCGGCGTTGAATAATTGGGGTCCGCATCCGGCGGCAGCGCGGCCATGCGCGTCACCGCCCGCGCCGAAGGCCGCCCGGCTGGCAGGGAGCCCGGCAGGGCCAGCGGCGCGGACTGGATGGGCCGCGCCGGCGCGGGGCCGTAATCCTGCCCGTAGGCGTCGTATTGCTCGCCGCGACGGCCGAGATTCGCCGGCGGCCGCGGCAGGGGCTGCATCGCGCGCGGCCGCTGGCGCGGCGCGGGATCGACGTAGTCGTCATCGCCGTTGAGAGGATCGGCGTCGTAATAATAATCCCGCGACGCCTGCCGTTGATACGGGTCCGATTGCGGCGCCCGATAGGGCGGATAGAACTGCGCCATCGCCGGCGCGGCGGCGGCCAGCAGCGAGACGCCGGAAAGGATGACCAGCAAATGATTTGCGCGCGACATGATTTCACCGATCCAAATTCATGCCCCCCAACAACCAGACGGGGATCATGACCCCAATCGCGGCGAAATCTTGAACGCCATGGCTTGCGCCTCCGGCGCCGCCATCAACTTTTGGTCAGGAAGAGTCACAATCCCCGGCGCTTGCTCCCGCACCCTCGCGCGGCATAGGCTGCGCTCAACGAATATAGCCGGAGGGAAGCATGGCCGATCCGACATCATTCACGCCCGAGGAAGACGCCGCCTTCAAGAAGGTGTCGCGGCGCATCCTGTGGTTCATCCTGCTGCTGGCCATCGTCAACTATCTCGACCGCACCAACATCGGCTTCGCCCAGCTCACCATGGGCAAGGAACTCGGCATCTCCGCCACCACCTTCGGCCTGTCGGTGACGATCTTCTCGATCGTTTACGCCGGCTTTGAAATTCCCAGCAATCTGGCGTTGCAGGCCTTCGGCGCGCGCGTCTGGCTGGCGCGCATCATGATCACCTGGGGCCTCGCCTCGGCCGCCTGCGCCTTCGCCATGGGGCCCGCGAGCCTGCTGACCATGCGGGGCCTCGTCGGCGCCGCGGAGGCCGGGTTTATCCCCGGTCTCGTGCTCTATCTCACCTACTGGTACCCGCAATATTATCGCGCCCGCGCGCAGGCGAGCTTCATGATCGCCCAGCCCATCGCCATCGCGGGTGGATCGATTTTGTCGGGCGCCATTCTCAGCATGGATGGCGCGTTTGGCGTCTCGGGCTGGCGCTGGCTGTTCATCATCGAGGGACTGCCGGCGATCATCCTCGGCGTCATCATTCTGTTTTATCTCTCCGACCGCGCCGGCTCGGCGAAATGGCTGACCGAGCGCGAGCGTCAGGTAGTTGACGCCGCCGTGAAGCGCGACGCGGAAGCCCGCGAGAAAACCGTCGCCTTCAAGCAGGGCTCGCTATTGTCGATGCTGTTCAGCCGCGACATGCTGCTGATCTCGGCGGCCTATTTCACGCTGATCGGCAATTTCGGCGCGGGTGGCTACTGGACGCCGCAGATCGTGCGCGCCATCAGCCGGCCCGATCAGCCCTACTGGGTGACGGGACTGCTGTCGGCGGGTCCCTATCTCCTCGCCATCGCGACGATTCCCTTCTGGTCGGCGTTTTCCGATCGCCGAAAGGAACGCTACTGGTGCGCCATCATCCCCATGGCGATCGGCGGCTGCGGCTGGATCATCGCCGCGCTCGCGCCGACCGCGCAGACGCAATACGCCGGGCTCGTGATCGCGCAACTCTTCACCCTGCCGGTGTGGTCGCTATTCTTCACCATGCCCTCGTCGGTCCTGCCGCGCACCGCGCACGCCACGGGCATCGCCTTCATGAACACTATCGGCATGATTGGCGCGTCCACGGCGCCGCTGGTCATCGGCTATCTCCGCGACACGACCGGCGGATTTACCGCCCCCATGACGGCGATCGGCTGCGCCGTGATTGCTGGCGCGGCGGCGATGCTGCTCGTGCCGCGCCATCTGCTGATCGGGACCGGCGAGGCGCCCGTGAAGGCCGCGCTCGCGCCCGGCCAATAGCAATCAGGAGAAGGCCGCTCGCAGGTCGAGCGTGTCCTTGACGCCGATATCGTCGTAGTGGGCCGCGAGCCAAGCCTTGGCGGTGGCCTTGCCGATATCGCGCATGGCGACGAGGGAATCCCATGAACAGTCGAGCTTGGAAGCGGCGGAATACTGGCTCATTTTCGCCGCGCCATCGACGCGATGGATGAAGGGTCGGTTATAATCAGGCGGCCCGATCTTGCCTTGATCGACGAGCCTTTGCACGAAATCGACCGCGCGCAATTCGCGCAGCAGCGCGCCGTTGAAGGTGATCTCGTTCAGACGATTCTGGATTTCCTGCGCGGTTTTTGGCGTTTCCTCGCGCTCGACCGGATTGATCTGCACGATGAGCGTATCTGGACTGGCGTTGTCGTAGAATAACGGGAAAAGCGCGGGATTGCCCATGTAACCGCCATCCCAGTAGGGCACGCCGTCGATCTCGACGGCCTGAAACACCATCGGCAGACAGGCCGACGCCATCACGTGATCGACCGTCAGCATCTCGCGCGTGAACAGCGCGATCTTGCCCGTATGGACGTTGGTCGCGGAGATAAAGAGCTTGATCTGCTTGCAGGCGCGGACCTTGTCGAAATTCACCGTCTTGTTCAGGAGATCGCGCAGCGGATTGAGATTGAGCGGATTGAACTCATAGGGCGACGCATAATGCGTCACCATGTCCATCCACCAGAAGGCCGGCGACTTGTCGAAGCCGAAGGGCTTGAACAGCGCGTCGAGCGCGCTCGACTGGCCGCCCGACAGGGAGCCCTCGTCGCTGACCGCCTTCCAGAATTTCTCGAGCCCCTTGCGGGCGCCATCGCGCCCGCCCTCGAGATAACCTTCGGCGTAAACCACCGCGTTCATCGCGCCGGCGCTGGCGCCGCTGATCGCCTCGATATCGAGGCGGCCATCCTCGAGGATGTGGTCGACGACCCCCCAGGTGAAGGCGCCATGGGCGCCTCCGCCCTGCAGGGCAAGGTTGATCTTCTTCTTGCCGTTCCAGTCGACCGCGGGCTTCTTCATGACGCCGCCCCTATTCGGCGGTCCAGCCGCCATCAATCGAGATGTTCGCGCCGGTGATCTGCGCGGCGGCGTCCGAACACAGGAACACGGCGAGCGCGGCGACCTGATCGACGGTGACGAATTCCTTGGTCGGCTGCGCCGCCAGCAATACGTCATGCATGACCTGCTCCTTTGTCATGTGACGCGCCGCCATCGTGTCGGGAATCTGTTTCTCGACAAGCGGCGTCCAGACGTAGCCCGGCGAAATGCAGTTCGACGTGGCGCCGAACTGGGCGAGTTCCAGCGCGGCGGTCTTGCTAAGCCCGGCAAGGCCATGTTTGGCCGTGACGTAAGCGGATTTGAAC
This sequence comes from uncultured Hyphomicrobiales bacterium, assembly GCA_903885755.1. Taxonomy (GTDB): domain Bacteria; phylum Pseudomonadota; class Alphaproteobacteria; order Rhizobiales; family Beijerinckiaceae; genus Terripilifer. The sequence continues at coordinate 5,146 of CAISJZ010000542.1, read as the reverse complement.
GGCGAGGCGACGAGCGAATGGGCCGAGGCGGTATTGATGATGCGGCCCCACTTGCGCGCCTTCATGCCGGGAACCGCGGCCCTGATGGAATGAAACGCCGACGACAGGTTGATGGCGATGATCTGATCCCATTTCTCGATCGGGAATTCCTCGATCGGCGAGACGAACTGGATGCCCGCGTTGTTGACGAGAATGTCGCAGGACCCGAGTTTGTCCTTGGCGTTCTTGATCATCGCCGCGATCTCGGCGGGCTTCGACATATCCGCGCCATCGTAAACGCACTTGACGCCGAAATCGGCTTCGATCTTGGCGCGCTCGGTTTCGATGTCGGCGGGCGCGCCAAAACCGTTGATCATGATGTTGGCGCCTTCGGCGGCCAGCGCGCGGGCAATGCACAGGCCAATGCCACTCGTCGAACCGGTGACGACGGCGTTGCGGGACTTGAGGCTCATGGAGAACTCCCTGACGGGCGGCCGCGCGGGCCGGATCGGGATTTGTATCGCATTGCACAAGGAAAGGCGATTGGCGGGATGGGATCGATTGAAATATTCGCGCCAGAACGGCCCGACGACATCATTTCGGGACGCCAGTGGCGCGAATGGGGCGTTCTCACCTATATTGGGCGGATGAGCACGACACGCGCCACGCACGACAAGGGACAATCGCCACCGCGCGATCATTCCCATTGCGCCCACGATCCGGCGCGCGCGCACCATGGGCATGGCCTGAGCCTGACCGTCTCGCGGCAGCGCATTCTGGATGAACTCTGCGCCGCCGGTAGGCCGGTCGGCGCCTATGAGATGATTGATATTCTCGCCGATTCCACCGGCAAACGCCCGGCGCCGATCTCGGTCTATCGGGCGCTGGATTTTCTCGTCGACAACGGGCTCGTGCATCGCCTCGCGTCGCGTAACGCCTTCCTCGCTTGCGCCCATGGCCATGGCGACCGCGAACCCGTGGTGTTCCTGATCTGTGATACCTGCGGGGCCGTGGCGGAGGCGACCTCGCCCGCCGTCAACAAGGGTCTGGCGGCGGCGGCCGATAACGCCGGCTTTTCCGCGCGCACGCAGATGATTGAAGTCACGGGCGTCTGCGCGGCGTGCAAGGCCGCGGCGTAGGCGTCACTCCTCGACGGCGCCGCCCGGCGGCTCGCCATCGATCTCGACCGGCGGCGCGATCACCACCTGGCGCCCGGCGATCCGCACCTCCGGCACGACCGCTTTCGTGAAGGCGAACAGCAGGGTTTCGCCGCCCGCGGCGGGCCGCACCTCGATGAGGTCGCCAGCGCCATAGTTGACAACATCCAGCACCTCGCCAAGCGTCGCGCCATCCGGCGTCACGGCGGTCATGCCGATGAGATCGGCGACGTAGAACTCGTCCTCGTCCTCCGCCGGCATGTTGGCGCGATCTGCGTAGAGCTCGACGTTGGTCAGCGCCTCGGCGGCGGTGCGATCGGCGACGCCCGCGACCCGGGCGACGAGAATACCCTTGCCGCCAGAGCGCAGGTGGTTGAGCGCGAACGAGCGCGCGCCTGCCCGGTCAGTCAGCGCGCCGTAGGACGCGATGGCCATGGGGTCCTGCGTGAAGGATTGCAGCCGCACCTCGCCCTTCAGCCCGTGCGGCGCGCCAAAGCGGCCGACGAGGACGCCGGGGCCGCGCGACGAAGGACCCCCGCCCCCGCCGGGGGACGGAGGCGAATCAGTCGGACGTGATGACGGCTTGCGAACCAAGCGGCGCGATTACTCGGCGGCGGCTGGCGCGGCGGCGGCCTTGGCGGCCGCGTCGGCGCGCTCCTGCGCCTTCTTCTTCGGCTTGGCCTTTTCCGGGTTGCTGCGGGCTTCGCGCTTGCCGACGCCGACGGCCTCCAGCAGGCGGGCGACACGGTCGGACGGCTGGGCGCCCTTGGCGATCCAGTCCTTGGCCTTCTCGGCGTCGAGAACGAGACGGCTGGCGTCATCCTTCTTCTTCAAGGGGTCGAACGTGCCGAGACGCTCGATGAAACGGCCATCGCGCGGCATGCGGGCGTCGGCGACAACGATGCGATAGAACGGGCGCTTCTTGGCGCCGCCGCGGGAGAGGCGGATTTTCAGGGACATGCTTTGGTTCCTTGCTTTCAGATTGTTGATATTGTTGCTGTATTCTGGCCGCCATTCAGCGGGGAATTCATTTCTTCTTCCCGAACGGGTTGAACCCGCCCAGTCCCGGCAAACCGCCGCCAAGACCGGGAAGTTTGGGCCCCCCGAGGCCGGGAAGGCCCTTGGGGAGCCCGGCCGGCGCGTCCGGCCTGGGACTGAACAGGCCCGGAGGCGGCGCCTCGGGCAGTTTGGGCGCGGCGGCGCCGCCCATCTGTTTCTGCATCTCCGCGAGTTGTTCGGGCGAAGGCATCTGCATGCCGCCGCCCATGCCCATCATCGCGGCCATCTTGGCCATCGGCCCGCGTTTCCCCGCGCCACCCATGGCCTTCATCATGTCGGCCATCTGGCGGTGCTGCTTGAGCACGCGGTTGACGTCTTCGGGCCGCGTGCCCGAGCCGGCCGCGATGCGGCGCTTGCGCGAGGCCTTGAGAATGTCGGGGTTGCGCCGCTCCTGCTGCGTCATCGACAGGATGATGGCGCGCTGGCGCTTGATCATCCGCTCGTCGATATTGGCGGCGGCCATCTGATCCTTGATCTTGGCCATGCCGGGCAACATGCCCATGATGCCGCCAATGCCGCCGATCTTTTCCACCTGCGCGAGCTGTTCGGCCATGTCGTCGAGATCGAAGCGCCCCTTGCGCATCTTCTCGGCCATTTTGGCGGCCTTGTCCGCGTCAAAATTCTGCGCGGCCTTCTCGACCAGCGCGACGATGTCGCCCATGCCCAGAATGCGCCCGGCGATGCGCTGGGGATCGAAATCCTCGAGGTCGTCGACCTTCTCGCCGGTGCCCAGCAGCTTGATCGGCTTGCCGGTGACGGCGCGCATGGAGAGCGCCGCGCCGCCGCGGCCATCGCCGTCGCAGCGGGTCAGCACGATGCCGGTCACGCCAACGCGCTGGTCGAAATTGCGGGCGAGATTGACCGCGTCCTGGCCGGTCAGACTGTCGGCGACGAGCAGGATTTCATGGGGCCGGGCGGCCGCCTTGATCTCCGCCATCTCGGCCATCAGGGGCTCGTCGATGTGGGTACGGCCCGCGGTGTCGTACATCACGACATCGTAGCCCTGCAGCCGCGCGGCCTCCTCGGCCCGGCGGGTGATCTGCACCGGGGTCTGCCCGGCGATAACAGGCAAGGTGTCGATGCCGACCTGCCGACCCAGCACGGCGAGCTGTTCCTGCGCCGCCGGCCGCTTCACGTCGAGCGAGGCCATCAGCACCTTGCGCTTCATGCGTTCGGACAGGCGCTTGGCGATCTTGGCGGTGGTCGTCGTCTTGCCGGCGCCCTGCAGGCCCACCATCATGATGGCGACGGGCGCGGGCGCGTCGAGATTGATGGGATCGGCGTCAGACCCCAGCGTCTCGACCATCACATCGTGGACGATCTTGACGACCATCTGGCCGGGCGTGACCGATTTTACGACATCGGCGCCGATGGCGCGGCCGCGCACCTTGTCGACGAAGGCGCGCACGACATCGAGGGCGACATCGGCTTCCAGCAAGGCGCGGCGAACCTCGCGCATGGCCGTGTCGACGTCGGCCTCGCTCAGGGCGCCGCGGCCCCTGAGCTGGTCGAATATTCCCGAGAGCTTTTCCGAAAGCCCTTCGAACATGGTCGCTCCTTGACACCCTCTCCCACCGTGGGAGAGGGTCGGTCCAAAGGACCGGGGCGAGGGGGGCTCCCCTCGAAATGCGCTCAATGCGCTCAAATCCAGACAGGGCGCCCCAAAGCCAAACGCGCCCGGGGGCGCATCGCGCTGCCGGGCGTTGACCCCTTTTCCCTCGGGAAAAGTGGGCGGCTTCAGGACATTGCTGTCGAGAGTTGCGGCCTTTTAGGCCGTGGGCGTGGGGGAGTCAATGATTGGGGATTGAATGCAATAACCCAGGCATTTGGAATGCTGAAAAGCGATTTAAGCGCCATCGTATGCCTTGGCAAAAAATGGCTGTGCTTTCGAAAAGTCATCAAGGCTCTTCATTGAAACTTCAAGGTCGCCGGTTCCTGTATGGCCTATCCTACGCACATCCCTAGTGAACCCCTTTTCAAGATGAACACTGTCCGGATTTACTTTCAGGTAGGCGGTCACGGTTTTCCCCTGCGGATAAACCTCTAGGCAGGCAAAATTTTTGATGCGCTTAAATGCTATGTAGTACTTCAATTCCTTGACTTGAACGTCATCACCCAGGTTGCTCAAGTAGGTTGCTGCCGCTTCGTAAATATCGCGAACGTCCTTAGAGGCGCTCGCGATCCGATAGGAAATGCGCTGATTTACGTACTTGTCGCTGCCATTCGCGGGTACACCAATCTCCTCGTCTGGAACGACAGCGCTCGGCGTTTGAGATTTGGTCACTTTCGGCGCATGCACGAGTTCAATCATCAGGAACTCATCGCCAAATCGACGATAGCGCATCAACTCTATATTCCTGTTGATCTGCTTGACCGCGTGTTCATCGTATTTCGTAAAGTCACCGGCAATGCAGAGTAAACGCGGTGACGACCAATCAACGTTTTTCGCCGATTCAGGACTTAGCTTTTCGAGCACCAGCCACTGAAATTCCTTTTGATGATCCATCAGCCAATCGAGATAGAACAACCCCTGATTTATAACATTTTCATTCACAGATCGCTTATATTCAATGATAATCGGGCATCCGTCCTCATCGAGTCCAAGAGTATCAATTCGACCGCCATGGACAGACCCGGTCGAATGTTCGGTCGCAAGAAAACTGATTCCGAGAAGCGTTTCCAAATTTTGTTCAAACAACATTTGCAGCGACTTCTCGATTTGAACGGACCGACCTAGTAATTCCTCGACTTTCGAAATTCCCGTGCGAAAAAGTTTGATGTCACTCATTGGACCAGCCAGCTTTCATTCAGTTAGGTCCCGTTGACAAAGTGATTGACGCTGGAATCGCTGCTTGATTCAAGGCTGCCTCTTGGAGGGAGGCGGATTTGATTCGTGGATCGATGTCGGATGTGGAATGGGCTTTCCTCGAACCTTTTCTGATCGAGACCGG
>CAISJZ010000541.1 GCA_903885755.1 uncultured Hyphomicrobiales bacterium | reverse complement strand
GCCTCGCATATGTCGACGCCATAACCTACTGGCTGAAGCCGGCCTCGCGGGGCAGCCTTTCGCTCGATTTCATGCAGCAGCATCATGATCGATTTTTGTCGGTCTTCCATTTGCTTCGACGAGACGATCTCCCGCCGTTGGCGCGCAAGGCCCTGAAGCGGCAAGCCGTATCGGCGCTTTGGAAAATGCGCCGGGATGGCGGCGGCCTCGCGCCCCATGCCACCGTTGACTTCGCGCGCTATGCGCTGAACCGGGCGTTCTCGTTTGAACCGTCCGACGCGGCGATGACCCAGTTGGCCGGGCGGGTCGCTCGCTTGCCGGACGTGCGCCGCATTGGCGAAGGCGTCGATTCCGCGCGAGACTGTTGACGATGTCGCGCAAATCGCCGCTGCGTATCATCATGACCGCGCGCTGGTGGCGTTGGAAGGTCTGGCGCGTGATCGCGCGTCTGTCGCCCGCCTATGCGCGGAGCATGAATTTTCCCGTTCGCCGTGTCGCGGCTCTGTCCGTCGCGGACCAGGTGCTCGAAAGCACGGAAGTGCGCATGGTCGCCAATGTCGGGGATGATCTGTCCCGGACCATCCTGCTGCCCGCCATGGCGAACGATGGCGGCGACACGTCCACCTATGTCGATGGTTACACGCCATTGCGCAGCGATCTGGCGATTGTCAGGGATTGTCTGATCTCCGGGCGCACTCTGAACATCATCCGGACGCGCGAATTGGCCGTGCTTCACAAACAAGACGGCGCGCCAAGCTGGAATCAGGCCAAGCCTGGCTTGCTGCGCGATAGGGCAGGTGGACCCGGCCTTTACCTCGCGCTGAATTCCAACGGGCATTACTTCCATTTCCTGGCCAACGACGTTCTGCCGCTGATCCATTTCCTTGATCGGCATGGCGATCGGCTCGGCAAGGTCTGGGTCGTCGCCAGCGACGCCTTCGCGCCCTATGTCATCGACACTCTGAATGCCATGGCGCGGGTCTACCCCATGCTTGGAATCGTATCGCTGGGGCGTGACGAAAGGCTCGTGAATGTCGACGCGCTCTGGCACTTCCGCTTCGCCGAGACTGGATGGGTTCCCATTTCGCGACAGGACGTGGACAATCTCCGCGATCTGCTTCTCGCGTATTATCCCTCGGACGCCGCCGCGTCTCACGCCGCCGAACGCGTTTACGTCTCGCGCGGCGACGCCAGAATGCGGCGGTTGGGAACCGAAACGGAGTTGCGCGCCGCGCTCGCCGCGCGGGATTTTTCGGTGTTCGTCCCCGACGCACGCGACCATCGCCGCCAGATCGAGACTTTTCGCGCGGCCAGAACAATCGTTGCGGTCCATGGAGCCGCTCTGACCAACCTGATCTTCTGCGATCCAGGAACCATCGTCGCCGAAATTCTTCCATCCACGCTGATCAAGAGCGCGTATTGCGTGCTGGCGACCTCGCTCGGTCTCGACTATCGCCCGGTCATCGGCGGCCCGCATGACTACCGCGAGAATTTTTCGGTGGATGTCGTGAAGGTTCTCGCCAGTCTCGACAAAACTCCCTCTGCGTAGGCGGAATGGACAGGCCGCGCCCGGCTTGTTAGGGGAGGGCGTGTTCCAGTCGGCAAAATGCAGTAAACCCTGGCTCCGCGCGGCGGCTCTTCTCGTCGCCTATGCGCTTGTGTTCCGCTTGGCGCTGCCCGTTGGGATGCCAGCCGCGGCCGATCCCCTTGGCGATCCGCATGTGCTGTGCCTGACCGCAAGCTCCCCGGCCCCCATCGATGGGCCTGTCGCGCCGGTCAGCGATCACGGCGCCTGCGATCTCTGCTGTTTGTCGGCTGGCGCGCCGGCTCTCGCCGCCCCTTCCCTTGAATTTACCGTTGCGGCCCCCGCGGACGCCATAAGGCCGATCCTGCTCGCGGCGGGGCCGGATATACGCGGCCCGCCCGCCGCGGAAGCGTGGGGCGTGCCGCGCGCCCAGCGAGGACCGCCAGCCATCCAATGACTTCGCCTGAACCCGCGCCCCCGCCGCGCGGCCTTTCAACGTCATTGGATCAATCTCATGCATCGTTTTGCCCATCGCGCCCTCGGCGCTTGCCTCCTTTTCACGACGGCCCTCGCCGTCATCCCGGCCTTCGCTCACGCCACGCTGGAAAAGCAGGAAGCCGCCATTGGCTCGTCCTACAAGGGTGTGATGCGCGTGCCTCACGGCTGCTCTGGCTCCGCCACCATTCGCGTGCGCATTCGCATTCCCGAGGGCATGGTCGGCGTCAAACCCATGCCCAAGCCCGGCTGGACGCTTGAGACCACGAAGGGCCCATACGCCCGGACCTACGAACTCATGCACGGCAAGATTTCCGAAGGCGTCAAGGAAATCTCCTGGAGCGGCGGTCGGCTTCCCGACGACCAGTACGACGAATTTGTCTTCACGGGCTCCATCGCCAGCGATCTCACCCCCGGCGCAAAACTCTGGTTCCCGACCGTGCAGGATTGCGAGACTGGCGCCGATCGCTGGATCGAAATTCCCGCCGAGGGAAAATCCGCGCATGATCTCAAGGAACCCGCGCCGGGTCTTTTGTTGACGCCGGGCAAGGGGAATTGAGCGGGTCTGGCCATCGGCTGTTCATGGTTATCCTATTCGCCCTTGGCTTGATCTGGCGAGGGGCGGGGGCGATGGCGCACGCCTCGCTGGTGTCGTCCGATCCATCGGATGGCGCGGTGTTGCGCGCCGCGCCGGGCGAGATCACGCTGCGGTTCAACGAGCCCGTGTCGCCGCTGGTGTTCAAGCTGATCGACGCGAAGGGCGTGGCAAGGCCGGACCTTGCCGCCATGTCGCGCGGCGAGGCCGTTGAAATACGGTTGCCCCCCGATTTGCCCGTGGGGACGCAGACCCTAAGCTATCGCGTCATTTCCGCCGACGGTCATCCTGTCGGCGGCGTGGTCGCCTTTTCCGTGGGAATGCCTGGAGGCGGGACGAGCGCGGTCGCGCCGGAGAATTCCGCGCTGGCCATGGCGATCTGGGCGGTAAGAGCGATCATGCTCGGGGCGATGTTCGCGGGTGTTGGTGGCGCGTTCTTTCTCGGCTGGATTGCGCGGGATGTCGCCGATCGGCGTTTCGCGAGGGGCTTGCGCGCCCTGCTGGGCGTTGGCGTGGCGGCCATCGCTCTGTCCATCGGATTGCAGGGTCTCGACATGACAGACCTCGGCGCGGCCGCTTTGACTTCGGCGTCCATCTGGATCGCGGGCGCCAGTGGGTCCTTCGGCGCCTCGGCGGCCCTGGCCATCGCCGCCTGCCTTCTCGCCATGGGGTCGCTTCTGTCGAGCGCCGCTTGGAGCAGGCTCCTGTCGGCGCTGGCCCTCGCCGGCCTTGGCGCCGCCTTCGCCGCGACGGGCCATGCCTCGGCGGCCCCGCCGCAATGGGCGACACGCCCGGCGGTGTTCCTGCATGTCGTCGCCGCGGCCGTCTGGATCGGGGCGCTGGCGCCGCTGGCTTCGCGGGCTTCGGCGGGCGCCCCGGACTTGCTGGCGGCGCTGCGTCGCTTTTCCGCCGTCGCGCTCTGGGTCGTGCCACCGCAGCTTTGCGCCGGGCTCCTTCTGGCCTTCGCGCAGGTCGGCGCGCTCGATGCGCTCTGGTTAACCGCCTATGGCGAAATCCTGTCCGCCAAGCTCGTCGCCGTGGCGCTGCTGCTGGGGCTCGCCACGCTCAACTGGATAGTCTTGACGCCCGCCGTGGCGCGCGGCGGGCCCGACGCCCGGCGCTGGATATTGCGGAGCATCGCCGGCGAAATCGCCGTGGCGGCGATGATTCTCATGCTGGTGTCTGGCTGGCGGCTGACCCCGCCGCCGCGCGCGCTGGCTGCCCGAACGCCGCCCGGGCCATCGATGCTCCATATTCACGGCGAGCGGATGATGGCCACGTTGACGTTCAGCCCCGGCCGCGTCGGCCGCAACAGGGTCCATATCGACCTTCTGACCGGCGATTTCACCCCGATGATTCCGAGGGAATTGACGCTTTCATTGGGTCCGGCCGACAGGTCGATCGAGGCGCGCGCCTACCCGGCGCGGCCGGTCGGCGATGGCGGATACGACATCGAGGGGGTGTTCGTGCCGATTTCCGGGGTCTGGACCATTGAAGTTTCCGCCCTGATCGACGATTTCACCAAAAGCGAGTTGTCGGGCGAACGCGAATTTGCGAATTGAGGGACTCGGGGACGCGCCACGATGACGCCAATCCGCCCGTCGTCTCGATTCCGGGGCGACCAGACGAGAATTCTCGCGGAGGACCGATGACCTTTGTCGATGCCGCGTCCACCCGCGGACGCAAGACCGGACATATCAAGCTGCATGGCCCCGAGGCCTTCGCCGGCATGCGCAAGGCTGGCCATCTGGCGGCGGAGGCGCTTGATCTTCTGGTCGAGCGGGTTCGCCCCGGCGTTACCACCGCGTCGCTGGATGAATTCGTGTTCCAGTTCGGCATGGACCATGGCGCCTATCCCGCGCCCCTTGGTTATCGCGGCTATCGAAAATCAATTTGCACCTCGATCAATAATGTCGTCTGCCACGGCATTCCCGACGCCAAGCCCTTGCGGGAAGGGGATATCGTCAACATCGACGTCACCTTCATCCTCGAGGGCTGGCACGGCGACTCCAGCCGCATGTATCTCGTGGGCGAGGTTCCGCGCCGCGCCGAGCGTCTCGTCGAGGTCACCTATGAAGCCTTGATGCGCGGTATCGCCGTCGTGAAGCCGGGCGCCACGACCGGCGACATCGGCGCCGCCATTCAGGAATACGCCGAGGGCGAGCGTTGCTCGGTCGTGCGCGATTTCTGCGGCCACGGCCTTGGCGAGATGTTCCACGACGAACCGAACATCCTGCACTACGGCAAGCGCTGCGAGGGGGTGCCGCTCAAGCCCGGCATGTTCTTCACCATCGAGCCCATGATCAATCTGGGCAGGGCGCCGGTGAAAATCTTGCCCGACGGGTGGACAGCGGTGACGCGCGACCGGTCGCTCTCCGCGCAATTCGAGCACACCGTCGGCGTGACCGCGACGGGCGTCGAGATTTTCACCCTGTCGCCGCGCGGCTGGCATTGCCCGCCCTATGGCGGCGCTCCGGCGTGACCGGCAAGCCGCCGCGAAAGGCGGACACCGGCGAGGCCGCAAGTCCCCACTTCCATGGCCATCGCGACCGTCTGCGCGCCCGCTTTCTGGAGACCGGCGACCAGGGCCTGCCGGATTATGAATTGCTTGAATTGCTGCTGTACCGGACGATTCCGCGCCGCGATGTCAAGCCCATCGCCAAGGCGCTCGTCAGCGGTCTTGGCTCCTTCGCCGAAACCCTGGGCGCGCGAATCGAGCGCCTGATGGAATTTCCGGGCGTGGGCGAATCGACCGCGATCGACATCAAGATCGTCGAGGCCGCGGGCCGGCGGCTCGCCAAGGGCGCGGTCCGCGAGCGCCCGGTTCTGGGTTCGTGGAAGGATGTCATCGAGTATTGTCGGGCGGCGATGGCCTTCGCGGATCGCGAGGAGTTCCGCCTGCTGTTCCTCGACAAGCGCAATTTCCT
>CAISJZ010000540.1 GCA_903885755.1 uncultured Hyphomicrobiales bacterium | reverse complement strand
TCATCACGCTCGGCCTCGACCCTTCGAAACTGAACAAGGGTCAGAAGGACGCGCTACAGGCGTTCAAGAAAACCCGCGATGAGGCCGCGAAGTCCGCGAAGGATCTGGAAGCCTCGGGACAACGGGCGGCCGAAGGGTTCTATGGCAAGATCAAATCCGAAGCCTTGGGATTGTTCGCCGTGCTGGTGGGCGCGGGGTCGATTGAAAAATTCGTCGCCAACACCGTCACCGGCCTGACATCGGTTTCAAACGCCGCGAACGCCGTGGGTCTATCGGTTCGGCCGCTCCAGGCGTGGGGCATGGTCATCGAAATGATGGGCGGCGATGCGAAGGCCGCGAAACAGGAGATGGTGGACCTGGCCAAGACGCTTGAGGCGTGGAACACGCTTGGCATCGATCCGGGCGCGAATTTCTGGATGGCGTTGAATGCGGTCGGCGGGTCAACGAAGGATTCGCCGCAGCAGTTGTTCGACAAGCTGGCCAAATACGCCGAGACGCAACCCGACAAGGCCAAGGTCAATCAATTCGCGCGCTATCTCGGGTTCACTCAGGACGCCGATACCGTCGAAGCGTTGAAGGGTCAGGCCGCCGTCCTGGAAGATTTGCGCGTCGCCATGGACAAGGTCCCGTCCGATCAGCAGATCGACAAGATCAAAGCGGCCGGCGTGGCGTGGCGCGAACTTGGTCAGACGATACAGGGCGCGCTTCAAAAGATCGTCGCCGCCCCATCGGTGGTCGAAAAGATCGGCGACCTGTCAACCGCGATCAAATATCTCGATGGCGAACTTAAGCTGACGAAAGCGCAATCCGACGCGACGTGGCAATCGTTCATCATGGGTGCGATCAAGGCCGACGCGGCCGCGCTCGGCTTTGGCGGACTGTTTCCGCAGGCCAAACCCGCACCGTCCATCCCATCGAATTTCTCAGACTACCAAAAAGCCTTCAGGAGCGCGCAGGGGGCCGATGCGTCACCTTCGGGCGGGCCACCTACCGGCGGACTGCGCGCGGGCATCCTGGCGGGCCTCTACGCCGAGAGCGGCCTAAATCCGAACGCCTATAACCCGGCCGGCGGCGGTCAGGGCGCGCATGGGATCGGCCAATGGCGCGGCGAGCGGTTCAATCAGTTGAAGTCGTTCGCGTCGGCCCGTCATTCGAACTGGAATGACTTGACCACGCAACTCGCCTTCGTCATGTGGGAATTGTCCCATACGAAGGCCGGCGCCGCATCGGCCATCGCTGGCGAGAAAACCGAAACCGGCGCGCTCGACAAATTCATCCGCCTCTACGAATCGCCGTCCAAGGGTCATGACACGCTGTCTGACATTCGTCGCGGGCTTCAATACCTGTCGCGCGGTGGTGGTGGCGCTGCGGTGGCCGCTGGTGGCGCTCAGATCACAATCGGACAGATCACTATCCAGACCGCGGCGAAGGACGCCCAAGGCATCGCCAAGGCCATTGGCGGGGCGCTCCGTGGTAATCTGGTGCAGCAGGCCAACGCGGGGCTTGTCGGATGAGCATCGTCACCATCGAACTGCCGCCGTTTCCGAATGTGCCGTTCGCGCCGGGGGTTCCGCCTGTCCCGCGCTCGCCACTCGATCCGCCGAGCCCGACGCCTCCCGCGCTCACAGGCGACAGTCCAGACATCAGCAACCAGACGCAATCGTCACAGTCGCCGCAATGGGGAATTTTCGATTCGTCGAATAACCCCGTCATCGCGCCGGATACGATCGTCGGCTTCGATTTCAAGCGCGACTATACGATCCCGGTCTATCCGATCGAGGATGGCGGGTTCGCGTCCTATAACAAGGTCGCGCGCCCGTTTGAGCCTCGGTTC